>CAYTBM010000137.1:0-3851 GCA_964436025.1 uncultured Anaerolineaceae bacterium
GGGGCCACGGTGAAGCTCCCGCTGTCGCTGCGCCCAAACGTCTCCGGGAAATAGGTTTCCTCGGCGTGCGCCGGCGCGATGAAGAACGTCCCGGGCGTGGTGGCACGGGCATAGTAGGTGTATTCGTACACGCCGCGCGGCAGATCGGTGGCGATGAGCACCGTGCGGTCGTCCCGGGTTTCGGTGAACTGCCACGGGCTCCAGTACCAGCGGAACCATGGAGCGACGTAACCGCCCTGCTTCGCCTCCGCTGCCTTGCGGCGTTCTGCTTCGAGCTGGGCTTTCAGCGCCGGATCGACGGTCTGGAGGCGGGTGTCGATCGGCTCCAGGCCGGCTGGAAGAAGGTCCTCGATGGTCACGTAGTGGCGGTCCGCCGGGACGAGGACCGTGACGGTCACGCGCACCGTGTCGCCGAGCGTCGCGTTCGTCACCGGGGTGCCAGGGGCGTCGAGCAGAGAGTACTGATGACTGATGGCGAACCCACGGTTCAGCGCCTCCACGCCTTTGGCAGGCGTGAAGTAGCGGAGATTGAGGGCGTAGTAGAGGCGGCCAGGCAGGTCGAAGTCGCGCAGGAAGGCGACGACGTTTGTGCTCCCGGCCTTGAAGTCGGTGAGCGGCACGGATTTCGCGCTGTTCTTCAGCGGTTGGCCGGGCTTCACCAGCCCCGAAAGGATCTTCTGGTCGTTCAGTTGGACTTCGTAGCTGAAGTTGCCCGCCAGTTCGCCCGTCGTCACGGCATACGCGGTGAGGCTGGCCACGCCGATGGAGCGCTCGACCGGCGTTGTCCAGCCCTGCGCCGACCGCGCAACCACGAGCCAGCGCACGGACTGCGCGAAAAGCGGTTGTTCGGGCTGCACGCGCGCGAGCGCGAGGCCCACGAGCGCCGTCGTGGCCGTGTCAGTCATGAACGAGCCACGGACCGGCTTGTCCTCCCAGTGGTTGCCGTTGGCGCTCGGGATGCTGGCGGAGGCCACGTCGTTCAACAGCGCCCGGACCTGGTCGTCCGTGGGTTGAACGCCAGAATCGGCCAGCGCCAGGATGAGGTACGCCCGTCCCCAGTTCGTCAGCTGCGAACGGTACTGTTCGAACAGGGCACGGGAAGCCGTGACGGCGCCGCCGCCTTCGCCCGAAGCAGCCGCGATAGACGCCAGCATCATTGCCCGCTGGTTCGGGTCCACCGGGTTGAGGACATCGGCGGTGCGGTTGATGTAGACCGACAGATAGCTGTTCGCCCGCTCCAGGCCGGTCTTGTCGAAGGTACGCCCATCGTGGCGGGCTTCGCCGAGTGCGAACAGCACGAATGACGTGACGTACGGGTCCGAGAGGCAGCGAGCATCGTTGCACCAGGCCCAGCCCCCGTCTGGCCGTTGGGCTGAGATGAGGCCCGCGAGGTCGCTCGTGATACTGCCGTCTCGCCCGCCTGACTGGCCCGCGGACGCTTCGGCGCGCGCCACCCCGAGCGTGGCGATGAGCCTGCTCGCCCGGTAAACGTTGTCTTCGTACGGCCGTGGCGCAAAGGCGATGAGCTCCTCAGCCATTGAGCCGGCGAGCGCCGACTGGACCGCGATGTCCAGCCGCCCGTTCTTGAGGATGGCGAACGGCGGGAGATAAACGGCTTCGAGCTCTCCTTCGTCGGTGACGATGCCGCCGGTGGCGGTTGTCTCCGGCGTGACGTCCAGGTAGACAGGCAACTGGTTCGTCACGGCATCTTCGAGGCCGCCGCCGGACGCCTTGAACGTCACCCTGGCGGTGCCGTCCGCGGACACTTCGGCGGGCCAGGTCAGGACTGCGGACTCACCCGCCGCGACCGTGACCTTCTTCGCGGCAGAGTCTTTGAGCTCAATACCTTCAACATCGGCGGAGACGGTGAGGTCGACCGATTTCGAGGTCGCGTTCCGCACGAGCGTCCGGAGATCCACGCTGTCGCCGACGCGGAGGAAGCGCGGAAGCGCCGGCCGGAGCAAGAGCGGCTGCGTGGAGATCAGCTCGTTCTGGCCCTCGCCGACCATGGTGTCGCCGCTCACCGCGCGCACCTGCATGCGCCAGGTGGTCAGGTTGTCCGGCATCTTCACCTCCACCGAGGCGCTTCCGTCCTCCCTGGTCACGAGCTGGGCGTTCCAGTACGCGGAATTGCGGAAGTCCTGCCGCAGACGGTCGTCTTCGAGCCCTCCACCGCCTTTGCCTCCGGCTGGGGGCTCGGCGATGACGTCGTTGGCCCGGTCCACCGAAACCGCCATCGAAGACGCGGTGAAGACCCCGAGCCCACGCTCGAACCAGAACGCGCGCAGCCCGTCGGGTCCCCGCTCCTGCTCGAGGGCGAGCAGCGCCTTATCCACGACGGACACCGAGACCTCGGCCTTGACCCCGCGGCCTTCGGAGTCAGTGACGCGGATGTCGTACTTGACGGTCTCGCCCGGCTGGGCCTGCTCGCGGTCGGGCCGGATCGAAATGTCGAGGTGGCGCGTGCTGGTCGACACGCTCAGGGCAACATAGCCCACCTTGTAGCGCGGCACCGGGTCTTCAGCCGTCGGCGGCCGGTACAGGACGGTCGAGACGAAGATATTCGGCACCGACCGGTCGGTGATCGGGATCGAGAGCCGCTCGCTGTTCGTTGCGAAGGAGCGAACCTCGCGCGTGATGACCTTGCCCCGCTCGACGGTCACGAGGCCCGTCGCGCCTTCAAACGGAGCCGGCACGAGGATCTCGGCTGTGTCGCCAACTTCGTACGAATCTTTGTCCGCGACGAGGGCGACCGTGTCGTCGTTCGTGATCCGCCAGCTTGCGTACTCTTTGCCCGCGACCCAGAGGTAGGTGGCGGAACGTGCCGTTCGGCCCTTCGAATCCGTTACCGCGGCAACCATCCGCAGCGTGCCCGGCGCGGCCGGGGTGTAGGTCACTGCCGCCTGGCCGTCGGCGCCTGAGGTGGCGGGAAGGGTCGCGACCAGCGTGTCGACCGGCTCGCTCTGGTAGCGGCGCGCGCCGTCGGCCGTCTGCTGTTTCGTTGTCACCCACTTGCGCTGGTACACGCTGACCGTGATGGGCTGTCCCGCGACTGTCTTGCCGTCGGTATCGACGGCGACAAGGTCAATCTCCGCGGGCTGCCCGGAAGTAGCGACATACTCGCGGGGCCGGACTCCCGCAACGACGGCGGCAGGGTGGACCGTGACGATGGTGCTCGACGCTACCGCCTGGGCACTCGCGTCCGTCACCGTCGCCGAGATAGTGAACTGCTGCGCGCCCTCTGAAGCCTTGAGCGCGGCGGGGACAGGAATATGCGCAATGCCGTCCGCGCCGGTCACGCCCGTACCCGACGCGCGGATCGGTTCCTCGTTGACCGCGGTGCGCCAGTAATCGTAGTCATTGAACGAGAAGTGCTCGTAACCCTCGACGCGCGGGGAGAACGGGGTGGCCATGACGGACCACTCGACCGCCGCTCCAGCCACCGCCCCGCCGAAGTAGAAGTTCGCCGCCACGGAAACATCGATAGCGTCGCCGTTGATGTACGCCGGGGCGGCAGTCGAAACCTCCACCTGGAACTCAGGCTTGCGGAATTCGGCCACGAGGAAGCTATTCCCCACGATGGGCATGAAGCGGCCGTTTTCGTCACCGCGCTGCTGAATGCTGATCGAGTAGTCACCGACCGGCGCATCACCCGGGAGGACGAAACTGCCGGCGAACGTGCCGAAGTCGCTGGTGTGGATCTGTGTGCGTTGAACTTCCTGGCCGCGTGCGTTCAGGATGACGAAATCCAGCGGCGGATCCGTGGGCGGCAGCGTGTACTGCGCGTCGTCGTCCGCGCGGACGATGCCCTTGTAGTCCACGGTCTCGCCGGGCCGGTAGATCGGCCGATC
>CAYTBM010000137.1:3951-8409 GCA_964436025.1 uncultured Anaerolineaceae bacterium
GGCTGGCCGCTGTCGTGGTCCAGTACCCAGGCGAGCAACTGGTCGTTCGAAAGCTTGGTCACGATCACCGAATCGACGACCGCGAACGCAAGCCAGGAAGCGAAGTCCCCGCCAGTGGTGACGTAGTAATAGCCCTTCGGCAGCGGCCCGCCGCCGGACAGCGAGGTGGAGCCGAGGAAGATCTCGTTGAGTTTGCTGTCGACCGGGACAGTCCAGCTGCGCTGCGCGGGCTGCGAAGGGGCCCAGTTCGGTCCCTTGCCGCCTCGGGGATTCATGACGAGCGCCGCTTCTGATTCAGTCAGCGGGTAGAGCGTGAAACTGACCTGGGAGCTGTTCGTCGAATGGAAGTACAGCAGCGGCTCAGCGGAAGCGGAGTAGGTCCCCGACGAGCCGTAGCCCGGCAGGGCGAGACTGACTGACGACGGAAGCCGCCCTGTGGTGAATGAGAAGGAGTATCCGCCCATGACCTGCCCGTAGCGGTCCTTTGCGCCGGGCGCGAGCGTCACCGTGTACGACGTCGATGGCTTCAGCGACACGCCTACGTACAGTTGGAGGTTGTACAGGTGCGTCATCACCTCATCAGCCGGGATACCGCTGACCGTGACCTTTCCTTCGAGCGACTCCTCGTCCATCGGGTTCGAGAAATTGAAGAAGACGCCGTACCGGTTGGCCGCCGCCTCGCCGTTGGCCGGCTGCGTGGATGAGACGGCGGGCAGTCCAACCGTCTTGAACGTCGAGCTTCGTTCGGCGGCGGTTTGCCCACCGTTCGCGCCGCTCAGCCCCGCGGCAACGCGCACCGTGTAGTCGGCCATGTAGTCCAGCCGGCCCGCCGGTGTGAATGTCGCGACGGCATGAGATGCGTCCCACGTAACGGCGCCCGCCACCGCCGCGCCGCCGGGACCGCTCAACGAGATGCCCGCCCCGGCCGAATCGGCCATCGGCTGGTTGAAGGTCACCGTTACCGTCTGGGTCGGGCTGGCGTACTGGGTATTGTTGTCGGGCGTCACGGCGGCGACGGCCGGGCTAATCGTCGTGAAGCTCCAGGTGTAGTCCTCCTTGAGGACTCCATCGGCGGCCGACGTCAGACCTTTCGCGATTGTGATGCGATACGTCGTGTGGGGAGCGAGCACCTTCGGGACGAAGCGATAGATCGAGGTGTTGAGCCACTCGCCCGTGCCTTCCAGGGGTGGGTCGAATACCAGCACGGGCGTTGTGCTTTGCGCGGATAGCGTGGTCAGCGGGGCGACCGAGCGGCTGAACTGGACCAGGATCGGCGCTTCAACCGGGACTTCGCTGTCACCGTCTCCGGGAATGGCCTGCTGAACGGTGAGCAGCCCCGTCACAGTGAACGAGCGGCGCACCTCCTGGTTGAGCCCCGTTTCCGGCCGCGGCGGCACCACGACCGTGTATTCGCCGCCGCGGAGGAGCCCGGGGAAGTCCGGCTGGAAGATGACCGTCCGGTCGCTCAGCCAGGCGTAAGTGCCGGCGACCTGCGGCTCGATGCGCACGAGGTGTTCTGCCGTCCGGTCTTCCGGGCGGCTGGCGAACGTCACCCGGATGGGCGCCAGCCGCGCCACGTCGTCGCCGGACGGGCTCAGTGCGAACCCCGGCGGGTCCTGGTACGCCGTGTGGCTGCCGTCTCGGGCGGCGAAGAACGCCAGCGTACCGAGCAGCGCCACGGCCAGCGCACAGCCGGTCCCCGCGGCGAACCGTTTCAGCGGCGTATCGAGGTGCGCGCGCAGCCATCGCTGCTGGCGTTGCCAGGGAGTCAGGGGCAGATCATTCATCGCTGTTTCACCTCGAACGTGGTGGTCGTCGTAGCGGTTTCGCCGTTTGGGTAGAGCGCGGTGGCCAGGAGCTGGTACTGGCCGGCGTGTAGCGGGTAGACAACGCGGGCGTCGCCGCCGGGCACGGTGCCCGCGATCTCTCCGTTCACGCGCAGCGTCACCTGCATGGCGTCCGGCCCCGCGGTGGCCCGGAGGACGACTTCTTGAGCGGAGAGTTCCGGAGCGAGGAAGAGGGTGCTGCCATTCGCGGGTGTCACAATGCGAACGGCCGGGCCACCGGTTGAGGGCGTTGTGGCAAGTGGCAGCCCGGCGTCCTTCGCCCACGCCCGTGCCGCCGGCGGCGGCGAAATGGCCAGCTGGCCGTCCGGCTGGCGGACGTAGTACATCTCGGTACTCGTCGGTACGGTGCCCTCGGCGAAAAGCTCCCGCACCGGCGAAGGGCAATCAGGCCCCGGGAGCAGCCCGGTTGGAGCGCAGACGCGGGCCTCGACGATCCCGGGCGGCCGCGCCGGCCAGGACGGCGTCCGTGTCATCGCCGTCGCGAGCATCACGTCTCGCCAGATCGGCCCCGCCCCATCGACGCCCGAAACATCCTGCATCGCCGACGCGTCCGCATTGCCGACCCATACGCCCACCGCGAAGTCGGATGTGTAGCCAAGCGTCCAGTTATCGCGGAATCCTGTGGTGGTGCCCGTCTTCACGGCAGCCGTGAACGGCAACTCGAATGGAGTGATCTGGCCAAAGCCCGGGATTCGCGCGTCGCGGTCCGAGAGTATGTCGGAGAGGAGATAGGCGTATTCCTGCGAAATGACGCGGACGGGCCCCGTAACGGGACGTTGGTAGAGCACGCGGCCGGCCGAGTCCCGCACGCGGGTGATTGCGTATGGCCGCGAAAGCTCCCCCAGGTTCGCGAGTGCCGCGTAGGCGCCGGTCAGGTCCAGCAATCGAACTTCGCCGCCGCCAAGTGTGAGCGAGAGGCCGTACCGCTCGGCATCGGTCAACGTGCTCAAGCCAAACGCGTTGGCGGTACGCAGGAAGGTGTCCACACCAACCGTCTCCAGGGTCGCGACGGCCGGAATGTTCAACGATGAAGCGAGTGCGACGCGCAGCGGCACAACTCCCCGGTACCGCCGGTCGAAGTCCAGCGGCTCGTAGCGCTCATCGCCATCGATGAACGTGGTGGGGACATCGAGCAGCGGCGTTGCGGCCGTGAAGCCCTGCTCGAACGCCGCGCCGTAGAGGAACGGTTTCAATGCGGAGCCAGGCTGGCGCGGGCTCACGGCCAGGTTGATGTCGCCGCTGGTACTACCGACCATCGCAAGGATGGCGCCGGAAGCCGAATCCAGCACCACTACGGCGGCGTTCGTCACGTTCCGGCCGCGCAGCTTCTCGATCTGCTGCCTGGCGAGGCGCTCGGACTCCAGCTGGAGGCCGGCATCAAGCGTGGTCTCGATGACCAGACCGGACTGGCCGGCCAGGTCGGGCCGGAGCCGGGAGAGTTCCTGGAGCGCGTAGGCAACGAACTGCGCACCGATTGCCGGGTCGAGCGCCGGAAGCGGGTCTATTGATTCGAGCTTCGCCGCATCGGCGGCGGATCGCGTCACCTTCCCGTCAGCCGCCATGCGTTCGAGCACGTAATCGCGGCGCGCCAGGGCGGCATCGGCCTCGGGGTCCTGGTAAACCGAGGGGAGCTGGGGCAAGCCCGCCAGGAAAGCAGCCCGCGCCAGGTCGAGGTTCCCCGCGCTCACGCCGAAGTACACTCGCGCCGCGGCTTCGACGCCGTAAGCCCCACGGCCGTAATACACCTCGTTCAGGTAGAGCCCGAGGATTTCGTCCTTCGAACGGTGCGCCTCCAGTTGCAGCGCGATGAGTGATTCCCGCAGCTTTCGCATTGGCAGCGGACCACCGCCGCCGTTGAGGTACAGCCGGCGGGCCAGTTGTTGCGTAATCGTCGAAGCGCCCGAGTGCTCACTGCGGAAGCTGACAACCGCGCGCGCCATCGCCAGAGGGTCGACTCCGGGATGGTGCTCGAAGCGCTGGTCTTCCGCCGCGATGGTGGCCTCGCGCATGACGGGCGCGACATCGTCGAGAGCGATTGGAATGCGAAAACCGTCGGCGCCATCCCGCCGAAGCACCACCCCGTTGGCGTCGAGGACAACCGTGCCGGGGACGGTGAGCTTCGTTTCGGGGGCATCGAACGGCGCGGCGCAGGCGTAGAGCCACAGGCCAGTGACCAGCGCCGCCATCGCGCCGGCAGCGGCCGTAAACCTCCGATGGCTGCGAATGAACGTCCGCACGCGAACCCCCTGGAGAGTAAGACGCTTCAAGGGTGATGTTGGTTCCCAGAGCGGCGGCTGTAATGGCGCATTCGGCCAGTAGTTCAGGCCCTTTGGCGCCGGCAGGCACGCCAACGGACGCAACCGGCGGCAATCGCTGCTCAAATGAGCCGGGCCGCGAACCCTGCGGCCCGCAATCACTTCCGACGAGTCATACGGCGCTCAGGCGGGTCAGAGTGTTGGATGTTCGAGTTCCGCCGCAAACGACCCCATCCGCTTCATCCTTCGTGGCATATGACCGCGCGCATACCGACTTGAGCCGGCAGCGCGCAGCGTCCGCCCATGGACATCATCGAACGCGCCGTTTCGTACTACTCCGAGGGCGACCGCATCTC
>CAYTBM010000138.1:0-3740 GCA_964436025.1 uncultured Anaerolineaceae bacterium
TGCCGATGTCGTACCGGCGCATCTCCTCGTACCGCAGCTCCTTAATGTTTCGCGTCACCCAGCCCAGCGTGCGGAGGTTCTCCTCAGGCGTCTGTTCCTTCATGTCATCGTTGTGCCAGATGACGGCGTCCGGGGCGTAAATCGCGCGGACAGCCTCGATGTCGCCGCGCATGATCGCGGAGAACAACTGGTCGCAAACTTCGATGTTCGTTGGCATGCGCACGATTGTCCGGCCTGCGCCGGTGTGCTGTCGATGATACGGATGGATTGCTGACTGTGGCCTCCCCCATAGTCATGTGACACGTCCCGCGCGTATCGTCCGCGCCGTCTGATTCGCGCCCAACTCGATGATTGGGGGGACCGCAATGGGAAGTGCTGGGGAGGGTGTCCCGGGCGTTCGCCCGGTCGTGCGGCGAGGCGTGGTCATCGTCCACGGCGTCGGCGAACAGGGCCGCGGCGACTATATCGGCTCATTCGTCGAACCCCTCGCGAGCTTCGTCGCCGACGGCTGCGGCTCCGAAAACGTCAGTATCACCGTGCGCAACGAGGCAGACGCTTCGGCCTGGGCCACGCTCAACATTCGCGGCGACGCGCGAGACGAGGAGTGGCACATCCGCGAGGCCTGGTGGGCGAAGAACTTCCGCCCCAGCGCTTCGCGCACGGTGCTGTTCTGGGCGGTCATCGCCGGCCTGACCATCATGTGGGCCACCTGGCGCTCGATTTTCGTGAGGGCTGTCGCGCGCCTCGCTCACAACTACCAGCAGATGTCGCTTTCGCGAGACGACCTGATGGGCCGCCCCGTGGAACGGGACAGCGACGGCACGCTGCACCTCCCGCCCGATACAAAACAGGGCCTCTGGGTCGCTCCTCAGACGCTCCCCGGCAAAGCGATCCTTGACGCCCTCGTCTGGCTGTTCATCTGCCTGGTGTACGTCGTGGGGGCCATAGTCCTCCTCACCCTGCTCGTCCCGCTCTACCTCTTCCTGCTGCTTCCGCTGAGCTTCGTCGCACCCGGCCCGGTGGTCGCGGTGCAGCGAAAACTCGCCGGCCTCATCGTCTCCACCATCGGTGACCAGCAAGCCATGACGACGCGCCGCTTCGCGCTCGCCGGCGCATCGAACGAAGTGGCCCAGGCGCTCTGGTGGATGCTGAGCAAGGACGGGCTGGCGCGCTCGAAGCGCACAATCGATGGCTTCACCGGCTACGAAACAGTCACCGTGGTCGCCCATTCTGGTGGTTGCGTCGTCTCGTTCGATGCCCTCGCAAGCCAGGTGAAGCAGTGGATGCTCGACCCGGAACTGCCGGCCGGCGTCTCCCGCCCGAAGCGCGTGGGCTGGATCACCGCCGGCAGCGGGCTAAACCTCGCGTTCCGCATGCGCCGCACGAAGGATTCGCGCGAGCACGCCTTCTGGCATCGCCCGCTCGTCGACTTCGTCAACTGGGTCAACATCTACGCGCGCTACGACCCGGTGCCACAGGGCCCACCCCCCGCCGACCTCGTCACGACGCTCCTGCGCGACGACGGCCTCCTGAACGGCAGTTCCGACGCGCGCCCGCCGTACGTTTGCCTGCGGGTGGTGAATGACGACTTTCCGGGCTCGGACCACAGCGGCTACTGGCGAAATCGCGTCGAGGTGATGAGCCGCGTTGTCGGGCTGATAGCCGATTCGGACCGTGCCAGCCGCGAACTCTCACCCCAGGCGTCAGCCATCCCCGTGACGCTCGCGGGCTCGCTCGACGCCTCCATCCGGGATAACGCCGACCCCAACGCCATGCGCCGCAACCGCGCCGCCGCGCTCAAGCGCCAGCTGCCCATGTACATCGGCATCGCGATCGTCGTTGCAACACTGGCCTTCGGAGTCCCGCTTGGCCACCAGTGGCTGAAGCTGGACCTGGCGGACCGGCTCATGCCGAACAGCGTGTTCGGGGTCGCCATCGACGGGCAGCGCGCCTGGCTCGCCGGAGTGCTCCTGACCCTCGCCGCCGCGCTGGTCCTCGCGCAAGTGATCTCGTTCGTCAGCCAGCTCGTGAGCTGGACCAAAGCCGGCGGGAGCGCCGCGGTGCTGCCTGTAGGTGGCGTGATGGTCGGTCTCGGCGCCGGCGTCCTGGCCGTGGCCCTGATCGTCCTTTCCCGCGTGCTCTCAACGAAGTAGGAGGCAAACCCAGCATGAAACTCGCCGAACGCGCCCCGGCCAGCGCCGCCTCGTTCAAGCCCAGGCCCCGCCTGTGGCAACCCGAAGTAGCGCTCGCCCAGGCAGGCGCCGAGACCGAAATTGTCATGGAAACGCGCGAAGACGACCTCTACGCCGCTGTCGATGACCTCGCCGGCGACGTGGCCGCGCTGCGCGTATCCCGCTGGCCGAAGGTCGATGGCTGGGGGCGCCTGGCCTTCCCCAGGGGCCGCGGTTTCCCAGACACCGTCCACGTCGCGCGCTCTGCGCTCCAACAACGCGCCGACGAACAACGCGCGGCCCACGCGCAAACCGCGCCCGACCGCCTCCTTCGCGTCGGCGACGTGTTCCTGGTACGAGGCGCCGGCACAAAGAACCTCCTTGACGGCGAACTCTGGGACATCAGCGCCGCCGGACGGGATGTGGCCAAGGCCGCTTACTACGGCGCCGGCGCCGCAACCGTCGACGAAGAATACGTCCAGCAGATGGTGGCCGCGCCCGCCGCCGTTGAAGTCGCCGCTGAACCGGGAGCGTTCGACATTCGCCAGCAGGCCTTGCCCAATGCCGCCGGCGCGCAAGGCCAGGTGCGCGCATGACCGTCCCCGCCCCCATCGCCGCCGGAAAGCACGCGGTCGAAGACTTCGTCGCCTCGCTCAACCCAAATCAGCTCGTCTACTTCCTCTGCAACGTCGGTGACGGCGACAGCCAGGTGCTGCTCCTGCCGGTCGATCCGCAGGGCCGCCGCCGCATCCTCATCGTCGACGTCTGCACCACGAAGAAGGTGCCGGCACTCATCGACAGCCTGCAGCAGGCGGGACTCATCGCTGCGCCCTCACCCGGCGCCAACGGCGAACCGGACGGCTCAGTCGCGCTCGTCGTCGCCACTCACCCGCACAGCGACCACATAGGCGGGATGAACGAGCTGCTGACCAGGCTGAAGCCGCGCATCGGCGAGTTCTGGGACCCCGGCTACTACCACACCACCCAGGACTACCTGGACATGATGGCCGCAATCGAGGCCAACCCACACATCATCTACGCCCAGCCCACGGCCGGGTACAAACGCTGGTTCGGATCGGCCCTCGTCACCGTCCTCTCCCCATCCGTTGGCCTCCGCAACAAGTTCGACACCTATGGCACGGAGGTGAATGACTCGTCGCTCTCGCTGCGCATCGAATTCCCCGCCGCCCGCGCCGTGAAGCGCGACGCCGGCCGCAACCTCGTGGACAAGAAAGCAACCATGTCGCTCATTCTCGGCGCCGACGCTCAGACGCTCTCCTGGGCCCATGTCCTGACGGACTTTCCGCAGCTCGGCCCGAACAGCTCCGACGCGAACCGGGCCATTCGCGCCGCCACCGGCACCGACCTGCTGAGCGCGAAAGTCTTGAAGGTTTCGCATCACGCCTCCAAGCACGGCGTGAACCTGGAGCTGGTCGAACGCATCTCGCCTGCACTGACTCTGGTTTCGAACGCCAGCCCCAGCGGATTCGGCTTCCCGCACAGCGTCGCCCAGGAGCTGATCCGCGAAGCCCTCCAGGCCACCGCCTCCACTCCGGGCATGGCCCACAA
>CAYTBM010000138.1:3840-8385 GCA_964436025.1 uncultured Anaerolineaceae bacterium
CGATCGGTAACGGGAATGGAAGCAAAGAGTCGCTCCATCCTTCGATCAAGGAGGGGTCTTTCATGACAGAAGGCAACTACTGGATGCGGCGAATGTCGCGCAGGCGCGTGCTTGGGACCAGCGCCTCGGCAGGGATTGGCTTGGCCAGCCTGGGGATCGTCGGCTGCGGTGGCGGCGAGGACGACGGTGACAGCGAAAGCGTCGCCGATGCCCCAACCGCCTCGGCATCCAAACAGGCGGAAGTACAGAGTTTCCTCTACAAGCGCGAGGACACTTCCGCGAAAGCCGCCAAAGGCGGCATCAACACGACCTACTACACGGGCGACGTCACGCTCGACCCGTTGTCCGCAACTTCGTATAGCTCGAACTACCAGACGGCCTACATCTACCCCACGCTGCTGCGCTTCAAGGACGGCCTCAGGGAAGCCTCCAGGGGCGGCGTGGAGGCGAATCTCGCGGCCAGCTGGGAACAGCCCGATTCGCAGACCATCACGTTCAAGCTCCAGCCAAAGGCCGCATGGGATTCGAAGTTAAACGGCCGCGCAATCGACGCCGAAGACGTTGTCGCTTCCTGGACCAAGTACGCCGCGAAGGGACAGACGCGGGTCGACCTCGCCAATGTCGCCTCCTCCACGGCGCCAATCACCACCGTGACCGCCATCGACCAGGCGACCGTGCAGTTCAAGCTGGCATTCCCCATGGCCGCGACCATCGGCCAGCTCGCATACGACCGTAACCTGCTCGTCATGCCCAGGGAGTCCCAGGGTTCGGGCAGCGGAGCGTATGACCCGCTCAAAGAGACCCGGTCCGGCGGGCCGTGGGTGCTCGATAGCTACCAGAAGAGCGTCGGCTACACCTTCCGCCGGAACCCGAACTACTGGAACGCCGACAAGGTGATGCTCGATGGCATCGACATGCCAATCATCAGTGAAACCGCCGTCGCTGATGCGCAGTTCCGAGCCAAGAAGATCTGGGCATTCACACCCCCGGCGAAGCAGGTCATCGAATTCCATAAGGAACTGGAAGAGGCCTGGGTGGACCAGAACGCCCTCTCCAAGGCCTGCTGGTTCCTCTACTTCGGCATGCGCCCGGACTCCCCCTTCCGGGACCCCCGCGTCCGCGTGGCGCTGTCCATGCTCGTCGACCGCGACGCCTACCTCGACACATGGAACAACGTGACCGCCCTCCGCGCCGCTGGCTATCCGGTGGACGTGAAGTACAACTCCCACCTCTCCGGCGGGCTGGAATCATCAGGCTACTGGGTGGACCCGAAGAGCCCCGACATGCGCGAAGGCAGCAAGTCGTTCTCGCTCAACGTCGCGGAGGCGAAGAAGCTGCTCGCGGCCGCCGGCCACACCAGCGCCATCGAGACCGACATCAACTGGATCCCCGAGGGCTACTACGGTACGGATTTCCCCAAGTGGGCCGAGACCTTCAAGGGCTTCTTCGAAGCCGATGGCCTCTTCAAGCTCAAGCAGGTCAATCCGCCCTACGCAACCGAATACCTCCCCAAGTTCTACTGGAACAAGGCCGACTTCGAGGGCATCGCTGTCGGTGCCACGACCGATTACCCGGCTGACCCGGACGGCCACATCTTCTCGTACTACCACAGCAAGGGCTCGCGCCAGAAGGTGGCCTTCAAGGGCACGGACACCATCGACCCGAAATCCGATGCGATGATCGAAGCCCAGCGGACCGAACTCGACACCAAAAAGCGCGTCGAGTTGATCCGGGAGTGGCAGCGCTACGTCGCGACCACGATGCCGACGGTCCCGTTCCCCGGTGTGGCGAATACCTTCACCTTCGCCTGGCCGTGGTACGGGAACTACGGGGTCCATCGCGCATGGGACACCGAGTCCGCGCGCTTCTCGGCCGCGGAGCACATCTGGTTCGACAAGTCCAGGTACACCGGCTAGAGCGCGCCGCCGGCAGCAGTCTCCAGGGAAAGGGCGGGGCCGCCTGAGCGTGTCCGCCCTGCTCTTCCCGGGCGCTCATCGGCGGCGGCGGCCCCTTTCGGGGCGGCCAGGATGACTGCACGCAAAGCAAGCAGCGGAAAGAGAGGTTGGGATTTGGGACGCTACATCTTGCAACGGGCAATGCTCTCGCTGCTCTCTCTTTGGCTCGTCACCATCATCGTCTTCGTGCTCCTTCGCGTTGTCGTCCCGCTGATCTATGCCGACGCGGTCGATATCGCCGCAGCCGACATCGCCGGAAACGACCCGGAACGCGCCGCCGAACTGCGTGACGAATACGGCCTCAGCAGGAACCCGGTTGACCTCGTGCGCACCTACAGCGAATGGGTCGGCGGGATATTCAAGGGCGACCTTGGGACCTCGATGTTCAACGGCGCAACGGTCGTCGAGGAGATCCAGGACCGCCTGCCCGTTTCGCTCGAACTGGGCATCGTCGGCCTGATGAGCGGGCTGTTCATCGCCGTCCCGCTCGGTGTCGCAGCCGCAATCTGGCAGGACCGTTGGCCAGATTACGTACTGCGCACGATCTTCATCCTGCTCCAATCCGTGCCCGGCTTCTGGATCGCCATCATGGTCATCACGCTCGGCTCGATGTGGTTCAACTGGGCCCCGCCTCTCGGCACGGAGTTCGCCCAGGCCTGGGAAGACCCGGAGGCCCACTTCCGGATCATGATCCTCCCTGCCCTGCTCATCGGCCTGACACCCAGCGCCGGCCTCATGCGCATCGTGCGGACCCAGATGCTGGAGGTGATGCGCCAGGATTACGTGCGCACGGCACGCTCGAAGGGACTCACCGAACGCGCGGTGATCAGCCGCCACGCGATGCGCAACGCACTCGTGCCGGTGGTCACGGTCGTTGGTCTTTCGCTCCCGGGCCTGATCGCGGGCACAGCCATCTTCGAGTCGATCTTCTCCTTGCCAGGCATGGGTCAGTACCTCGTCGGCTCCGTCCAACGCATGGACTACCCCGTCATCCAATCGACGAACCTCGTGTTCGCATTCCTCATTGTCCTGGCCAACCTGTGCGTGGACATCTCCTATCCGTTCCTCGATCGGAGGATCAAGTTCTAGCCCATGTCCAGCAGCGCATCTTCTCTGAACTCGGAATTCACCTATCGCAGCCCATCGGACCGCCGGCTCCCGTACCGGATGTGGTTCGCCTCGATCACCTTCGCCCGCCGCAAGCCGCTCGGGATGGTTGGCGTCGCCCTCGTCCTGATATTGGTCTTCATGGCGCTCTTCGCCCCCATCGTTGCTCCGTATGACCCCGCGCGGCAGAGCCTCCGGCACTCGTTGGAGGGAGCGAGTTCGGCCCACTGGATGGGGACCGACGCGCTCGGACGTGATGTCTTCTCTCGCCTCGTTTACGGCGCCCGAATCTCCATCACGGTTGGCTTCGGAGCGGTCGCGATCAGCGCCCTGGGCGCCGCGGCACTGGGCATCGTGAGCGGCTACTACGGCGGAGTCTTCGATAAAATCGTGCAACGATTCGTCGATTCCTGGCAGGCGATGCCCGGCCTCATCATCCTCATCACCTTCATGGGCGTGATCGGCCGGATGAAGGGCGTGAACATCATCCTCGCGATGATGCTGGCCATCGGCATCCTCTCTATCGCTGGAAGTTCACGCGTGATCCGTTCCCAGGTGCTCGCCCTCAAGGGTTCTGCCTTTGTTGAAGCCGCACACTCCATGGGCGCGAGCAACACCCGGATCATGCTCGTCTGCATCCTTCCGAACGTCTTCCCGCTCATCCTCGTCAACGCGACCGTCGGCCTCGGCGCGGTCATCCTGGTTGAAGCCAGCCTGAGCTTCCTCGGCTTCGGGCCGGCCGGAAAGCCGTCCTGGGGCCAGATGCTTTCCGTCGAAGGCCGGCAGTACATGCGCATACGGCCCGAACTGGCGATTTGGCCAGGAGTCTTTATCAGCGCCGCCGTCTTCGGCTTCAACATCTTTGGCGACGCGCTGCGCGACACGCTCGATCCACGCCTGCGCGCACGCTAGCGCCGGCCCGGACTGCCCTGAAACCAACAAGCCCCGGCCATTCGACCGGGGCTTGTTTGATTGCGCGACCTCGCGAGCCGGCCTACGAAACCAGCGTCCCCAGGATGCGCTCCACCTGGTCCAGCGGGCCCTGGGGCATGCTGATGCTCGGCAGGTCCACGCCGAGCTGGCGCCGCTCTTCGATGCCCGCGGCCACAGTCTCCAGGTCGCCCCAGATGGCGGTCTCTTCGAGCATGCGATCGCCCATGGCTGCCATCAGCTCCGGGTTGGTCCCGAATGGCGGCGGCTTGTGCGTCTCGGCTACCTTCCGCATCGCGGCCACTTCTTCACCGAAACCGTTGCGCGTCAGCATCTCGTGGTAGAAGTCGCCCATATTGGTGACGTACCACGAGATCGGACCGGCGGCCTGCATCTTCGCCTTCTGTTCGTCCGGGTTGATCACCACCGTCAGCGAAGCCACGCACTCAACCGCGTCTTCGGCTCGGCCCGCGGCCTTCGAGGCTTCGGCGATGGTCTTCTTCCCGTCGATGAACTTGGACTTCGGCCAGTAGATCGGCATCCAGCCGTCGGC
>CAYTBM010000139.1:0-1164 GCA_964436025.1 uncultured Anaerolineaceae bacterium
TTGTGTTCTGGCTGCGGTTTGCCGGTGTCCTCACGGTGCTGACAGAAGCTCACCAATGGCGGACTACCGATCCGGTCACCGCGTCGCGCAAGGAGTTCCTCCACCTCGTCCATGCCCGCGACCGCGGCGGGAAGAGGTCTCGCGCCGCCTGACCGTGCAGCCGTTCATTCCTCAGTTCCTTTGTTCCTTCGCGGCTCGCTGCGTACCGTGCAGACCAGGTTCACTCAGCCGGAGGCTGCATGGCACGACCCTTGGAAGACATCCGCATCCTTGACCTCACCTGGGTGCTCGCAGGGCCCTTCGCCTCAATGATCCTCGCTGACCTTGGGGCAGAAGTGGTGAAGGTGGAGCGGCCGCCAAATGGAGACATCTCACGGACGACGGGTCCCTACCAGAACGGCTGGAGCGGGTACTTCTTCAGCATCAACCGCGGCAAGAAGAGCATTGGCCTGAACCTTCGCGCCGCCGAAGGGAAGGACCTGTTCTTGCGGCTTGTCGAAAAAGCCGACGTGGTGGTGGAGAACTTCACGCCCGGCACCATGGCCCGGCTTGGTCTGGGCTACGACGTGCTCTCCGCGCGTAACCCGCGAGTCATCATGGCCAGTGTGTCCGGCTTCGGCCAGACCGGGCCGTACAGCGACCGGCCGGCGCTCGACATCGTGGTCCAGGCAATGGGCGGGATCATGTCGATCACGGGGGAACCGGGCGGCGGGCCGGTGCGCCCAGGCACGTCGTACGGCGACCTGACGGCGGGACTCTTCGCCACCGTGGGTATCCTTTCTGCCCTGCACGAGCGCGAGCGAAGCGGAATCGGCCAGGCGATCGATATCTCCATGCTGGACTGTCAGCTGGCCGTGCTCGAGAACTCGATCATGCGTTACTTCGTCACGGGCGAGGTGCCCGGGCCGCTCGGCACACGTCACCCGAGCGCCACGCCATTCCAGGCCTTTCCGACGGCCGACGGGCACATCGTCGTCGCGCTCGCTTTTGGGGAGGAGAACCAGTGGGCCTTGCTCTGCGGGATGCTCGGCGTCCCGGACCTAATCGACGACGAACGGTTCGAGACGGGCCCGAAGCGCACGCGCAACCATGCGGCGCTCGAGCCGGTGCTGAATGAAGCGTTCCGCAAGCGGACCACTGCCGAGTGGTACGCCGACTTTCTCG
>CAYTBM010000139.1:1264-8375 GCA_964436025.1 uncultured Anaerolineaceae bacterium
CCGGTACCCATCTACGTTAACTATGGATACATAGCCGATAATAGAGGCATGAGATCGTTGGGGAGATGTGGGGATGAGTGGGATTTTCTATGATCCGGCAGGCCGGCGGCTCCATGCGGTGAGAACCGACCCGGAGCCTGGCTGGACGCTGGTGACGCATAACCTCGAAGCGAGCGTGCACCACTGCCGCCGCATCATGCGTGAGTGGCTGAGTAGCGATGAGATGTTCCGGATCGACTGGAGCATCTGCCGGGAGCGCCTGAGCGCCTGAGTTCGGTACGATTGGTCACGTGGCCGAAGACGTTAGCGACGCACTCGAACGCCTGGACCGGGCGGTAGGGCCGGTCGCCAAGCGGTTCGATGATGGGCCCGCGTTCAGCGGGCCGGCGGCGGTGCTGCCTTCCGCTTACAACCCGCCTACCCTTGCGCACGAACATCTGCTTCAGCGAGCGCTGGAAGCGTACGGGCTGCACCATGCCGTCGCCATGCTCACCACGCGGAACGTGGATAAGGGAGTGCACGGCGCCTCGCTCGCCGACCGCATCGGCATGCTCCTCGCGCTTGCACAGGAATGGCGGGCTCTGGCCGTGGCCGCTTCGAACCAGGCGCGGATCGTTGACCAGGCGGCAGCCCTGACCGCGGCGTTTCCCAGCACCGAATTCGACTTCATCGTCGGCTTTGACACTCTCGAGCGGCTGTTTGCCCGGCGGTACTACGCGGACATGGAAGCCGAGCTCGCGCCGTTTTTCGAACAGCACCGAGTGCTGGCGGCGAACCGGGGAGACGTGGAAGGGCACCATGTCGAAGCCTGGGTCGAGAAACACGCCGCCCCGTTCGCTGACCGCATCCTGTTGCTCGAGATCGATGAGTTTCCGGCTTCGCTTTCTTCGACACGTGTGCGAAACGCGGTCGCTGCCGGCTCCGAGTCTCTCCCTCTCCCTCCGGCGGTAGCGCGCTTCGTGACCGAACGTGGCCTCTATCGCTGACCTTCTGCTTCGATAAGCTTCGGTGCGGAGGTTGACCAGATGCAGATTCAACAGGCATTGGAGCACAGGCCAGTCGGATTCGCTCGGGAAGAAGCGCACCGCATCGTCCATGGGGCAAGCCAAATCGGGCGCTTTAACGCATGGTTCGCGCTGTTCATCACGAACGCGGTCGGCTCGATGTGGTGTGCCTATCTTTTCGCCGCGCTCGCGCTTGTCTCACTTCCTTCCGCAGTGAACTCGGGCGACATGGTGGTGATCGTGTCCTGGATCTCGCAGACCTTCATCCAGCTCGTCTTGTTGTCCGTCATCATCGTTGGGCAGAACGTGCAGGCGGCGGCAACAGAAGGACGTGCCGAAGCCGATCACAGGACACTGGAAGCTGTCCACACGCTGTCAGTCGAGATCCATCGGATCAATGAGCAGCAGACTGAGATCCTGGAACGGCTGGAGCGCCTGAAACGCGCATGAGTTGCCTCGCCGCGGACCATCGCTCACGCTGGACGCATCTTCAACACAGGTCATCCGATGCCCCTCTCGCAGTCCGAGCTTGATACTTTCCTCTCCGAACCGCACATCGCCGTCGTCGCCACCAGCGGGCCCAAGGGCAAACCGCACGCGATGCCCGTCTGGTACGCCTGGCGTGACGGCAAGGCACTGTTCCACACCGGCGCGGAATCGAAGAAAGTGCGCAACCTCATTGCGAACAACCGCATCAGCGTGGTGATCGACACGAAGGATGCACCGTACAAAGTGGCGGTCATCGAGGGTACGACGCGCCAGCTTCCGGGGGACGCGGGTCTGGCACGCGAGATTGCCATCCACTACCTGGGCGAAAAGGCCGGTGCCCGGTATGCGAGCCAATCGACAGATCCCGGCGCGCTGGTGGAAGTTACTCCTACCAGGATCATCTCCTGGGACTACGCGAGGGAATCGAACCCCTGAAGCAACGGGCAGTCTCGGGCAACCGGATCAAGCGCACCATCAAACCGGCGCGGCTCGCGGGCAGCGCGGCCGTGCGCTGGGGCGTTGCGCATCTTGCATTCGGCGAGCGCCGCCAGGCGCGAAAGAAGCAGGCGATGCTTCGCACTGCGGAAGACGTGACACGGACCATGGGCGAAATGAAGGGCGCTGTCATGAAAGTGGGCCAGGTGCTCTCGCTCATGTCAGGCGTCCTGCCGGAAGAGATGGCCTCGCAGCTCGCGAGCCTGCAGTCGAACGCCCCGCCAATGAGCTACGACCTGGTGAAACAGGTCTTCATGACTGACTACGGGGAGCCGCCGGAGCACATCTTTCGCAAGTTCCAGCACGAACCGTTCGCTGCAGCGTCCATCGGGCAGGTGCACCGCGCGGAGTTGCGCGACGGCACAGCGGTGGCGGTGAAGGTGCAATACCCCGGCGTGCGCGAGGCCATCGACCACGACCTGGCGAACGTTGGGATGATGATCAAGCTCGGTGGGCTGGTAGCTCGTGGGCTCGACGCGGGGACAATCGTGAAAGACCTCGAGGCCGGCATTCGCGCGGAACTCGACTACGTCCGCGAAGCGCAGTGGCAGGAGCGGTTCGCCAACGCCTTCGACGGGCACGCTTTCGTCCGTGTGCCGCGCGTGTTCACGGAGCTGAGCCGTGAACGCGTGCTGGTGCAGGAGTACCTGGGGGGCAAGCCCTTCGCCGCTGCCCTTGAACTCCCGCAGCCCGAGCGCGACCGGCTGGGCGAGATGATCTACCGGTTCTGCTTCGGGAGCATCTACCGGCACGGCCTGTTCAACGGGGACCCTCACCCCGGCAACTACCTGTTGCTGGAGAGCGGCGGCATCGGCTTCGTGGACTACGGCTGTATCGCTGAATTCGACCAGCCGACGGTCGAGGGCTTCATGCGCCTCATCCGCGCCCTCAACGTGCATGACATCGAGGAGTGGCGCCGCGCCACGGAGGCCATCGGAATCCTCCTGCCGAACGCGCCGTTCACGACCGAGGAACTGTACGAGCATATGCACTGGTACTGGGCGCCCATCCTCGGCGAACGTGTCCGTTTCACCCGTGAGCTGGCAACTAAAATGGTGCGCCGGAACACGATGACGACGGGCGTTGGGGGCCAGATCAACCGGCACTGCAACGTCCCAGCGGGCATGGTCTTCCTCACCCGCATCAACTTCGGGCTGGCGGGGCTGCTCGCGAGCCTCGAGGCCGAGGGACCGTGGCGCGACATCGTGAAGGAGTACGTCGATGGTGACCCGCCGTGCACGGCGCTCGGCGAACTCTCGGCCGCGACGACGCGGGTCGGAAGCCCGGTCTAGCGAACTTCGAACGACGAACTTCGGAGGGCGAAGTGCGCCACAACGGCCGTTTCAGCGGCGCCGCTCGCTCTTCGTCATTCGTCGTTCGGTGAACGGCGTTACCCAGACTCCACTTTGGCGGTGAACGGCGCGTGTCGAAACTCCTTGAAGAAAGGTGAATTGAGCGATGCCTCTCGGCAGGCCACACGCGCTCCCCGCGATGCCGGAACGCGACCAGCGCCCACTTGAAAAGAAGGTGCTGATCCTCCAGAGCTGCATCGCCGTGTTCTTCGTGCTAGGGGCAACGCGTGGATGGTTCGGAACCCACGGGAGCGCCGCCCGGGCAGGCGCCGCCTGGATAGGCGCCTACCACGTGGTGCACGCGGTGTACGTCATCCGCTGGCGAATTCGCGGCAGCGCCATCCGGGTCGTCGAATTGCTCACCCCCATGTTGGACATCTCGTGCATCACCACGGCATGGGTAGTGCTCGGCGATGCGCAGTCACCGTTCTGGGCCGTCTACCTGTACGCGCTCGTTGGTTACGGCCGGCGGTACGTCGGCGTGGGCTACGCAGTGCTCGCGAGTTACGTTGTGGTGAACATCGTTTTGGCTCGCGCATTCATCGCTCATGGCTCCGCCGACCCGCCCGTTTTCGACGCCAATCTGTTGACGATGGTCGTCCTCGTCTCCGCTGTCGCGTCCCTGTCGCATGCCATCGGTTCGGCCTGGCGCAACGCTGAACATCGCGCGCGCCTGATCTCCGAGACTGATTCGCTCACTGGCATCGCGAACCGCCGTGTTTTTTTCGAGCACCTCCAAAGGCTTACCGCTGACCCGACGGCGGGCTTTGGGCTCCTGATGCTCGACCTCGACGACTTCAAGCGGCTGAACGACGAACACGGCCACCTGTACGGGGACCGCGTGCTCGAACAGGTCGCGCGCATCCTCCGCGCCAACGTCCGAGCAACTGACGAGATCGCCCGCTACGGCGGCGAGGAGTTCGTGGTGCTGATGCCCGGCGCGTCACTCACTTCGGCGACTGACGTAGCCGAACGACTGCGCGATGACATCATGGCCGCGACGCCGACCACTGTGTCGGTGGGTTGCGCCGTCCGCCGGGGAGATGAGCCCGGCGAGTCTGTCCTCAGGCGGGCTGACCAGCTCTTGCTCGCGGCCAAAAGGACGGGCAAGAACAGCGTCCGGACGGAGTCTCTCCGGCTAAGCGCCTAACGCCGGCGCCGGGCCAACGCCACCGCAGAAAGATCGGGCCGCGCGAGGATAGCGAGGCGGATGGCCTGTTCGTGGCCCGGGTCGTGAGCACTCCAGGCCTCGAGATACTGGTAGAGGGTGATCCGCGCGGGCTCGCCCCATGCCGGCCTGGACGGCAGCGCTGCCGTCTCTTCTAGATCTGAAGGTCCGAGGGTCGCCAGCGCGCGAACCATCCGCCGCCGCTCTGCTGCGGCCGTTTCGAGCAATTCCCTCACTGGTTGCATGGCGCCCGCTTCAATGGCCGCCAACCGCCTGGGCTCAAGCTCTACGAACCAACCACCGAATTGAGCCGGTGAGCCGCCGTCGATCAGCTCCAGGCTGAGCGTGTCGCTGGTGAGTGCATGGGCGAGGTGAAATCGGGCGCTCCAAAGGTCTCCCGGCTGGCTCTGGTCCAGCATTGCCTCCGGCAACACTTCTGCCAGTCCGACCAGCCGAAAGCGAGCTGATTCGGCCCTCTCGATCAGCACGCGGACGACCGGCAACATCACAGTGCGAGCACCCCCAGCCGGTGATCAATGGCCTCCCGAGCGTCCGGGTACACGTCCGCGAAGGCGCGAAGAAGACCGAAGCAGCCGCCGATCATCATGTCGCCGTAGGGCGCCGCGAAATACGGCTTCAGCGGTGTGCCCGCGATTTTGGCACGCTGTGGGCCGGTGACGGCAACGAGCGAAAAATGGCCCGATACAAGCGTTCGGTCGGCGTGAAAGGCCCCGTGCCCCATTGATTCGAATACCTCTGCGTTGGTCAGCGAGCCGTCGCTGAGACGTTGGGTGAAACCGGCGATCTGGGCGGCATCGACCTCGCCGGTGTGGTGCTCAAACAGGCTCGCAATCCTGCGCCCGCGCAGGCGGAAGCCGAGCAGGTGCATATTGCCCAGGTTCAATACGACCGTCTCCTCTTCCGCGGCGACACGCTCGTCGTGGAGCGCGCCGAGGGCGGCCGCGGGACCCGTATCCATGAAGGCGACTGCCGCTTCGTTGCGTGCAGACGCCACCATCGCGCGTGCCCTCGTGAGGTACTCGGGCAGGTATGCCGGGGCGGTGGCGAATGCGAGCAGATCATTGCGGCGTTCCACGGTCCGGCGCAGGTGGTCAAAACGGAATACCCGGTCAGACACGTCGGGAGGCGCTGCCCCGTGGTCGAGGCAGCCCAGAGCGATGCCGTCGAACGCGGCTGGCACCTCGAACGCCGCGAGTGCCGTGGCGATGGCCTCCAGGTCAAGGTCTCGGAGGGCAACGCGCTCGGCATCGATGCGGGCCGCTTCGTCATCGGAGATGAGGCGAACGCCGAGAGCTTCAACGCGCGCCAGGTCGTCGTCGATGGTCTGAGCCGCATCGGGCGTGGCGAAGGCTGGCAGGCCAGCACGGAGATGCGCTTCGAGCGCCCAGGAACACGGCCCGCCGCCGGCCACGGTCCCGGTGAGGACGACGGCCGTGCCCTGTGCGGTCGCCCGCCGGATGCGCCGCGCCGCAATCTCCGTCGCTGATGGCAACACGAGTTTCTCGTTGTTCTCAACGGGCCGTTCGGGATCGAAGACAAGGATATCCTGCGTGCCGGTGCCCATGTCGATCGCGAGGATGCGCATGGACTCAGTGTAGGGCGTCGGGCAGCGGGCGGTGCGATACAATCGCGCCATGGCATTGCGCGCCAGCACCGGTGGCCCCGCCGTCTATCCGCTCGAAAGCGGCGACCGGCTCTCGCGCGCAGAGTTCGAGCGGCGCTACCAGGCCATGCCCGACGTCAAGGCGGAGCTGATCGAGGGAGTGGTGTACGTGGCATCTCCAGTTTCGTTGTCGCATGGTGGGCCCCACGCTCGACTGGCCGCGTGGCTCTCAATGTACGCAGATCTCCATCGCGGCTGTGAAGTCTTCGATAACGCCACTGTGCGGCTGGGCGGACGTACCGAGGTCCAACCCGACTTGCTGATGCGAAGTGAACCCGGCCGGTCACGACACGATGTCGATGATTACCTGGAGGGCAGCCCCGAGCTTGTCATCGAAATTGCCGCAAGCAGCGTCTCCATCGACCTCCATGCCAAGCGGCGCGCCTACGAGCGCGGCGGCGTGCCGGAATACCTGGTATGGCGCACGCGGGATCGCGCTGTCGACTGGTTCGAACTGCGTAATGGCCGCTACGCCAAGCTCGAGTCGGACGCGGATGGACTCCTGGAAAGTCGCCAGTTCCCCGGCCTCCGTCTCTCCGTCGACCTCCTCCTCGACGGCTCGCTGCGCGACCTCGTCGCGTTGCTTCGCTAACGAGCGTCTCGCTCCGGTATCCGATACCCTCGGCGAACCACTACCACCGAGGCCATCTGTGACCCGCAAGCTCTCCGTCGGCATTACCTGGCAGTTCGATATGAAGCGCGAGGACGCCATTGCACTCGCGAAGGTCGCTGACGAAACGGGCATCGACTCGTTCTGGGTGCCCGAAGGCTGGGCCCGCGACGCTTTCTCGTTGCTCATCTCTATTGCCGAAAAGACGGAGCGCCTGAAGCTCGCGACGGGCATCGTCAACGTCTACTCGCGCACGCCGGGCGCGCTCGCGCAGCAGTTCGCGACGCTGGACGAGTGGAGCGGAGGCCG
>CAYTBM010000140.1:0-8350 GCA_964436025.1 uncultured Anaerolineaceae bacterium
CGAAGCTCTCTTCGCGCGAGCCGATCAGCAGCAGGCCCACGACGGAGCCTGCGGAGTAGGCGGTTGTCAGCAGGTGGGCCTGGACACCCACGCGTTCCACCTCCGGCAGGAACTCCCCGGCGCGCATGCGCTCGGCGGTCGGCGGGACGGTTACCTGGCCATCGGAAAAGGCGCGCGTGAAGTACTCGCCGATGTTCGCCGGCCGCAGTGGGCCCTCCCGCGTCACGAACTCGACCATGCCTTCTTCAAGGAACCCGAACGACACGTAGGGCGAGGGGATGAAGCGCGAGGCGGCGCCGCGCAGAGCGCGCGTGATCGCCAGCGGACTGGACTCGCGGGCAACCGCCGCCGCCGCCTCGGCGATGATCGCCTGCTCTTCGGCTTCCGCTTCGCTCGCCGCGATCCGGCCTTCGTTGGCGATGGCGTAGGCGAGCAGCGTCCCAACAAGCTCGAAGAAGGTCATCTCTTCGCGTGTGTACGGCTCCGGGCGGCGCCTGCCCACGGTGAGCATGCCCTCGTCGGTCTTGCCGGCGGCGATGAGCACAGTAGCCGCCCTGCGGACGCCGCTCGCGAAGAAGCCCACCGGCAGGCCGGTGATCACCGTGTCGGCGCCGAACTGCACAGAGTGGGCGCCGGCTGCCTTGAGCCTGGCCATGCGCTCCGGGTGCAGGCCGTCGTTTCCCGGGAGGCCTTCGGAGCGCATCAGCCGGTACCCGGCGCCATCCGGGGTGCGCGCAGTAAGGGCGCAGTACTCGTAGCCCTCGCCCGCCAGCAGTTGGCAGAGCCGCGCGAAGTGCGTCCCGATTGGCTGCCCGTCATTGACGACCAGGGCAAGCTCGCCCAGCACGCGGTTGCGGCTGGCTTCCTGCGCTCGGAGGTGATCTTTCTGGGTATTCGCCGCCGCCTGCCCGAAGAGCGCCGAGAGCAGCCCGATAAACATCATCTCGTCGTTGCTGAAGGGGACGTCATCGCGGCGGCCGATGGTGAGCAGCCCCTCCGGCCCCTCGGCGCCCGGGATGACGGCGCTCACCGCGCGCCGGAAGCCCATGCGGTCCAGCGCTTCAGAGACGGCCCGCGGGGACTCGGACGTGCGGTATTGGCGCGCCCCCTGGCCATCGCCGGTGATGGATTCCAGTCCGGCCGGGTCGAAGTCGAGATCGTTCCCTTCAAGGTCCGTCAGGACATGGCTGCGAATGTAGGAGTAGGTCCCGGTCGCCGGCTCCCGGGAGGCAATCGAAAGGAAGTCGAAGCCCACCGCTTCGAGGAGCACCCGGGACACGGTGTCGAAGTGCGCGCGGATGCTGTCGCCGCCCTGGAGCAACGCCGACAACTCGGAGATCACGCGGCTGCGGATGGCCTGCACCTGCTTTTCCTGCACTTTTCGCAGGTTGGCGATGGACTGGCCGGCCAGTGCGCTCACCGTCTCGATGAACGCGCGCTCGTCGTCGGCGAAGGGCGTGTCTTCCGAGCGCCCAAGAAGCAGGTAGCCCACCACTTCCGGGCCGTTGCGGATGACGGAGACCGCGCCGCGCTGCGTGCCGTTCGTGCGGGCTGTGAGGGCCACGTGCCCGCCGAGGTCTTCGGTGTTTCCTTCAGCCACCAGTTGGCCCGCTGCAAAGAAGGAGAGGACATTCGTGCCGAAATCCTCTTTGCGGATCAATTGGCCCGGTTGGAAGGACCGGCGCCGCAACCCCTGGACGACCCGGTACGTATCGGGTTCCTGTGTCTCCACCATGAGTACGAGGCCGGTGAATGGCACGGCCCGCTGGAGCTGGGAGGAAAGGATCTCGAAGAACGCTTCGAGCGTTTCGCCGTTGGTGAGCAGTATCGCGAGGTCGCTGAGCAGCGCCTGCCTGGCCGCTTCCTTTTCCACCGCGCGGAGGCGCCGGTGTGCCTCCATGGCCTGGCCCAGCATGGCGCTGAGGGTCTTCAGGTACTCCTCTTCGTCGCGGGTGAAACGAGCGCCGTTCTGCCGGGCGAGGGAGAGGATGCCCTGGACCTGCCCGGATGATTCGATCACCACGCTGATCGCCCGCTCCATTCCCGCCTCCCGCATGGCGCGAGTGAACGCGGAACGTTCGCCGAAATGGCTGAGCGGGTACTGGAACATGGTGAGGCCATTGGCGAGAAGGTCGCTGAGGCCGGATTCCTCAGGCGTCGTCAGATCGCCCGGTTCGCGGACCAATCCGGGGCGTCCACCCACCTGGCGCAGCATCGCACCGCCGTCCACCGCCTCCAGAAGGCCGATGTAGTCCACGTCAAGCGACTGATCGAGGAGGGCGAGGAGGCGCTGGAAGATTGCGTCGATCGTTTCTCCGGCGTTGAGCAGCAACGCGACTTCGTTGAGGGTGCGGGCGCGCGCGGCCGAAGCCTCAGCCCGCACAAACCGCCGCTGATTGGCGAGTGACTGGGCGAGGACCGAACGCAACAGCTCGATGAAGGTGAGTTCGTCGCTGTCGAACTTGCGGGAGGTGCGGCGGGCGAGCATGACCATGCCGCGCAGTTCCTCGCCTTCGCGCAGGAAGGCCATGCCAGTGCGTTTGAAGCCTTCGCCGGCAAGCGCCACCTGGAACGGGTCCTGGGGGTCAAGCCTGAGCTGGACGAAGTCTCTCCCTTCCGCGAGGCTGCGGACGACGGCGGCGCCGGCCGAATCAGGGGGTAGCCCGCGAAAGAGCGAAAGCGGAGCCTCGGCCACGACTACGAAGCCGGCGCCCTGGTCCAGGACCATGCCCACGTAGTCCACGTCCAGACAGTCTTCGAGAAGCGCAGGGAGGCGGTTGAAGATGCCATCGATTGGCTCGCCCGCCTGGAGTGCGAGCACGAGGTCGCTGGCAGCCTGGGCGCGCGCCGCACTGCGACGTGCGCGCTCGAGTTCGAAGTCCTGACGGACGGCCGTGGCCAGGAGTACGGCGGCCGCCCTCAGAAACCGGACCTGGTCATCGGCGAACGGTCCCGGCGCACTCTTGGCCACCGAGAGCATTCCGTAGTTTTCGCCTTCAACGTAGAGGGGGGTCGCCCAGCAGCGGTGGTACCCCTGGGTGACCAGCGCACGAGTCGCCTCGACATCGACGCGGTCCGGACGGTACTCGGTGCCCTCGCGTTCCAACGCGACCCGGTGGTAACCGGTGTCCTCCGCGTTGACGATGGAACCGGGCCGCGATGCACCAGGAAAGGGCGGGAAGTTGCCAACCGTGCGGACCAGGTTGGGGTCGGCCGTGATCACGTAGAGCGATGTGAAATCGAACGTCGCGCCGTGGCGGATGTGCCCGGCGAAGGCCGCGAAGATCTCGTCGATCCCTCGCCGCTCGCTGACCAGCAGCGAGATTTCGAGCAGGAGATCACGGTGTTGTTCGGAGAACTGTGCGGCAAACTCCATATTCGTGCGGCGCGGTGACCCATCGCAAAGTGTCGCGTCAGGAAGAATGCTCGCCTATGAGGGAACTCCCGAAAAGGGCGTCCAGGTGCGAATTAACGAATTGCGAATTACCCACGGCTCGCGTACCACCGGCCGCGACCGTTTTGCATTGGAACGTCGCAATGCGTGAATCCCGTCAGCCCTGGGCTTCCAGCGCCTCTTCGTCGGTTTCGAAGGTGTAGGCGACGAGCTCGCCGTCGTCCCAGCGGTCGCCCATCTCGCGCACCCCCTGCACGGGAGCCTCGCCCGGCCGGTAGAGGAGCGCGAAAACCTGCTCATAGCCGGAGATCCGGGAGTCGGCTTCAAGCGAGGCTTCGACATGGACGAGCGGGATCTCTTCATTCGGGATCACGAGGAAGGCCCGGGCCGCTTCGTGGCGGCGCTGCTCAAGGATGAGCTGGCCGATGAGATCGCCTTCGAGGTCGCGGTACTCGCCGTCGATCATGTCGCTGTCGGAGTCGCGGCTGAAGGGCGCATCCAACCACCCGCGATAGGCGATGCGGCGATGCCGGCGGTTACCGGTGACGAAGGCGTCGTTCGCTTCGGGAAGTGCGGCCATTCTCGAACTCTCCTGCCGATGTAGAACGAGCTTCGCCTGAGCGGGCGAGCCGTTGAACGCCCCTTCGTGTGGAATTTCGGTACCACTCGGCCGCGCGGCGAGGCGGGGCTGTTCATCGAGAAAGCGGCGGGCGCCTGCTACGCTACGAGTGATGAGTACTGCTTCCCCCGCGCGCAATCCCGAAGGCATCCACAACTTCCGCGAGCTCTCCGGCTACCCGGCGGCGGGCGGCGCAATTCGGCCCGGCCGTATTTACCGCTCCGGCGCGCTGGAACTCATGAGCGAGGCGGACCGCGCCTGGCTCGAAGCCGAGCTTGCCATCCGCACGATCCTGGACCTCCGGCACGCGGACGAGCTGGCCATGCGAAGCGGCCCCCACCCGCTGGAAGGCCGTGTCCGGCCACACACCATCTTCCCGGACACGGTGCGCCAGGAGGAGATCATCGCAGAGCTGAACGGGCTGTACGGGGCGGGTATTTCGCCCCAGCGCTACCTCCACTACCTGTCCATCGGCGGGGACCGCCTCGCCAGCGCCTTCCAGCTCTTCGCCGACGAAGCGAACTATCCGTTCCTGGTCCACTGCACCGCCGGCAAGGACCGGACCGGAGTCCTGCTCGGGATGATCATGGATGTGCTCGGCTGCTCGGATGAAGACATCGCGCACGAGTATGGACTGAGCGACGCGAACACCGACCAGCTCATCGCCTACCTCATGCGCAGCGGCCGCCACCTCGAAGGCAGCGAGGCGGACATTCGCGCGCGCCTGGCGACGCCGCCGGAGAAGATGGCCGGCTTCATCCAGTTGATGCGCGCGAAATACGGCAGCGCCGCCGATTTCTTCCTCTCGCAGGGGGTCTCCGAAGCCGAAATCGAAGCCGTGCGCGAGTTGTTGCTCGCGGAGTGAGCGTCGTGGCGGCAGGCATCGCCTCGCCAAAGAGCAGGTGGGCCCCAGCGAAATCGGGGTGCCTTTGGTTTACCCCACCGTTGCGTAACTCTCGGTCGACTCCGGGTCGAGGGAGAGGTAGAGCTCTTCCTCCTGGGCGATGTTGAGGCGGAGGATCGCGCCGAGCGCGTAGAGGGTGCGGCGGATGTCGATCAGATCCTCGGTGTCAGGCGCGCGTCCATCGAGGCCGGCGTAGGAACGCTCGAACGTCCGCGCCAGGTGGAAGATCTCCTGGTGGGTGCGGCTCATGGCGGCAAGCGGGTCTTCGCCGCCGATGCGCTCGGCGATGCCCGTGTAGACCTGACGCTCGTCGTTCCGTTCGTGCGCGAGCACCTCGGCGAGCGTCTCACGGGCGCAGGCCAGGCGAGGCGCCAGCTGCTCGGCCGGCAGCTCCTGGAGCACGTCCGCGAGGTCGCCAAAGCTCTGTACTTTCGGGATGAGGTTGCGGTGTTCGGCCCGAAGGGCTTCGGCGACTCCGCGTGGCAGGGCGGGCTGGGCGCGCCCGTTGCCGCCGCCAAGCGCGCGGAGGGCGTTGAGGATGGCCGCCGCATCGATGCCTTCCTGGAGCAGCGCGCCGAACACCGGGGCGAGCAGACCGAAGGTCGCCAGGCCCATTGCCACAAACGAGAGCGCCATACCCGCGACCATGCTCTGGATGGCGATGCCCCGCGCGCGGCGAGCGATTTCCAATGCCTCCAGCAGCCGGTCCAGCCGGTCGACGACGAGCACCACATCGGCGGCTTCAGACGATGATGTCGCCCCCCTCGCGCCCATGGCCACACCGATGTCCGCGGCGGCCAGCGCGGGCGAGTCGTTGATGCCGTCGCCCACCATGACGGTGACCCGCTCACGCTGAGACGCACGGACGGCGGCAACCTTCTCCTCCGGCGCGAGTTCGGACATCACGTGGTCTACGCCAATGGCGGTGCCCACGGCTTCAGCGATCGCGGCGTGGTCGCCGGTGAGCATGACCGTTTCGGCGATGCCCTTTCGCTTCACCAGGCGCAGCACGCGCGGCGCGTCGGGCCGGATCGGGTCGTCGAACAGGAATGCCCCGGCGAGCTCTCCGTCGAGGGCTGCGAAGATAACCGAGCCTTCGTGGCGCATGACGCGCCGCTGGAATGCGCCGGCCGCCGCGGCGCCTGAGTCGTCTTCGACCACCCAGGCGAAGCTCCCGAGCCGGAGGATGTGTCCGTCTACCGTGCCGGTGATCCCCGCGCCCGCCCGCTCGGCAACGTTTACCGGCAGCGAAAGCGAAAGCCCGCGTTCGCGCGCGCTGGTCACGAGCGAGCTGGCGAGGACATGGGAGGACATCTGGTCCAGGGAGGCCGCGAGCCGCAGCAACTCGGCTTCTTCGAACCCGGCGCCGGCGAGGAGCGTCCGGCGGACACGTGGCGCGCCGAGGGTGATCGTCCCGGTTTTGTCCAGGAACAACGCCTCGGCCCGGCCGAGCGTCTCGATGGCGGCGCCGCCCTTCACGACGATGCCGCGCCGGGCAGCGCGCGATACCCCTGAAACGATCGCCACCGGGGCCGCCAGCAGGAGCGGGCAGGGCGTGGCTACGACCAGCACGGAGAGTGCGCGCACCGGGTCCCCGGAAATGATCCAGGCGAAGCCTGCCGTGGCGAGCGTCACGGGCACGAAGATGGCGGCGTAGCGGTCGGCGAGGCGGACGAGCGGCGCCTTCGACTTTTGTGCTTCGCGGACCATGCGGATGATGCCGGCGTAGGTGCTCTCTTCGGCCGTGCCGGTCGCCTGCATCTCGAACGCCGCGCCGGCGTTTGCCGCGCCGCTGCGCAGGCGGTCGCCGCGGTCGCGTTCGACGAGCCGGGACTCGCCGGTCAACGCCGACTCATCGAGCAGTGCGGGCCCGCGCGTAACTACCCCGTCGACCGGGAGCACGTCCCCTTCCTTCACCACCAGGAGGTCGCCGTTCAGCACGTCTTCGACGGGGATGGTCTCGAGGGAGCCCTCACGCAGGCGGTGTGCGGAACGCGGGGCGCGCTTGAGAAGGGAGGACAGCTCACGCTCGGCGCGGTTGCCCGCGTACTCCTCAAGGGCGCGGCCAGTTGCGAGCATGAAACCGATCACCGCCCCGGCGAGGTACTCGCCCAGCGCAAGCGCCCCAATGATCGCGAGCAGCGCGATGAAGTCGACGCCGGCAGAGTGCTTCCACGCGGCCCGCGCTGTGGTCCAGGCCAGCGGCACGGCGGCAACGAGAGCCGTGGCAGCGAACGCCCAGTCAGCGGCGCGGTGTTGGCCGGTGAGCCAGAGGATTCCGCCGCTGCCAAGGCCCGCAATCGAGACGGCGAGCAAGGCCGTGGTGAAGTTCAACGGAAGACGAAGAAGGCGCATGGCTTGGCACGCTCCACGCTACCGCCTCACGTGGCCCCGGGACTCGCCCGGCTGTACCTCGCGCCGCGCCCAACCGTGCCAACCTGCGAACGGAAACCACAAAGAACACGAAAGGCACACAGCAAACAGTTGGAGACTGCCGCCCCGGGGAATCCCAACTGTCTGTGGTCTTTGTGCCTTTGTGTTGACCGCCTAGGCGTTGCCGATTTCAGCCCTGTACTTGCGGATCGCGTCGATGTGATCCTGCGGACTGGCGAGGCCGGCGTTCATCGTTCGCACGCAGACGTGGGTCGCTCCCGCCTTGCGCCAGCCTTCAACGTGCGTCCCCCACTTGTCCGGCCCCGCGCCATAGGCGAGTTGCCCTTCGAGGCCGAACTTCGAACGGTCGCGGCCGTACTTGTCGACGTACTCCCAGAGCTTCTCGAAGGCGGCGTTGCCGGCGTCCGTGCCCGGCTGGAAGAGCGGGAACATCCCGTCGCCCAGGCGTGCCGCGCGCTCGATCACCCGCTCGTCCATGCCCCCAAACCAGATAGGGATGGAGCGCGCGGGCAGCGGCCGGATGCCGGCCCGGTCGATGCGGTGCCATTTGCCCGTGTAATCGACCACCGGCTCCGTCCAGAGCTTGCGCAGCACCTCGACCTGCTCTTCCTCGCGCTTGCCGCGGTTGTGGAAGTTCTCGTTCAGTGAGTCGTATTCCACCCAGTTCCAGCCCGTGCCGATGCCCAGGCGCAGCCGCCCGCCGGAGAGCACATCGACCTGCGCGGCCTGCTTTGCCACGAGCGCCGTCTGCCGCTGGGGCAGGATGATGACCCCAGTCACGAGTTCGATCGTCTTCGTCAGCCCCGCCAGGTAGCCGAAGAGCACGAACGGCTCGTGGAAGACGGTTTCCATGGTGTAGGGGCCGGTCAGACGGGGCTCGCGGCCTTCGTGCACGGCGCCAAGGACGTGGTCGTAGGCCACCAGGTGGGTGTAGCCCAGCTCTTCGACGGCCTGGGCGAAATCGCGGATGACGGAGGGGTCGCTGCCAATCTCAGACTGCGGGAAGACGACGCCGATGTTCATGAACGTGCTCCGGGGG
>CAYTBM010000141.1:0-8348 GCA_964436025.1 uncultured Anaerolineaceae bacterium
GCGATCGGGCCAACGCTCTCGATTGCCTTCGCGCGAACGTCGATTTCGCGGTCGGCAAGGGCGGTGCGCAGGGCCGCGACGACCTTCTCGCCGGTGCGCGCGGGCAGCCTGTCCATGACGTATTCCTCGACGAAGTGCTGCAGGCCGCCCGCGGCGGCAGCACGGACGCCCGAGCCGCCGTCCGCCGTGGTGAGCTGGGCCAAGGCTTCAGCGACATCAGTGTCTTCGGACTCCCAGAGAAGCGCGACCGCACGTTCGCGCACTTCAGCATCCGCGTCCTTCAAGGCGACCTTAGCGAGCGCGTCGAACTGGAGCTCCACATTCACGTCAGCCAGTTCGAGGGCGCGTTCGAGCAACAACGCGCGGGTGGCCACGGGAATCGCGGGCCAGCCTTCATTCACCGCTCGCACATCGTTGCGATTCAGGTCAGAGAACGCGCTGTACTCGGCATCGACGAGTTCCCGCCCCTCGTGAAGGCCGTTGAGCAAGCGCTGCAGAGTGCCTTCCACCATGATCCTGATCGTAGCATCAGCCGGGCCAACCGGCCTCGGACTTGAGCGGCCGGGAGAGGAGGCCGGCCATCGCCTCGGGCACCGTCTTCCGCCCGCGAACCACCGCTGCGACCTGTTCGCAGATGGGGAGCTCAACACCGAAACGTTCGGCCAGCTGAAGCGATACTTCGGCTGTCGCGGAGCCCTCCACGGCCTCGCCAATCTCGGCGCGCGCCTCCGGCGCGGAGCGACCAGCGGCAAGCAGCTCTCCGAAACGCCGGTTGCGGCTGAGCGGGGAGAAGCAGGTGGTAGCGAGGTCGCCGACGCCTGCAAGTCCGAGAAACGTCGCGCGGTCGGCGCCCATCGCCAGGCCAAGGCGGGCCATCTCGGCCAGTCCGCGCGTCATGACCGTCGAGACGGCGTTGGCGCCGAACTGGAGGCCCCAGCAGGCGCCGGCGGCGATCGCGATTACGTTCTTGTAGGCGCCGGCCAGCTGGACGCCGGCGATGTCCTCGCTGGTGTAGGTGCGAAAAGCCGGACGCGAGAGCGCGGCCTGCCAGCGCTCGGCCTCCGCGCGAGAGTTCGATGCGATGACGGCGGCGGCAGGGAGGCCCCGGACTATTTCGTGCGCGAGATTGGGGCCAGAGATCGCCGAAATGCGTTCCGGGGACCACCCCAGTTCGCCCAGGACGTCACTCATTAAGTGCCCGCCAGAAAGCTCGATGCCCTTCGCGGCCGAGAGGATTGGGATCTGCGCATCAAAGCGTGCGGACTGCAGCGTCTGGCGGACCGATTGCGCCGGAACGGCGACCACAATCCCATCGAGGGCGACCTGGATCGGCGGCGGGAGCAGTTGGATGTCCGGAGCCAGCTGCAGCTCGGGCAGGCGCGCGATCCCGCGATTCGCCCTGACGGCGGACGCTTCCGCCTCGTTTCGCGTTATGACAACGACTGCGTGGCCGTTGCGCTCCAGGAGCCACGCCAGAGTCAGACCCCAGGACGTCGCGCCGACGACCGCGAATCGGGCCATCGCCTAGCCTGTGGCCGGGCGGTTTCCGCCCTGCCCGATCTTCGGTTCTGTGCCGGCGCGCAGACGCTGGATGTTCGGGATGTGCTTGTACTCCACGAGGAGGGTCGCGAAGGCCGCGAACACGAAGTAGATCGGCTCAGTCCAGCCCAGCAACGCGGCGATGCCGATGAGGGCCGCACAAACCGGTACTCCCACGACCGACATCACCGAAACGTAGCGCGTAGCGATGACGAGCAGGGCGCCAATCACCGGGAAGCCGAGCGAAAGCAACGGCGCCAGCCCGAGCACCCCGCCGTACGTGCTGGCAACACCGCGCCCACCGCGGAAGCCCGCGAACACCGGCCAGATGTGCCCGACAACCGCTGCACAGGCCCCTGCGACTGCGGCGCCGTCATTGTCGAAGCCGTAGCGGCCCACCAGCGCCGGCACGGCGCCTTTTGCGATGTCGAGGATCATGACCAGCGCGGCGGGGATTTTGCCAGCGGTGCGGAGGACGTTGGTGGTACCGGTTTTGCCGCTGCCAGACTCGCGGATGTCACGCCGCAGCCAGATGTAGCCGACGATGAGGCCCCACGGAAGCGAGCCCATGACGTAGCCAAGGACAACGGTCACGGCGTAGTCGATCACGACCGCGCATCATCCTCGGTTCGAGCGCGGAACACCAGTTTGATGGCAGTGCCCTCGAAATCGGCAGCTTCGCGGATGGAGCGCTCGAGGTAGCGCCGGTAGCTGAAGTGCACGAGCTTCGGGTCGTTCACGAAGAGGATGAACACCGGCGGGTCGATGTCCGCCTGGGTAGCGAAGAACAGCTTGAAGCGCTTGTTCTGCACCAGCGGCGGCACGTGCTCACGGATGGCCTTGTTGAGCAGCGAGTTCAGTTCCGCTGTCGAGAGCCGCTGTCGGCGCGCTTCGCGGGCATGCTGCACGAGCTCCAGCAACTCGTGAACGCCCTTGCCTTCGAGGGCCGAGATGAATGCGACCATGGCCCACGGGGCGAACTTCACGCGCCCGCGCATCTGCGATTCGGCCCACGCGCGACGCGCTTCCGGGTCGTCCCAAAGGTCGGTCTTGTTGACGGCGATGATGAGGCCCTTGAGGTGGTCCATCGGGATGCCGGCGATGTGCATGTCCTGGGAGGTCACGCCCTCCGTGCCGTCGATCACCAGCACGGCGACGTGGCAGCGTTCGACGGCAGAGGTCGTGCGCATGACGGAGTGGAGCTCCACGCCCTTGCCGAGCTTCCCCGGCCGTCGAATTCCGGCGGTGTCGATCAGGAGGAACGATCCTTCGCTGGTGTCCACCTCGCTGTCGATGGCGTCACGCGTTGTACCGGCGACATCGCTGACGATGACCCGCTGCTGGCCGAGGATGGCGTTTACGAGCATGGACTTGCCGACGTTCGGCCGGCCGATGATGGCAACGCGGGTCCGGTCAGATTCGACGAGCGTCGTGTCCTCCGGGAGCAACTTCACCACTTCGTCGAGCATCACCCCGACGTTGATGTCGTGCATCGCCGAGATGGGCAGGGGTTCGCCGAGGCCGAGCGACGAGGCTTCGGCCATGCCGATGAGTTCGCGGCGCTCATTGTCGGCCTTGGTCGCGACCACGATCGTTGGTCGCTTAGCGCGGCGCACGACATCAGCCATGTCGTAATCGCTGGCGGTCAGGCCGTCCCGCGCATCGACGCAGAAGAGGACGACGGCGGCGCCGGCCATCGCGGTCTTGATCTGCTCGATGATGAGCGGCGCGTAGACGTTTTCCGCGTCGGTCTCGTAGCCGCCGGTGTCAATCAGCCGGAAGCGCACGTCCATCCACTCCACGTCAGCTTCGACGCGGTCGCGGGTGGTACCGGGCTCGTCCTCGACGATAGCGCGGCGCTCGCCGAACACGCGGTTAAAGAGGGACGACTTCCCGACATTCGGGCGCCCGACAATGACAACGCGGGGCAGCGCATCGCTGGCAGCACTCATGGTGAGGTCAGGGTAATTTGAATCGGGCTTGGCTGCTCGGCTTTCACGCCCTGGCTGGCCAGGTTCGCGGGGACGGTCACGGTGACGGGGTAGCTCGCCGTGCCGGCGACCGCGCCGGCGAGCGAGACCTTCGCCGTGATGACGCCGGGCTGAATGGTGTCGAGCACGGTGAGCGGGCCGGTCAGTTGCACATCAACCCGCAGCTTGCTGGTGATGAGCAGGCCGGGTGGCTGAGCGTCAGGGGTGGGCGCCACCTGGATCGTGTAGGCGCCGCAGGCCGCGCCGGTCGCGCCGGTCCCGCAGTCGATAGGCTTGACCTGGACGATGACGGTGACGGTGCGCCGCTCAAGCGAGAGGTTCGCGGGGGCGTCGATGTTCTGGAGCCGCCGGATTTCGCCGGTCGCGTTGGTAATCTGGAGCGCCTCCGTGGAGAGTTGCGTGAGCGTCGACATGCGGTCCGCGGGGCCGGAGGCGAAGATCGCCGACGGTTCGACGCTGATGCTGGTGATGCGGTAGCCCGCCGCCGGCTGGCCGGAGAGCACGGGGACCACCGGGAGCGTGCGCTGGACGAAGTCCTGCTTCACGGAAAGCGTCACTTTCCCGCGATTCGGGGTGATGGAAACGTCCACCTGGGTGCCCGTGATGGAGCGGGCGACGAGCTCGTTGTCGATGACGGCGGTGCCGTCTCGCTGGCTGCTGAGGTTCACATCAAGGTTCACCGAGGCGATGGTTGCGAGGTCAGCCTGGAGGCCGCGGACGGTCACCTGGGGCGGTTCGATCTTGATGTCGTCTTCCACGAAACCGGCCGGCAACTGGCCCACGCGCGTGACAACGACATCGAATTGCTTCTCGACGACTGGCTCGACGGAAACGGAGATCGTGCCGCCGGTCACCGAGAGGATGCGGATGCCGTCCTTGCTGGTGACCTTAACCTGCCGTTCCTGGGGGACGCCCGGCGTGATCCCTTTGACGTCGACCGTGGCGTGAAAGTCACTCTGCGAGAGTTTCTGGAGGTCGGCTTCGCGCCCCTCGACGCGGACGCCGACGGTGAAGGTCGACGTGGGGATGAACTGGTCAGCGTTGATGGCTTCGACGGGAATGACGCGGGTGCAGTCCTCGGGGAAGCATTTCTGGATGCGCGGGTTTTCGACGTCCTGGATGACGAACCAGACACCGAAGGCAGCGATGAGGCTGAAAAGCGCCATGCCGCGGTGGTGGAACAGGCTGGCGAACGAGCCTCGCACGATGCCGAGGAGCACGCGGGGCCACGGCGCCCGGGACGTCCCTTCGAGGCGGCTCATACGGGCGCCTGCCCATTCCGGGCGGCGGTGGCCACGCCGGGCTCGAGCACCCATTCCAGCACGGCCTTCAGCCTGCGCTCGTCCGGCACGTGGGTCAGCCGCCCGTGCAGCGCCACGCTGATGTCGCCCGTTTCTTCGCTGACCACGACGGTCAGCGCATCAGTGGTCTCAGTGATGCCGATGGCTGCGCGGTGGCGCGTGCCGAGGTTCCGCTCCAGTGCGGGGAGGTCATTGGCCAGCGGCAGGATGCAACCCGCCGCAACGACACGTTCCTCCCGCAAGACCACAGCCATGTCATGGAGCGGAGAGTTGGGATAGAAGATACCCGCGAGCAGCTCGGGAGAGACCTTCGCATCAACGGGGATGCCGGTGTCGATCACGTCCTGCAGGCCCGTTTCGCGTTCAAGCACAAACAGCCCGCCGTGGCGCTCCGCGGACATGCGGCCGGCAGCCTTGACCACCGAATCGATCACATCTTCGTACTTCGCGGCGCCGAAGTAGCCACTCAGGCCGGTTCGGCCCAGCCGGTCAAGGGCGCGGCGCAGTTCGGGCTGGAAGATGATGGCGGCGGCGATAAGCAGCGCCGTCACCGAGTTTTGGACAAGGAAGTTCACAACGGTGAGGTCCAGCATTCGGCCAAGGACCACGAAGACCAGCACGAGGGCGAGTGCACCGCGCAGCTGGGTCATCGCCCGGGTCCCGCTCAGGATCCGGAGCACGGCGAAGATCACCGTCGCGATCAACAGGACGTCGATCGCGCTGGTCCAGTCGAACTGCGAGAGGATTTCGCGGGCGTGTTCGGTATCGAGCATGAGTGGGCCGCCCGGGAGGGCCTTTACATTCTACGCTGAGCGCCGGAGGCGAGTGGAAAGAACGCAAGACGTGAGACGCCAGAGCGATCTACCGGCGAAGACCCGGTCTTTCGCTCTCACGTCTCACCGCCTTTCTTGCTCTTTACTCCACCGCTCCGTCGCGGCCGAGCAGGAAGGCGACGACCGCGGCCTGAGCCCAGACGCGGTTTTCCGCCTGGTCGAAGATGATCGACTGATCGCTTTCCATGGCGTCGTCGGTGATCTCTTCTCCGCGGTGGGCGGGAAGGTCGTGCATCACGAAGGCGCCCTTCGCGGCCACGTCCATGAGTTCCCCGTTGAGCTGGTATCCGGCGAAGGCGATACGGCGGCGCTCCGCCTCGCGCTCCTGGCCCATCGACGTCCAGACATCGGTGTAAAGCGCCTGCGCGCCCGCCGAGGCCTGAGCCGGTTCGTTCACGAGGGTAAGCTTGCCGCCCGTGGACTCCGCCCGTTGGCTCGCTTCTGAGATGACCTCCTCCGGGAGGCCGTACCCCTTCGGCGAGGCGACTCGCACATCCATGCCGAGCGCGGTGGCGGTGACGACGAGACTCGTCGCCACATTGTTTCCGTCGCCGATGTACGCGATCGAGTATCCCTTCAGGCTGCCCACTTTCTCCTGCAGGGTGACGAGGTCCGCCAGGGCCTGGCAGGGGTGCTCTTCGTTGGTCAGGGCGTTTACCACCGGGATGTCCGAGTACTCGGCGTACTCCTGGACGATCTCCTGGCCGAACGTCCGGACGGCCACGACGTCCACATAGCGGGCGAGCACGCGGGAGACATCTTTAATCGCCTCCCGCTCGCCGAGGCCCACTTCCTGGGGCGCGAGGTAGATGGTTTCGCCGCCGAGATGGCGCATCGCCACCTGGAAGCTGACACGGGTACGCAACGACGGCTTCTCGAACAACAGCGCGAGTTGACGGCTCGCGAGGACCGGCTGGGGCTTTCGCTTCAACCTCAGTGCGAGGTCAAGCAGATGACTGGTTTCGGCGGGGGAAAGGTCCGCCGACGAGAGAAGATGCCGTGCGTTATGGTGCATCGCGAGAGTATAGCAACGCCCCCCGCTTGGGCCTTTAGGCCTAATCAGCGCCCTTGTGTGAACAATTCCCTATGCGCTCCCGGCTATCCCCTGCCGTAATTCCACACAGGAGCAAAACCGTGGCAGAGCACACCGTCCTGAAACCTCGTTGGGAACGAAAATTCGCCGAAGGCAAGATGTTCGAACGCCTGGAATGCGACCGCTGCCGCGCCCAGTTCAACTTCGGCCAGAGCACCCGTGTGTCCCGTGTGCCGCGCTGCCCCGCCTGCGGCAGCCTCGCTGCGCACCCCCGCGCCGCGTAACTCCGCGTCACCCACTCCTCAGTCCTCAGTCCTCAGTCCTTTCGACTTTCAACTGACCACGTCCTTTCGCCTTTCAGCTTTTTTGCTACGCTAACTCTTCGCACAGGGGTGTAGCTCAGCTGGTAGAGCAGTGGCCTCCAAATCCACCGGTCGCGGGTTCGAGTCCTGCCGCCCCTGCCAATACGAAACGGTATCGCCGGTCTTCCGACCCTCATGCGGCTTGCCGCAGGCCCGGCGCGGTTCGTACCATTTGCGTTCTGGGCCCAGGTGGTGGAACGGCAGACACGCTGTCTTGAGGGGGCAGTGTCCTTTTGGGCGTGTGAGTTCAAATCTCACCCTGGGCACCATTCGCTTGTAGTCACGGCGCCATGGCCAAGTGGTAAGGCAGAGCTCTGCAAAAGCTCCACCGCCGGTTCGAATCCGACTGGCGCCTCCAACTCACTCAAAGGCTCCCCACGAGGGAGCCTTTTGCGTTGGGACCTCACACCTCACACCTCACGCCCGGAACGCGCGTAGAGTCCGCGCACACTCTCTCGCGAGGTCCGACATGAACGTCCGCCGCGTTGTCACGGGGAAAACGCCCGAAGGCAAGTCTGTCTTCGTCAGCGATAGCGTCGTCGAGCCCATCACGCCGCTGCTCACACCGGGCGCCGAGTTCCACACGATCTGGGGCAGCGACACCATCCCGCAGTTGCCGCAAGACGGTACGCTGCCTTTCTTCACCGCCTGGTTCCCGCCGCCCGGCGGCTACCGCTTCGGCTTCTTCAGCGTGGCCCCGGCAAATGCCGGACCGCCGCAGGTGACGGACATGGCCGCGGCCATCGCTGAACTCGAGGCCAAACTGCCCGGCCTCATGGGCCACATGGAGCCCGGCGCGCCCGGCATGCACACCACCAACACCATCGACGTCGAGTACGTGATCTCGGGCGAAGTCTGGCTCGAACTCGATGACGGCGCCGAAGTCCGCCTCGGCCCCGGCGACACCATCGTCCAGAATGGGACGCGCCACGCCTGGCGCAACAAAGGCGACGTGCCCTGCGTGATGGCGCTGCTGCTCATCGGGGCCGAGTCGCCGAAATAACCGCTCACACCCCACACCGCAAACCTCCGGTATCATCCGCTGGCCGCAAACTCCCACCGCAGGAGCAGCCACATGCCTGGACTTCGTGGCGAGGCCGCTATCGTCGGCGTCGCTGAATTCGCGCCCATGCGCAAGCCGGAGAAGCTCTGGATGGGCCTCGAAGCGTATTCGGAGCTCGCCCGCATGGCCCTCGACGACGCCGGCCTGACCATCCGCGATGTCGATGCCGTGCTCACCGGGAACAACCTGCAAGAAGCGCAGATGTTCATCCCGGCGACGCTCATCG
>CAYTBM010000142.1:0-8302 GCA_964436025.1 uncultured Anaerolineaceae bacterium
CGTCAACCAGGTCGCCAAGATGAAGTACATGTTCGGCGGCAAGGCGACGCTGCCCTTGACCATCCAGACCATGGCCGGCGGCGGCACCGGGATGGCCGCCCAACACAGCCAGAGCCTGGAAGCCTGGTTCTGCCACGTCCCCGGCCTCAAGGTCGTCATGCCCTCCGGCCCCTACGAAGCCAAGGGGCTGATGGTCTCCGCCGTCCGGGATGACAATCCGGTCATGGTCGTCAACGTGAAGACCATCCTTGGTCAGCGCGCACCGGTACCGGAAGACCTCTACAGCATCCCGCTCGGCAAGGCCCACATCGTCCGCCCAGGCACGAACTTCACCATCCTCGCAACCGGGCGGATGGTCGGCGAGAGCCTCGCCGCCGCCGAACAACTCGCCGCCGACGGCCTCGACGTGGAAGTGATCGACCCGCGCACGCTGCAACCGTTCGACACCGAGACCGTGGTCAACTCCGTGCGGAAGACGCATCGCGCGCTCGTCGCCCACGAAGCGGTCCGTTTTGGCGGCATCGGCGCGGAGTTCGCGGCTCAGATCCAGGAGGAAGCGTTCGACTACCTCGACGCTCCGGTTGGCCGCGTTGGCGCCCCATTCGCTCCTGTGCCGTTCAGCCCGCCGCTGGAAAAGCTTTACATCCCCAACGCGAGCACCATTACTGCCGAGGTCCGGCGCCTGGTGGGCAAGGCGAGCTAGTGGGACACGGCGGGCCAATCGGCCTCATCGCCAACCCCGCTTCCGGGAAAGACATCCGCCGCGTGGTATCCGCGGCGTCGGTTTTCGACAACCAGGAGAAGCGCAACATCGTCCGTCGCGCCATCCTCGGCGCACTTGCGGCCGGAGTCGATGAGTTCTTCTACATGCCTGACACCCACCAGATCGTCGCCAGCGCATTCGAAGGACTGGATGGACGAGCTCGCGCGCTGCCCGTCGAAAGCCCCGAATTGGGAAGCGCGCTGGATACGACGCGTTCAGCCCAGCGCTTACAAGAGTGCGGCTGCGCGGCGGTCATCACCCTCGGCGGCGACGGGACGAACCGTGCCGCCGCGCTCGGATGGCGCGACATGCCGCTGGTGGCGATATCCACCGGGACGAACAATGTCTTCCCGCAAATGATCGAAGGGACACTCGCCGGGGCCGCCGCCGGCCTCGTCGCGAGCGGCCAGATCGAGCTCTCGCAGGCAGCGCGCCAGGTCAAGACGCTGTCCGTCCAGGTTGACGGCGAACCCGGCGACCTGGCCCTCATCGACGTCGCGCTCCTGAACGAAGCGTTCACCGGCGCGAAGGCGATTTGGGACCCGTTGCGGTTGCGCGCGGTCGTCCTGGCACGCGCCGAGCCCGCGGCTGTGGGCCTTTCGGCACTTGGCGGCCTCCTGCATCCCGTGCCTGACGAGGCCGATGGCGGTCTCCTCGTCATCACTGCTCCGGGGGCCGGCGCCGTGTCCGCTCCGATCGCGCCGGGGCTCTTCGCCTCGGTGCCGGTGTCGTCGTACCGGCCCATCGCAGCCGGCGAGGCCGTGGTGCTCGAGGGGTCTGGCGTTCTGGCGTTCGACGGGGAACGCGAGCGCCGGCTCCGGTCTGGACAAACGGCGACCATCCGAGTTCGACGCGACGGCCCCTGGGTCATCGACATCCGCAAGGCGCTCACGCTGGCGGCCTGCCGCGGCCTCTATCGCGAAGGAAGGATTGAGGAGACCAATGGCGACTGAAGTCCTGGTCCCGAAACTCGGCATGACGATGACCGAAGGCACGGTGGCAGAGTGGCGAATCCCCGACGGCGGGGAAGTAAAAGCCGGCGAGATCATCTACCGGCTCGAGACGGAGAAAATCGAGTTTGAGGTCGAGGCGGAGGCGGCGGGCATCGTCAGGCACCTCGTCCCCCAGGGCGCCGTACTCGCGCCGGGAGTGGTCGTTGCACTGATCCTCGCCCCCGGCGAGGTCATGCCCGCCGGCCACGATGCGCCGCAGGCCCCCAGTACAGCCTCGGCCCCTTCCGGTGCGATGAGCGGGACCCGCGCGTCCACTGCGGCCAGCGGCGACGGGGGCCGCATCCTCGCCTCGCCGGCAGCGCGCCGGCTGGCCAGTGAAGCCGGACTGGACATCAGCGCTATCGCCGGCACCGGGCCGGGTGGCCGCATCACTGAGGCCGACGTTGAGGCCGCAAAGCAAAGGCCCCGGGCTCCCGAGCCGGCAGCCGTCCGCGGCGAGGTGCTCGCCTCGCCGCTCGCTCGCCGGGTTGCCGAGCAACTCGGGGTCGAGCTCTCGGCCGTAGCCGGCACCGGCCCGGGCGGCCGGATAACGAAGGAAGACGTTGAAGCGGCGGCGGCCTCACCGCGCCCGCCTGCCACCGCGCCAGCCGTACCCGGCGGGAATGCACCGGCCGCCGGCGACGTGGTGCCGCTTCGCGGCATGCGCAAGGTGATTGCCGAACGCATGCACGCCAGCCTCCGCGACATGGCGCAGCTCACCATGGCCATGGAAGTCGCCGCCGACGAGCTGGTGCGTCTCCGCGCCGCGCTCGTCGAGGAGTGGGCGCCGGAGGGCGTCCGGCCCGGTTACACAGACCTTGTCATCAAGGCCGTCGCGAAGGCGCTCCGCCGCCATCCTCGCCTCAACGCCACCATCACCGATCGCGGCATCGAACTCCTCGGCGAAGTGCACGTTGGTATGGCCGTCGCCCTGGACGATGGTCTCGTCGTGCCGGTGATTCGCCACGCCGACATCCTGCCGCTGCGAAACCTGGCGTCCGAATCCTCCCGCCTGGCAACGGCCGCCCGCGAAGGGAAGCTCGGCCTGGACGAAATGGCAGGCGGCACCTTCTCCGTGACGGCGCTCGGCATGGCCGGGGTCGACTTCTTTACTCCGGTCATCAACCCGCCCAACGTCGCTATCCTTGGCGTCGGCCGCATCCATGATGCTGTCCGCTGGGACGGCGACCGCCCGCTCCGCGCCTCCCAGATGACCCTCAGCCTGACCATCGACCATCGCGCGGTCGATGGGGCGCCGGGCGCGGCGTTCCTCGCCTCAGTCCGCGATCTCCTCGAAGCGCCCTACAGGTTGCTGGCCTGATGGCGGACTTCGATGTCGTCGTCATCGGCGGAGGGCCGGCCGGTTACTCCGCTGCCCTTGCCGCGGCTGACCGTGGCGCATCCGTCGCGCTCATCGAGGCCGAAGCCGTCGGCGGCGCATGTGTCCACTACGCCTGCATCCCAACGAACATCCTGCTGTCCGCGGCGGCATCGCACCTCGACGCGCGCGAACTCGCCATCCACGGAGTTTTCTCGGCCGGCGAAACGTTCAATTTCGCGCGCGCCGTGGCCAGGAAAGAGGCGCTGGTCGGGCGGCTCGCCCAGGGCATTTCGGCCTCACTGCGCATGCGCAAGGTGAAGCACATCCACGGGCGCGCGGCGTTCACCGGTCGCAATTCGCTCTCCGTCCGCGCCGAAGGCGGCCCCCGGGAGCTCACAGCCGGCGCCGTCGTCATCGCCACCGGGACACGCTGGGAAGCGCCACCCGTCGCGGGGCTGCCCCCCCAGCGCGTCGTCACCGCCGACGGCGTCCAGACGCTCGCCTCTGTGCCATCTTCCGCCCTCATCCTGGGCGGAGGACCGGCGGACACAGCGTTCGCGCTCGAATACGCGTTCCTGCTCGCCGCCGCAGGCGCAGAAGTCGCTGTCGCCACGCCCGAAGCCCGCCTCCTCCCCGCCCTCGATGTCGACGTCGCGCAGATCGCCTTGAACATGCTCTCCGCAGCCGGGATACGCCTCTTCGACGGCGCCAGCGTCCGGGGAAACGGCGACCGTTGCGTGATCTCGCACTCCCGCGGGGAGGATGCGGTGCCGGCCGAGATTGTGGTTGCGGCGGATGCGCGCCGGCCCTTCTTCGAAGCCCTGGACCTCGCCGCCGCCGGCGTCGAAGCCACGCCGGACGGCATCCTCGTAGATGGCCGTTGCATGACCGCGAACCCCGCGGTCTTCGCCGCCGGCGACGTCACGGGCCAGGTCATGCTCAGCAGTTCGGCCGCCCACATGGGCGAAGTCGCGGGCATAAACGCAAGCGGCGGGAACGCCCGGACACGCCTCTCTCGCGTGCCCCACATGGTCCATACCGTCCCGGAAGTCGGCTGGATCGGCCTGACCGAAGCCGCCGCGAAAGCTCACGGCTACGATGTGATCCAGGGCGTCTTCGACCTGTCTTACAACGCCCGGGCCGTCTCGCTCGGCGCCCGCGAGGGCGTTGTGAAGGTCGTCGCGGAGCGTGAGCTCGGGGAGGTCCTCGGTGTCCATGTCGTTGGGCCCGGCGTGTCCGAAATCATCAACATCGCCGCGACCGTCATGGGCGCTGAAGCCACCATCCATGACCTGGCGGCGATGACCTACTGGCATCCCAGCCTTGCCGAGGGCCTGGTCGAGGCCGCGCGCCGCGCCTGCCAGGCCTGAGCGCCGCGCCGCCTCGCGCCGGAGAATCCACGCCGCGGGCGTTTTGCTCGCGCGCGAGCTTTCGTGCCCTGATCGGTCGCGATTTGCCGCCCCCTTGGCCCATGGCTTCTCCGTGTGTTCTACCCAGCATTGGTGCAGCACACACGCGGAGGCTGGCCATGGGCCGCTTTCTCTGGCTGGGCGCCCTCATCGTGGCGCTGGGTATCTTCGGGTTCACTTCTTCGGCTCAGGCACAGCCGGCCGCCGAGGACGAACCCACTTGGAGTCTCGCCGGCGTAACCGTCGCCGGCCAGGCGATGGCCGGCGTCCCGGCGGTCGCCGGCAGCGGCCTGCATCCAGTCGCCGTCCGGCCGAAGTCCTCCGAGATCACCGTCACGTACCACAATGCGCCCGCGAACGTGCAGGCCGCGGTCGATCGCGCAGCCGAGACCTGGGAAGGGCTCCTCGTCGCTTCGGCCGAAATCCGCGTGGACGTCACCTGGGAGGCGTTCGACGCGAACCTCCTTGGGCAGTCCAACGTCGCGTCCGTCAGCAAGGGCCCCGCCGATGTTCACCTTCCGACAGCCGGCGTCCTCTACCCGGCGGCGCTCGCCAACGCGCTCCGCGGCTCCCGTGCTTCGGACACGCGCGACATGGCGATTCGTCTCAATTCCGTGCAGAACTGGTACCTGGGCCTGGATGGGGCGGTGCCCACCGGCAAGTACGACCTCGTCTCGGTCGCACTGCACGAGATTGCCCACGGGCTCGGCATCGATTCCGAACTGTTTGTCACACACGGCCTCGGCACAACTGACCAGGGCCACCTGCCAACCGTGTTCGACACCTTCCTCGCGGACTACCGCGGCGTGCGTCTCACCAGCATGCTTGGCGCCGACCCCGTGTCGCTCGCCAACGCCGCGCAGGGCGGCCGGGTTGTGTTCGCCGGGGGTGCGGCGACCGTCGCCGCGGGCGGCGCTGCGCCGGTCCTGCACACTCCTGAGCCGTTCCAGGCGGGTTCGAGCCTGACCCATCTCAACCCGGCCGAATACGGCGTGCCGAGCACCAACGCCATGCTGAGCGCGTGGATGGTTCCAGGCTGGGCGCTGCATGACCCGGGCCCAATCGCACTTGCCATGCTCCACGACCTGGGTTGGACCATCTCGGGTGTCGGCGAACCGGCGCGCCTGGCGATCGCTCGCCTCCCCGCGTCGGTGCCAGGCAACAGCATCGGCCGGCTGGACCTCCTGGTCCGCGTGGAAGATACGATTGGCCAACCGATACGAAGCGACGACTCCACGGTTGTCGAACTCTCGTGGTTCCGGACCAGCGGCACCAGCCAGGGCACCTGCACCGGCGAGGCTTCAGGCACGAAACGGGTCTCCGGGGGCGTTGTCGCCTTCCGCGGGTGCACCGTCGGCGGTTACGGCTGGGCCTGGTATCTGGTGGAAGCGCCGGGCCTGGTGCCCGGCCGCAGCAACCCCGTTGCCTTCTCGCGCCCGGCGCCGTTCGCCATCATGCTCACACGGGACCGCTGACCGTCAGCGCTCCATCACCACCTGGCCGAGCTGCAGCACCTTATCGATGCGGATCATCACCGCCGCGCCCTTCCGTTCCGGATCGCGGTCCAGTTCGAGCTGGATCGTGCGGTCCATCACCTGCTGGCGAATGGCTCCCTCGGTGATGACCTCCGCCTGGCCGAACATCTTCCAGACCGTGCGCGTCGCGGTATTCCGGTAGAGAAGGCAGACACCCGGGTTCTCCTGGAGGTTGCGATAGGTGGTCCCCAGGGCCCGCTCCCAGAACGCCACATGCTCGCTGTCGAACACCATCGCGCTGCCCTTGTAGGCGATGTCTGGCATACCGTCCTTGCCCGCGGTGGCGAAAACCACGGGCGCGCCGTCGGCAATTGACGTTTCGAAAGCCTTCTTCATCTCTTCAGTAAGTTCGATCGGCAAGGGACTGCTCCTTCGGCAAGTTACGTATGGTTGGCAGCTTATCAGCCGTAACTTCCGGCCTGCCACTGCGCGAATGGACGGATTGTACGTGCGCGCGGGTGCCCCTGGACGGCGGATCGCTTACGGTTGCGGCCATGTTGCGAGGTTCGACTGTTGGCTGAGGCCGTCGCTGTGCCCGGCCGCCGCCTGCGCAACGCCGAATCTCGCGCCGCCCTCGGCATGCTTATCGCTCTCACTGCCATCGCCCCCATCTCCATCGATATGTTCCTCCCGTCAATGCCGGACATGGCAGACGAATTCCACACGAGCAAAGGAGCGGTGAGCCTGGCCGTCACGCTCTTCCTCCTCGCCTTCGCCAGCTCCCAGCTCGTCTATGGACCCGCCTCCGACCGGTTCGGGCGAAGGCCGGTGCTCTTCTCCGGTCTCGCTCTCTACATCGCCGGCGCGGCCCTCTGCCTGGGTGCGCAGTCTGTCGAAGTGCTCCTGGCTGGACGGGTGATCCAGGGTCTCGGTGGCGGCGCCGGCCCCGCCATCGCGTCGGCCATCGTCATCGATGTCTATAAAAAGGAACGGGCGCTCAAGGCGCTCGCCGCGATGACCTCCGTGACGGCCCTCGCCCCCATGCTCGCGCCGATCCTCGGGGGATTCCTGCACGATGTCGCCGGCTGGCGAGCCGTCTTCGTCGTGCTGGTCTGTGTCGGCTGCGGGCTCACCTTTGGCTACGCCTGGATTCTCCCGGAAACGAACGAGCAGCGGGACCCGCGCGCGCTCCACGCGGGTGGCATGTTGCGCAACTACCGCACGCTCTGGGGAACGCCCATCTTCGCCGCCCACGCGATGCTCATGGCCCTCATGTTCTCAGCGCAGTTGGTCTTCATCTCTTCCTCGTCGTTCGTACTCGTCGATAACCTCGGGCTGTCGGCCCAGATGTACGGCATCAGCTTTGGGCTGATGGCGGGCGGCATCATGGCGGGCGCGAATACCTCGCGCCGCCTCGTCGGCCGCTGGTCGCCGCGCCGCATCGTGCTGACCGCCTGCGTCATGGGCGGCGCAGCCAGCGCGACCATGGCGACCATCGCCCTTTCCGGCATGGAAGGCGTGCCATTCATCGTTGTGCCCATGATCTTCATGGGCGCCGCCATGGGCATGGCCGGCCCTGCTGCCCGCGCCACCGCGCTCACGCCCTTCCCGCAGATGGCGGGCCTCGCCGCAGCGGTCATGGGCTTCTCCCAGACCGGCATCGCCTCCGCTTACAGCATCAGCTACAACGGCATCCTCACGCCGAGCCCGCGCACTATGACCTCGGCGATAGCACTCGCGTCAGTCAGCGCCTTGGCCGTGGCGCTGCTCGTCGGCGGGCGCGGCGCCCGCGAACACTAGCCCCCACTCGTCGTTTGCGGATCGGTCACACCGGCGAAGAACGCGTCCACCTTGTACGGGTTCTGTGGGACCGCCCACATCTCCGTAACCTTTCCGTCCATGAGGTGGAAGATGTGCGCCTCATCGAACTCGAGCCTTCGTGATCCGTACCCGACAGTCACTCGGATCAATGCCACAAGGTGCTGGTCCGAAGCAGCGATATCGTGCACATCGATGGAGAAGTTGCCTTCGACCAGCTGCATGAATTCGCCGAGGTGCCCGAAGACAGCATCGCGTCCCCGGTACGTCCCGGCGGTTGGAAACCGGCCGGTTTGGTGGAAAACCGCGTCTGGATGCATGTGCTCATACATCCAGGGCATGTCTCCCCTCGCCATTGCCTCATAGAGCGAGCGCGCGAACTCGATAGCTGAGCTGGTCATCACGTCAATCCTCCCGTGAACTCCCTGAGATATACGACGACCGTCAAGGCGTGATCACCGCGCGCCCGGAGGACTCTCATCGTGCCGGCCCGCGCTCAGGCCAACGCCGCCGACCGTCAATCG
>CAYTBM010000143.1:0-5646 GCA_964436025.1 uncultured Anaerolineaceae bacterium
ACGTTGCGACCTCATCCGCCGCGAGCCAGCCGCCCGGCTCGTTGCCGTGGACGCCGCCGAGGATCACCACCGCCGGGCCGCGCAGACCGCTGTGGCGAATGATCATGCGCGTCTCCGACGGTGTGCCTTCGAGCAGCGCCCGTTCCGTCGTCCCTCGCGGGAAGGGCGTGGGTGTTGCGGTGGGCGCGGAGGTCGCTGCCGGCTGCGGCGTACTGGTCGGATCGGGATCGTCGCGTGCGAGCCCAGGCACGATTTGCCCCTGGTTCGCTCCGGCGCCCGCACCGGAACTACAGGCAACGGTCACCAGAGACGCGGCCGCGCCAACCAGGAATTGCCGCCGGCTCAGGCGTGCCATCAGGGGATTCTAGTTGGTGGCGGGATCGAGAGAGGAAAGGCGGTTCACCCCTGGAAGCGCCCCAGCGCCTCGCGAACCGTGCGCACGGTTTCCAGGCGGAGTCCCTCCACTGGCGGTGTGCCCTCAGGAAGGACGCACCGTGTGAAGCCCATCCGGCCCAGCTCGGCGAGCCGCCGGGGCGCCTGCTGCACCGGCCGGACCGCGCCCGAGAGCGCGACTTCGCCGAGGAACGCCGTCCTCCTTGGCAATGGCTGGTCCGTCGCTGCTGAAGCCAGTGCCGCCAGCACGGCCAGGTCAGCGCCAGTGTCCCGTAGGCGCATCCCACCGGAAACGCTGGCGACTACGTCCATGCTCCCGGTGTTCACGCCGCCCCTGCGGGCAAGCACCGCGAGCAAGAGGTGCAACCGCGACGTCTCCAGCCCGGAGGCGATGCGCCGCGGCGCCGCCAGGTTCGTCGGCACGGCGAGCGCCTGCACTTCCAGCGCGAGCGGCCGCGAACCCTCAATCACCGCCGTCACCGCGCAGCCGCTGGCGCCGGCGTCGTGGTTTTCAAGGAGGGCCGAGCTCGGGTTTTCCACGCTCTGCAGCCCTTCGCCGGTCATTTCGAAGACGCCCACTTCGTCGGTCGCGCCGAACCGGTTCTTCACCGCTCGAAGGACGCGTACTGAGCCGCCCTCCGCGTTCTCGAAGTAGAGGACAGCATCGACGAGGTGTTCCAGCAGCCGCGGCCCCGCGATTTCGCCGCCCTTTGTCACGTGGCCGGTGACGATGGTCGCAATCTCGTTGCCCTTCGCGAACGAGACCAGTCGCGCCCCGGCTTCCGACAGCTGTGCCGGCCCTCCGGACCGCGTCTCCAGCCCCTCGACGTAGACCGACTGGATAGAATCGATGATGAGCACGTCCGCGCCCATCCCCTCGGCCGCCGACAGCGCTGCATCGAGGCTGGTCTCCGGGATGAGCGTGATCGCCGCGCCGGCAACGCCCAGGCGGGTTGCCCGCATCCGGACCTGGCGCGGAGACTCTTCGCCGCAGACGTAGGCGACGTTCTTTCCGTCAGCAGCCAGCCGGGCGGCCGCCTGCAGCACCAGCGTGGACTTGCCGATGCCCGGGTCTCCGCCGACGAGCACAAGCGAACCGGGGACCAGCCCACCGCCGAGCACGCGGTCGAGTTCTTCGATGCGCGTGAATAGCCGCACCCCCGCTTCGTCTGGCACCTCGGCCAGCCTGAGCGTCCGCGCCGGCAACGCCGCCGCGTTCCCTCGGGCGGCCGCCGGCCCGCGCGACTCAGCGAACTGCTCGAGGGTGTTCCACGCCTGGCACTGGGCGCAGCGCCCCACGAACGCAGCCGTCGTCCAGCCACAGGCACTGCACCGGTAACCACGGGTTGGTCGAGGCATCGCAGCAAGTCTACAGGCCCGTCCCGCTAGCGCTCGGGTCGACTGTCACTGTCCGGGCGTCAGTTCGCTTCGGTGGCCTTTTCCAGGAACGGTTTGGCGGCCGCAGCCAGCGGGTAATTCTCCGGGCGCTGAAGTTTCGGGTCCCGGGCGAGCACCTCCCGCGCGATTTCCCTTCCACGCAGGAGGATTTCCCGATCCGTCAGGCGGGCCACGCGCAGCATGGTGTTGGAGCCGCTCTGCAGGCGGCCCCAGGTCTCGCCTTCACCGCGCATTTGCAGGTCAACTTCGGCCAGGGCGAAACCGTCGGTCGAGTCGCACATCGCCTGCAGCCGTTCGCGGGCTTCCGGGCCAGGATCCTCCTCCGTGCTGAACAGCAGGCAGTAGCTCTGTTGTGCCGAACGGCCGACCCGCCCCCGGAACTGGTGCAACTGGCTCAACCCGAACCGTTCCGCGCCCTCGATTACTATGACCGTTGCGTTCGGCACATCGATGCCAACCTCAATTACGCTCGTCGAAACCAGGACCTGCGCCTCGTTTCTGCCGAACCGGCCCATCACTTCATCCTTCACCTTGCCCGGCATACGGCCGTGCAAGAGTTCGACCCTGTAGCCACGCAGCGGGCCGTTGCTCAGGTGCTCGTATTCCTGTTCCGCGGACCGCACATCGAGCGTCTCCGACTCCTCCACCAGAGGACAAATCACGTACGCCTGCTCGCCCGCGTCGAGGCGCTTGCGCAGGAAGGAATAGGCGTCGTCGCGCTCGTGGGGCTGGTACCAGCGCGTCCTAATCGGTTTTCTGCCGGGCGGCATTTCGTCGATGGTCGAAACCTCGAGGTCGCCGTACACCGTCAGCGCGAGCGTGCGCGGGATCGGCGTCGCGGTCATGACCAGGAGGTGCGGGTTGATGCCTTTCTGGCGAAGCTTCGCTCGTTGCAGCACACCGAAGCGGTGCTGCTCATCGACGACCGCGAGGCCCAGGCGCGGCATTTCCATGTCGTTTTCGAGAAGCGCGTGCGTCCCGATGATGATGTCCGCGCCGCCATGGGCGGCGTCGCCACGGATTTGCTGTTTCTGCGAGGCCGTGAGCGAACCGGTCAGGAGCAGCACGCGCAGTGGCCGGCCGAGCCACTCGGGCGCGAACATGCCCGCGAGCGGCGAGACCTCGTCGCCGCCGAGGAGCCGCGAAAGAGAGCGGTAGTGCTGCTCCGCGAGGATTTCGGTTGGCGCCATCAGCGCGGCCTGGAAGCCAGAGCGGAGTGCCGCGAGCATCGCCGAAAACGCCACGACGGTCTTGCCGGAGCCAACGTCGCCCTGGAGCAGCCGGAGCATCGGGTGAGGGCCTTTCAGGTCCCGATCGATTTCGTCGATGCAGCGCTGCTGTGCTTTCGTAAGGCCGAAAGGAAGCGACCGCAAGAATCCCGCGCGCTCCTTTTCGAGCGAGAGCGGGGGCGCCACGTTTCCTTCCTGCCATTCGGCGCGACGCATCAAGACTGCGGCCTGCACCGCCACGAATTCGCCGAGCGCGAGGCGCTGACGCGCCTGTTCGGCCTGGCGGTGGTTCTCGGGGTAGTGATAGGTCCGGATTGCCTCAGCCACCGGCGACACCTGGTGGGCGTTGCGCGCAGCGTGAGGGATCGGGTCGTTCACTTGCCCTGAAAGCTGATCGACGGCCGCCTTGACCGCCCGCCGGATCGTGCGCTGTCCGAGACCGTTCGTGGCCGGATAAACCGGCACCATGCGACCGGCCCTCATGGTTTCTTCGTCGAAGACTTCGAATTCAGGGTTCTCCATCTGCAGGCGGCCGCGGTAGTCGCGGACTTTGCCGGAGAGCACGACCTGCGCGCCCTCGGGCATTCCGCGCGCCACGTACGGCATGTTCCACCACATGGCTTTGAGCAGCCCCGAGCCGTCGGTAATCACCGCCTGTGAGCCCCGGACGCGCCGGCCGAAACGCACCTCGCCGACCGAGAAGACCGTCCCCACGACCGTCTGGGGCTGGGATGATGGCTGCAGGTCCCGGATCTTGCGGACGTCGGTGAAGTCATTGAACCGCCGCGGGAAGAGGAAGACCGCGTCGGCAGCGGTCTCGACTCCCAATTTCTCGAACTTCTCTGCTGCGGCTCTGCCAACGCCGGGGAGAGCCGTAACCGGCGAATCGAGCTTCAACGCGCCCGCCGGCGCCGGCGCAGCCGGTTCATCGTCGAATGCGGTGGAACGCGGCTGGACGTGGCGCTTCGCCTGTGGTTTCCGGCGGGCCGGAGGGCTCGGGGCCGTGGCCGGAGCCGGCCGTGCGCTTCCAAGGGCGTTTATGGTCCCCTCGATCCATGATCTTCGCTCGTCGTCCTTCATCGAACGGTATCCGGCTGCGGGGAGGGCCCTGAACCGTTGGCCGAGCATGCTCGACGGCGTCATCAGGCCGTCTTCGGCCATCTGGATGAGCATCCGATCCAGCCCGCCGACTACTGTCTTGTTGTCGCAGCCGCGCTCGCGTTCGAGCTCGAACACACGGCGCAGGCGGACGGCGTCGGCCGGTTGCACGGCGCTCACTCCCGCTCCAGCGCCGCGATGCCGAGAGCATTCGGGCCGGTATAGACGCCAACCACGGGACCGAGCTGCCCGAGGATGATGTCGGTATGCGGCAAGACCGGCCGCAGCCGCTCGATGAGCGCCCGCGCTTCTTCGTCGTTCCCGGAGCAGGCGACGAACATCCTCTTCGCTCGTCCCATTGCGGCTGCGATTTCGAAGATCCGCTCGGTTGCCTTGCCCCGGGTCCGCACGCGCTCGAATGGCGCTACCTCGCCGTCGTCGACCCTGAGGATAGGCTTGATGCTGAGGACCGAGCCAAGAAACGACCGCGCCCGGCCGATTCGACCGCCCTTCTGCAGGTACTCCAGCGTGTCCACGACAACGTGCACGGACACGCGGTCCATCGCGCGGCGCGTCGTGGCGACGACCTCGGCGAGGCTCGCCCCGGAATTGGCCGCGTGCGCAGCCTCCAACACGATCAGTCCCAGCCCGAGGCTCACGTTGTACGAATCAATGAGGTCCACGTGGATGTCCGGCGCGACCTCCTCGCGGGCGACCGAAGCCGCGTTCAGCGTGCCGGACAGCTTCGATGACAGGTGAATTGAGACGACTTCATCGCCGTCCTTGCCGCAGCGCTCGTAGGCTTCCCGGAACAGTTCAACGGAAGGCTGGCTGGTGCGCGGCAACTCCTTCGAGGACGGCTGGCGTTCGTAGAATTCCTCCGCGGTGATGTCCACGGAGTCGAGGAACGGTTCGTCGCCGAAAAACACTGTGAGCGGCACGACCGTGATGCCGTTCGCCTCAACGAGTGCTGGCGGGAGGTCGCAGGTAGAGTCGGTGACGATTCGGACGGCCATAAATGTTCAGTTGCCTACGCGGGATAGTATAACGGCCGCGACGAAACCTCGTAGAATGCGCGGGTGACCGCAATCAAGATAGCGCCGTCTATCCTCACCGCTGACTTTGGCCGTCTTGCGGAAGAAGCGCGCGCCGCGGAACTGGGTGGCGCCGACATGCTCCACCTCGACGTGATGGACGGTCGCTTCGTCCCCAACATCACGTTCGGCGCGGTCGTGGTCGACGCGTTGCGCAAGGTCACGCGGCTGCCGTTCGACATCCACCTGATGTGCGTCGAACCGGAACGGCTCATCGAGCAGTACGCCGAGACCGCGGACACCATCAACGTCCACATCGAAGTCTCGCCGCACATCAACCGCACCCTCGACTCAATCCGGCGCCTCGGCAAGCGCGCGGGTGTTTGCATCAATCCCGGCACGTCTGTCGCAGCCATCGAGGAGTCGATCCCCTGCGTAGACCAGGTGATGGTCATGACCATCAACCCAGGTTGGGGCGGCCAGCAGATGATCCC
>CAYTBM010000143.1:5746-8274 GCA_964436025.1 uncultured Anaerolineaceae bacterium
TGAGCTGGGACATCGTCGTTACGCGGCTACCTTCGGATGTCGCATCCCTGGAAGACCTTCCGGAGGACCAGGAGCCGCCGATCCTCGGCACCCGCGAACAGATAACTGAGAAGCTCCGAGAACTCCACCCATCGCTGGACCTGGCTTTTCCAGAGCGTCCTCTGATCGAAGGCGACGGCTTTTCGATTGAAGTGTGGCTGCCCGAAGGTGAACTTCGCATGTTCAGCCTCAGCATTCGCGGCGGCGGCGATGTGGTGAAAGTGGTCGCCGGAATACTCGAGGCCCTTGAGGCCTCCGGCATTGACCCGGGATCCGAGACGGGCCTCTTCTCGCTGGACGGATCGCCCGAGTCGCTGTCCGACTGGCAGCGCTACCGTGACTCGCTGGCACCGCGCCAACCCTGACCGATGACGGGCACCCGGCGCATTTACCGAACATCCACTCGGGGGCGATGTAAGACTCCGCGCGCTTCCCTGTCCATCACGTAACCAACCAGGGAGCAACGTTCATGGAATCAAGCACCACACTCACACATGGCAAGCGCGGACTCAGTCGACTGAAGAAGGCCATCGTTTCGGCCGCAATCACCGCGTTCTTCGGCGCCCTCTGCTTCGTCAGCCTGGGCAGTCCTGCTTCGGCGCACGCCGATACGTGGCTCGACGAGTGGCACGACCAGGACGGCAGCCACATCGAGATCTGGGAGGACGACAACGGGTATCTCTACGTCTGGGGCGTTGAAGCCGACGGCGAGAACTGGGTCTATACCTTCAACGAGAATCCCAACCCGGATGATCCGTCCTCGAACGACAGCCCGCTGACGCCGGAAGTTATTCGGGAGCTGCTGAAGAAGTACGGCCACGAGATGAACGCGGAGGAAGAGGACTTCTGGGGCAGCTTCCTTGGCCGGTACTTCTCGGATAGTGGCGATGGGCTCGTCCCGGTGCACAATCCCTCGGACGTGGGGAACGAGTATGACGATGGCGCCGGCGGCGGGATCGGCGGCGGATTCGATGGGAACGGCGGCGACTTTGTCGAACAGATGAAGCGGAACGGTGGCGGAACCCCCGACGGCAGTGACGATGAGGATCGTGACGACTACGGTACGGAGACTCCGAAAGACGGCATGTTCGACGACGACATGCCCGGGCCGCCTGAACTGATTAACCCCAACCCGACGCTCCGCCAACCCTGAGCGCGGCGCGGAACGACGAAGCCCCTCGCATTTCCGCGAGGGGCTTCTCTTTGTGTCCGGCGGGCTCGCTCACAGCGCCGCCAGCATCTCCAGCGCCTTCACCGGGTGCGACTCGAAGTCCCGCGCTTCGGTGTATACGCCCCGGACAATGCGGTCCTTGTCGATCACAACGGTAGTGCGGCTCATGATGCCGAACTCTTCGTTGTAGACACCGAACGCGCGGCCGGTGGCCATCTTTGGGAAGTCGCTGAGCAACGGGAACTCCAGCCCGAGCTTGTCCTCGAACTCCCCGGCGGCTGCGAACGAATCAACTGAAATGCCCAGGACCTGGGCATTGGCCTCCGCGAACCTGTCGGTGTGGGTCCGGAAGGCGGTCATTTCGCTCGTTCACCCACCGGTGAACGCGAGCGGGTAGAACGCGAGGACGAGGTGCTTCCCCGGGAACGACTCGCCGGTGACCTCCTCGCGCTTCTTGTTGCGCAGCGTGAACGCGGGCGCAGGCTGTCCGATTTCGATTGTCATGCGCAAACGTTAGCAGGCATGGGCTCCTAATCCAAAGGCCCTTCGAACCACAGAGACACAGAGATCACAGAGATGAGATGAGGTCACGGAGCGTGACGCGAGCCCAATCGGCAATCCGAAGTCCCCAATCCAAAGTGGCTACATCCTCGTGTAGCTCCAACCGCCTTCCACCACCGTGAGCCCGTCGTAAGGTTCGATGCCGTGGAACGGGCGCGGGTCGTCATCGAAGACCATCGGCAGCCAGAGCCGGTCGCCAGACCACATCGGCAGCTCGCCTGCGAGCAACTGGTCGATGCTCACCCACTCGAGGTCGCCTTCCGGGTTCGAAGCGTACGGCTCGCCGCTCCATTCATCGATGACGAAGACAAAGCCAAACCAGCTTTCGCCGTTACTGCCGAAACCGGGCCAGGAGAGCGTGCCGCGAAACCGCATGGCTTCCACCGTGATGCCGGCCTCTTCCGCGATCTCTCGCGTCATGCAGGCCGCAAGATCCTCGCCGGGCTCCATCTTCCCGCCGAGCCCATTGTACTTGCCGTAGGCATGGTCCGACGGCCGCGCGTTCCGGTGGACCATCAGCACCGACTGACGGTCCTTCGAAAGCACATACCCAAGCGTGGCCAGCACGGGCGAGTACACCATCAGGCGGCCCCGTTGATTCGGCTCACTCCTGCTCTCCACAAGTGGAGGGTGGGCCGGGGCTGAGGTTCAATCCACGATCCGAAATCGCCAATTCCAATTCACTAGTGGCTCTTGAACTGGGGCTCGCGCTTCTCCACGAACGCGCGCGGGCCCTCGCGCGCGTCCTCTGTCGACT
>CAYTBM010000144.1:0-2659 GCA_964436025.1 uncultured Anaerolineaceae bacterium
GCCATCGCCACGACGCGAGCGAGTGCCGGCATGAGATCCGGTCGGTCGACGTTGAGCGAGCGAACGACATCCAGGGCTTCCGCCTGTGGAAGCCCTGCCAGCCCACCCGGATTACGTGCGAGAGCAGCGCGAGAGACCGACTCCAGCCCGGCGGCAAGCGACGCGAATGCAGCGGCGTTCTGGCCGAGGGCGCCGGCAACTACTGGCCACAGATCGAGGTCGCCGGCGCCCGGCATTGCACCTTCCGGTGGGATGAGCAGGTTCAGGAGGGCCCGCAGGAAGCCGGGATCATCGAGGCAAGTGGATGGTTGGCTCATGTCAGTCAAACAGGTTCGCGATGTGCTTTTTAACGTTGGCCGCCGCGTGAAGGGCGATGGCCTGGATGGTCGAGGTCGGGTTCACCGCGGCCCCGGTGACAAAGACACTGCCATCGATGATGAACAGGTTCTTCACGTCGTGCGCGCGGCCCCAGTGGTTGACGACACTTCGTGCGGGATCATGGCCCATGCGCGCGGTCCCCATCAGGTGCCAACCGGCGTTGCGCATTTGCGGGTCGATCATCACATCGCGGGCGCCGGCCGCCCGCATCACTTCTTCGCCCTTTTCCGCGGCAAACGCGAGGATCTTCCTTGTGTTGTCGCTGAGTGTGTAACTGACGCGGGGCGCCGGGATGCCGTTGCTGTCCGTCAGCACGGGGTCGAGGGTGACCGTGTTGTGCTCCTCCGGAAGGTCATCCGTGAGGCAGACGAAGGTGGCGGTGTGCCCGAACATCTTCGCGTACGCTTCGTGGTGGCCGGGCCCCCAGGGGATGCGGCCTGAGCCCATGCCCATGAGCGCCGTTTGCGCCGGACCGAACCCTCGCACCGCTTCGAAGGAGAAGCCACGCACGAAGCCGTTGGCCCGGTTGGTGTGGTAGAACTCGTGGCTCCAGAGCGTCGCGCTGACCGGTCCGCGGCGGCCGTGGAACTGTTCCTCGAAGATGCCGGTGACGAACGCGGCCGGATGGAACATGAGGTTCTTGCCCACGAGTCCGCTGCTGTTGGCAAGTCCGTTGGGGAAGCGGTCGCTTTTCGAGTTGAGCAACAGCCGCGGCGTTCCCACGCCATTACAGGCGATGACGACCATCTCGGCCTTTTGTTCCTGGAGCGTCCCTGACTCGTCGAAGTAGAGGACGCCATCGGCCAGGCCGTCGGGTCCGAGGGTAATTTCTTTCACGCGGCAGTTCGTGCGCAGTTGCACACCGCGCCGCTGTGCCGCGGGCCAGTAGGTGATGTCGGTGCTCGCTTTCGCACCCTGGGCGCACCCCGACCCACACGTGCCGAGGTTGATGCAGGGCGCCCGGCCTTCGTACTCGCGCGAGATGATGGCTGCATCGGAGGGCCACCAGTGCCATCCGAGCTTTTCGAACCCCGCGGCGAGCGTTTCGCCGAGTTTCCCGAACGGCAGCATCGGGAGCGGCGGCTCGTGGTACGGATACGCGGGGTCTCCGGCCAGGCCGGAGACGCCCATCATTCGGTCGTTGGTCGCGTAGTACGGCTCCAGGTCGAAGTAGGAGATGGGCCAGTCGTCAGCAACACCATCGAGGCTGCGGACGCGGAAGTCAGCCGGGGTGAAGCGCGGGAAGTGCGCCGTCCAAAGAATGGTGCTGCCGCCGACGCCGTTGAACATCAGCGGCGAGATCGCCGATGCCTCGTCGTTTACGGGGTAGTCTGTGCTCCGCTTTCGAATATTCGGGTTCGGCGACCACGCCCCGGTACGCGACTCCCAGTCCATCGCGTTACCCGGGTATTCGCTCTGCTTCACCCATGGCCCTTGCTCCAGGCAGAGCACGCTCATCCCGGTCTCGGCGATGCTCCAGGCGAAGGCAGCCCCCGACGCGCCCGCGCCAACGATCAGCACGCCGACCGGTTCATCAGACATCGGGCGGGATGCTACACCGGCCGCGATGAGCAAACCACAGACGGCCGGGCGGACGTCCCGGCAACTTTTAGCGGCGGTTGCCGAAGCGCCTGATCGCCGGGATTTCGAGCGGCGCGCCAAGGCGCTTGATCCGTTCCGTAGGAGGGTCGAGGGACTGTCCGGTCATGTCGGTCCAGAGGTCACCGACGGCTTCCAGCCGTGCGGGCATGTCACGAAGGGTGAACGTTCCGGGCAGGGCGGCTCCGCTCTCAACCTCGCTCCACGTGCAGGGCGCGGAGACAGGAGCCCCAGGTTTCGGGCGGACGGTGTAGGGGGCGGCGACCGTCGCGCCGGGGGCGTTCCGGCCGATGTCCACGTAGATCCGGCCGCCGCGCTCAGCCTTGAGGAACTCGAGCGTGAGGTGCTCAGGATGGCGCTCGACCAGCACGCGCGCGACGGCGTGCACGAACATGAGCACTTCATCGAACCGCGCGGAACCATCGAGCGGCGCGACAACATGGAAGCCTTTCGAACCCGATGTCTTCACCCAGCTGCGAAGGCCCAGTTCGGCGAGAACATCGCGCACGGCAAGAGTCATGGCGCGTAGGACCGCCGCGTCGTCCTGTGCAGGATCGAGGTCGAACACGCAGATGTCGGGCCGCTCGAGTTCGGGGATTCGCGACGTCCAGACGTGGAGGGTGACACAGTTCTGGTTGACCATCCAGAGCAGGTCGGCCGCCTCCTGGACGAGCGGATAGTT
>CAYTBM010000144.1:2759-6094 GCA_964436025.1 uncultured Anaerolineaceae bacterium
GAGGCAGGTTTGTCCATCCGGATGCCAAGGAGCCGGGGATGGCGCATCTTGCCGTGAGACGTCCATTCGAGGAACGCGACCTGGACCACAACCTCGGGCCGGACCCAGTGGGCCGCGCGGGGGAGGTTGTCACCTCGCGTGAACGGTGAACGGTCTGTCTCGAGGGGTTCGAGCCGGGTCCGTAACTCAAGGAGCATCCGCGTCGTGAACCCGGTGCCCACCCGGCCCGCGAAACAAAAGTCAGCGCCCTCGAAATACCCCACCAGGAGCGCGCCAAGCCCCGCCCGCGAGCCCCGAGGCTCCGTGAACCCGCCGATGACCAGCTCTTGCGACGCCTCGCATTTCATCTTGAGCCAATTCCGAGAACGGCGGTGCTCGTACGCTGTGTCCTCGCGCTTGGCGATGACGCCTTCCCATCCTTCCCGGCACGCTCGTTCCCAGGGAGCGGGGCCGTTCAGACGCTCGACGAGCACAAGCGGAGGCGGCAGGACGAACGACTCGAGCACTGCGCGACGTTCGTGAAGCGGTCGAGGCGTAAGGTCTGATGCGTCCAGCCAGAGGACATCGAACACGTGATAGGTCGCCTCGCTGGCATGTCCCCAGACACCCGTCGCCTCCCCATCGAGGATGAGGTTGGCGGGCGGCAGCGCGTGTACCGCGCGCTCAACGGCAGGGTAGGCGGAGTTCTGGGGAAGGCGGTTTCGCGAGAGGAGACGGACCTCGCCGCCGCGCTTGAACGCGAGCAGGCGTATCCCGTCGAGCTTGCGTTCGAAGACCCAGCCCGGCGCCGAGAAGCGTTCCTGGGTGAGCGTCGCGGCCATTGGTTCGAGCCAGGAAGGAGGTTCGCCCATCACTGGACTCTAGCGCATCCCGCAACCGCCCCGCCGGGAACGATCAGTCCAACCGCACAACGGTCGTGCCGATGGTGCGCCCGGCAAGAAGGTCGATGAAGGCCTGCGGAGCCTGGTCCAGGCCACGGTATTCCGAGACGCGCGGGGTGAGTTCGCCCTTCGCGACCCAGCCGGCCATCTCGTCGCGCGCCGCGTCATAGCGGTCGGCGAAACGGAAGACCAGGAACCCTTCCATGCGCACCTGGTTGTTCACGAGCAGGCCCGGCACGCCGCGTGGCCCGGCCGCCGGCGGTACACCGTCATACGCGGACACCGCGCCGCAACACACGATGCGGCCGAAGGTGTTCATCCGGAAGAGCGCGCTCTCAAGGATGGGCCCGCCGGTGTTGTCGAAGTACACATCGATGCGGTCCGGTGTGGCGGCGCGGAAGCGCTCTCGGAAATCGGGCGCTTTGTAGTTGACGGCGGCGTCGAAGCCGAGCTCGTTCACGAGCAGGCTGCACTTCTCCTCCGAACCGGCAACGCCAACGACTTTGCAGCCCGCGCGTTTCGCGATCTGGCCCACGATGTGGCCGACCGAGCCGGCGGCGGCGGACACGACAACCGTTTGGCCTGGGCGCGGTTGTCCAACATCGAGGAGCCCGAAGTACGCGGTCAGGCCGTTCGTCCCGAGGAGTCCGAGATGGAGCGCGGGGTCCAGCGACGAATCAACTTTGCGCAGGTGGCGGGCTTTCAGGCTGGAGCGCTCCTGCCAGCCAGTAGGACCGACCACTGTGTCTCCGGGGCGAAAGCCGGGCGCTCCGGATTCTTCGACGACGGCAACGCCGGTGCCTCCCATCACGACCCCCGAAACAGGCGCGCCGGCGTAGCTCGCGCTGCCCTGCAGCCCGGCGCGCTGTCCCGCGCCGATGGTCAGGGCGATGGTGCGGCACACCACTTCGTCTTCGCCGCACTCCGGAGCCGGACCCGACCGGACTTCGAAGTTGCTCAATTCGAGCGGCCCAGCAGGCAGCGTGGCGATGATGACCTCGCGGTTTTCGGGCATGACACGGCACTCCCCGGCGCAGCGCGCCGTACGGTTCGAAGTGCGGGATTGTGTGTCGCCGAGGAGGCGCCCGGCAAGCGACACGCGGGCTATCGCCGCCGGGCCGAGGCCCACCAGCTGCCGCCGGCGGCAAGGAGAGCGAGGTCGACAAACAGGTGCGCGCGAGCCAACCCCTCGGCGAAGAACATCGGCCGGAGTGCGAGGAGGATGGCGTGGAAAGGCATGTCAGGGTCGAACCAGAGCATGCCGAGCAGGGCCGCCGAGGCGGCCGCGCTTACGGCGGCGATGGGCAGGTCAAAGACGCTTCCGCCCTTTGCGTCCTTCTTTTGAAGACGTGATACGGCGGTGGAAACTGGTCCCGCCGCGCCGGGCGTGAACGCACTGAGCAGTCCGGCGGCGGCGCGCGCCAACCGGCCCGGCGGATACACGAGGTACGAGGGCTCGTAGCGGCTTGGCGCGAACTTCGCCTTGAAGTGGTCGAGCGGACGGAAGCGATAGAACACGTTGAGCCGCCGGAACGTGAAATCGAGCGCCCAGCCAAGGATACGTCGGCCATCTGGCTGCTGGCGACAGCCGCGCAACGGAGCGAGGCCGAAGTTCGCGACGGCGGCGCCCCGGCGGCCGGCCTCGGCGACTGCCTCCATGACCAGGAGTTCCGTGGCTCCCGTTGGCGCTGACTTACGCCGGACCAGGTCCTCAAGGTAGAACGCCCTGCCATCGTCGTAGGGCACGCAGGTGAGGAACGCTTCGAGGTGGCCGCCGAGGCGCGCGAGGAGGACGATCTTGTCGTTCGGGTGGGCCAGCGGGGCGAGCCGGAGGGTGAACCCCAGGGCTTTTACATTGCGCGTGGCACGCCACTCGCCGACCACGGAGGCGACGTCCCGTTCGAGCGCCGCGGACGGCGTGGCCCCGGCCGGCAGGGTCTCGATGACCACCCCGCCCTTGCGCGCCTGGTTCGCGGCGGAGCGGACCTTCTTCGCGCGGTCTCCGCGGGGCGCCCACGATGCCACGTCGAAGAGGGGCTCCTCACCAACCTTGACCGCCGTCAATCCGGCCGCGGCGTACCGCGGCAGATAGCGCTGCGTCGCGTTCGCGAAAGCGGGCGTGAGTCTCTGGCGCCGGCAAAACGCCAGGAACGCATCCAGGGTTGCCTCCTCGTGCTCCGGGGCGCACACCGGGTCTCCGCAGACAACCGCGGCGCCGCGGTGCCGTTCAAACGCGACAAACCCGGGGTTGTCGGGCGGCGCGAAGTACTCCCATCCGTCGTAGAGGGCCAGGAACGCCAGGCCGTTGGTGCCGAAGCGGCGAGCGACGGCATACCGCTCTTCTGGCGAGCCAATCCGCTCCGGGCGGCCGTCTTTCGGCCTTCGTTTCCACCACATCGGAGCGAGGCTAGGCCGGGGCTCTGAAGATAGCCTGAAGCGCGACGCTTCGGCGGG
>CAYTBM010000144.1:6194-8248 GCA_964436025.1 uncultured Anaerolineaceae bacterium
GCGAGGATGTTCGCGGCGAGCCGAGCCGGGTCGTCCTCCACCCAGTCCTGGGCGGAGACGTCCCAGGTCACGAGCGTCATCCCGCGGCTGGAGACGGCGTGGGACATGAACGGCGTGTGGGCGCCATGGGGCGGACGGAAGAGCGCAGGACACACGCCCGAGTTCGCGGCGATGGCCCGCTCCGCACGCTCCAACTCGGGATACCGTGGGTCCAGGTAGCGCACGGCGTCGTGCAGGTATGAGTGATTCCCAACGACGTGGCCGTCGGCCAGCAGCGTCCGCGTGATGTCCGGGCGTTCATCGACTGCCTTACCGACTTCGAAGAAGGTGCCCTTCACGCCGTGGTCATCCAGCAGCTGGGCCACAGCCAGTGTGCCGGAGGGGTTAGGGCCGTCGTCGAACGTTATGGCAACGAAACGGGATGTGCGGTCTCCGTGGCTGTGCAGCTCTCCGAACCAGGTGATTCTCGGGTTGGTGGAGCCCGTCCAGAAAACGCTGAACGCGAGGAGCAACAGCGCAAGCGTGGAGGCGCTTGCCTGCGTCAGGCGGCCGGGGGCAGTCATGGCGGCCCGTTGGAGGCCTGGTGGCAGGAACGGGGCAGCCACGAGACCGGCGAATACGCCGAGTGGCGCAGCGAGGGTGTCCACGCCGCCGGGATAGCTCGTCTGGGTCAACAGCCAGGCGGTGATCAGCGCGCCGCCTGCGCCCGCGGCCCCGGTGATCGTCGAGCAGAACCTGGTGCCCAACGCGAGACCGCCGATGGCCAGAACGACGCAAAGGACGACGTGCACCGGGGCGCCGTGGAGAGGTGAGCGCCGGACGGCGATGGCAGGCAGGGCGGCGGTTGCCGCGGCGGCCGTGAGAATGAGGACCGTTCGGCCCCGTATTGTTCTGGACGGCTTCGTGGGAACCTTGGCCACGGTGAATCGAAACGCCTCCCTGGGTTCCCAGGTCCTGCTGGGTGGGCTCATAGCGGCGTGGGTTGCCGCCGGCAGCCTGTTTCTGCTGCACCGCATCGTGGTCAGCAACGACTCCCTGAGCAACTACGGCCACGTCTGGCTCATTTCCGAACACCTTCGCGACCATCACTGGCTCCCCTGGAAGCTGCCTGCGCTGCTGCACGGCCAGGCTCAGGCGTATCCGTACGGGTTCGTCCCATGGACGCTCGCTGCTTTACTGCGCCCGCTGCTCGGCGACTGGGTTTCCACGCTGTGGATGGCGGCCGGGGCGGCGGGGACCATTGGCGGTACCTTCGCCGCATTCCCCGAGGTCCGCAGGCCGCTCCCCGCTGCCTGCATCCTGGCCAACCCTGTGCTGGTAGAAACGTTCATCCTCTTCCAGCTGCCCTTCTCCTGGGCCGCCGCGATGTTCCTATTTGGCGCCTCGGCGTTCAGGCGGCAACGCTACGTCGCCGCTGCCCTGCTTGCCGGCGCGGCGCAGGCGACCCACGCCGCGGTACTCATGCCGATCGTCCTCGTGGCGGTAGCGCTGGCACTCTGGCGCATGCCCGAAGCCCGGCGCTCGCTGGTCGCCTCCTACGCGGCATCCGTTGCGATTGCCCTCCCGGCGGCGTGCATCGTGCTCTCCTCACCGGTGGTGGGAGATGCGAGCCGCGCAACAATCGCCGCGAACCTGGCCGGGACCGTCGCCTGGCGCGCGCTGGTGTTCGCGGTGCCGGCGGCGGTCGCATGGGCGGCAACACGGCGCCCGGCCTGGCTCATGCCGATGGCTGCATCGCTGATCGCACTCAACCCCCTGCTCGTGCCCGTTCGCCACAACGGCTTCGCCTGGGGCCTGTTCAACCGCGACCAGGACGGTGAGGTTGCGGCGTTCACACGCACAGCGGACTTCGAACCCGGCGCGACGTACCGGATCCTCCGGGCCGGTGACGGGAAAGTGGGGATGTACCAGATGGTCCGCGCGGGCGCGCAACTGGACTCGGAGTTCTTTCCTGAAAGTATCGACCGGCGCCAGTGGCCAAGTCGGGACGTCTATGCCGCATTCCTGGAGGACCGGTCGGTTGAGTACGTGATGATCTTCGCCAACTTCGACCC
>CAYTBM010000145.1:0-8145 GCA_964436025.1 uncultured Anaerolineaceae bacterium
TACGAGTCCACACCCACAGGCAACGCGAACATCACCTTCGTACCAGTAGAACCCGTTTCATCGATCCAGATTCGGCCACCGTGGGCTTCGATGATGCCCTTGGAGATGCTCAAACCGAGTCCACTCCCGCCGGCCAGCCGGCTGCGCGACTTATCGACGCGGTAGAACCGCTCGAACACATGACTCACTTCAGTGGCCGGGATCCCGGTACCGGTGTCTGCCACGGTGACGAGCACCTCCGCGCCGGTGGTGCTCGTCGAAACGGTCACACTGCCGTCCGGGGGCGTATGGCGGATGGCGTTCTGAAGGAGGTTCGCGAGCACCCTCGTCAGGCGTTCGGGGTCTGCACTGACCGGGGCACCGGGTGGGCCAGGCCGGAATGCGACTGCGACGCCCGCCTGTTCGGCGCTCGGCGTGGCGCCGGCCACCGCGGCTGCGACCACTTCTTCGATGAGGGTCTCTTCGAGTCGCAACTGCAAGGCGCCACCGTCAATCCGCGCAAGCTCGAAGAGGTCGTCGATGAGCAGCGACAACCGCTCGACTTCTTGCGTCATCGTCGCCAGGTAGCGGTCTGAAGTCTCTCTATCGGCTACGACGCCGTCGGAGAGCGCCTCCACCATCACGCGAATGCTCGAGAGGGGAGTCCGCAAATCGTGTGAGATTGCCGCGAAGAGGTCCCGCCGGGACTTCTCCATGGCGTCGCGGCGTGCGTCTGCTTCTTCGATGCGCGCAGCCATTCCATCGAACGCGTTGGCGAGCCTCGCGATGTCGTCTTTGCCAGCGAGTCCCACACGGGCCGTTCGATCCCCGCTGGCGATCCGGGCCGCTGCGTACTCGACTTTCGCCAGCCGCGCGCCGAGGCTCCGTCCGAACGCGAGCGCAGGCAGCGCGGAGGCGATGAGTGCGTAGCCACAAAGGATGAGCAGGAGGCGCAAGTCGTGAGTCGAAATGAACATCATCGAAGCTGCGGTCACCATGTTCGCCACGAAGACCGCGAAACCCAATGCACTGAAGATCAGCATCCGCGCGCCGAAGCCAAGCCCGCTCGACCACTGCTGGATAGCCCACCATGCCAGCAGGCCGGACAACCCGGTTGCCGCCAACGTCAGCAAAAGCCCCGGGAGGTCGTCTCGAGGAGTATCTGCGAAGCGATTGGCAGCGAGGGCAGCCAGGGCGGAAAACGCGAGCACCGCGCCGGCCAACACGCCAACTGCAAACAGGCGGCCATGTCTCATGGGTCCCATCGGTAGCCCGCCCCCCAAACCGTCTTCAGGTGCGCAGGCTGTTCTGGCAACACCTCGACTTTCGTGCGCAATCGGCGGACGTGGACCGTCACGGTGCTCTCATCGCCAGGCCAGTCGAAGTGCCACACCTGCTCGAGCAATTGCAACCGGCTGAAGACCTTACCGGGATGCGTGACGAAGAACCAGAGAAGGTCGAACTCCCGTGCTGTGAGGTTGACCGGGACACCATTGGCAGTCACCTCCCGTGTGTCGCGGCTAATCGAGATGTGGCCGCTGACCCTCGTCCCGCTCTCGATGTCCGCCGCGTCGAGCGTCCGCTTGAGCACGGCCCGGACGCGGACCACGAGTTCGCGCGGGCTGAACGGCTTCGCTACGTAGTCGTCGGCGCCGGTCTCGAAGCCCGCGATGCGGTCCATCTCGTCACCTCGGGCCGTCAGCATGATGATCGGTGCGTCATCCGTGCGCCGAATTTCACGACACACTTCCATGCCGCTGAGCTTGGGGAGCATCAGGTCGAGCACCACCAGGTGGGGCCGGGATTCATGGAAAGCTCGCAGGCCGAGCTCGCCGTCTGTCGCGGTGACGACGGCGAAACCCTCGCGTTTCAGGTACCGTTCCACCACTTCGAGCACCATCGGCTCATCGTCGACCACGAGGACGCGTACACCGTTCATGGACCTGCTCGTCTCAGGCGAAGGCCAACCCCCGCAAGCATTCCCAGTGAGAGTCCGGCAATCGACGCGGGCCAGGCGAGCAACCAGCTGCTCACGAGGACATCCCGGCTCGAGGGCGCCTGGAGGAATAGCCATGCCGTGTAGCCGCCAAGGGCGGAGAGGGAGAGCAGGAGCCCGGCGAGGCCGCCGGCCGCGCGCGCACTGAGGCCCCTCATGAATACTCTGCCGAGGACCAGCAAAATGCGCCACCCGGCGCGAAAGGAGCCGGCAAGCGTGCCGCTCACCTTCGATCGTCCGCCGATGCGATGGCGGTAGCCGGTCGGTACCTCGGCAATCGTCATCTTCCTGGTCGCGGCAACGGCCAGCAATTCGACGGTCCAACCGTACGTCGTTTCCGTTGGGCCGATCCTTTCCAGGGCCTCCCTGGTGACTGCTTTCAAGGGCGAGAGATCGTTGACTCGTCGGCCAGTCCAGAGACCGATCAGCACCCCGCTGAGCCAATTGCCGAAGCGGGCGGCGCGCGCCATGGCCCCGGCCTCGACTCGGCTTCCGGTGCGGACCCCGAGGGCGATGTCTGCGCCACGGGAGATTTCTCCGAGGAGTGCCGGGATATCCTCCGGGCAGTCGCTCCCGTCGGCATCCATGAACACAAGAATCTCGGCGCCTGCCGCCTCCCGGACACCGGTCATGCACGACCTTCCATAGCCCGGAACCGGCTCGGCGACCACTCGAGCGCCGGCCGCAGCTGCCAACTCGGCCGTTGCGTCACGGCTGCCGTTGTCGACGACGATGATGTCGCCGGAAACGTACCTTCGCGCTTCGCGGACGACGGTGGCGATGCACTCAGCTTCATCCCGCGCCGGCAGAATCAAGGCAACATTCATGACACCCTCCGGAACACTTCGACACCATCGTCTGAATAGACCAGTTGGTGAGTGCGACGCACCTCTTGAAGCCTCGCATCGAAACCCGCTGCCAGAGATTGGGAGCTTCGGAAGCCGTACTTGTCAACGACAACCCAATCGGCCTCCGAGACGTGTCCCGGGAACTCGTGCGCCTGGCGGCGCTGCGAGACCCGTGGCAGGAGCCCGGACTGTGCCGAGACGGAGATGTTTTCCCCGTCCGGAACAAGCGCCAGCGCCTCGAGGACTGCTGCCTGGTGGCGTGCGCTGGGCATTGCTCCGTGTGCGTTTCCAAGAGGGTTGAGCGCCAACATCGCCAGAAGTGGTGGGGCGATCATGGCGACTGAAAGAACGGCGGTCCCTCGTCGTCGCGGCAACGATGCCGCGGCAAGAATACCAAGGACGATAGCCGCCGGAACCAACTCGGCGGCATAGTGCAGCTCCAGTCGCTGCTGCGGGTGGTGGCTCGAGAGCAGAGCAAGGCCGAGGCCCGGGGCGAGCCAGAGCAGCCAGGCCGGCCGGAAGAGTGCAACGGCCGAACTGCTCAGGACAAACAGAGAAGCTGTCCAAAGCTGTTCGGGGCGGAGCGCCACCCGTGCCGCACGTACCGGCGCAAGCAAGGCATCCCCCAGGATTCCCTCGCCCCCTGGCCCGGGGAGCAAGTACCCATACCTGTCCACGAGGTCGCTGCTCTCTCCGCCACGGATCAGGGGCATCACGACGAACACGGCCAGGACCAGGTAGACACCGGTCACAAGGGCACAGACCTGCGGCTCGCGCCTCCAGCCGCGAGACCACATCACTCCGGCGAGGAGGAAGACCAGAAAGACCGTGTCTTCCTTGAAAAGCAGGACACTGAGGGCCGAGACGGCTGCAATCCGGCGATGGCCCGAGACGATGGCCCATGCGGCAAGGAACACAGGGGGCGCGGCCATTAGCTCCGGGTGAAAGTCGAATGCGATCGCCCGCTGCAGGTACGGGTTCGCGAGAAATGCAACGACGGCGGCAAACCCGAGTGCTGCTTCGCCCGTCGCGCGCCGCGCGAAGAAGTAGAGCGGCACAGCAGCCGCGGTTGCGGCGGCGGCCTGGACCACGGTCAGGAAGTACGGCCCGGCGCCAAGCCAGTAGGCAGGCACGAACGCCAGCAGGATTGGTTCGAAGTGCTGCCCTGCGAAGTTGTACGAGACAAATGAGGTCTCGAACAGGCGTCCGCGTGAAGTGTTGAAAATGATCTGGTCGAAAAATGCCAGGTCGAAGGAGTTCGTCTCGAACGCTTGCCAGCGCAGTGTGGCGAGCCGGACGAATGCAGTCAGCGCGATCACTGCGGCGGCGAACGACGCCGCAAGCCATGCGGCCTGGACGCGATCGACGGCTAGAGCGCCCAGGCCGAGCCGCACGACCGGCACGCTTCCGGGGGCTCGTCCGACTGCATCTTCGCCCGCCACTCCTCGTACTTGCGGTCTTTCCATATCTCCTCCAGGCTCAAGAGGCCGGTGTTGCCCAGGACCAGCGACGAGTAGGGCGCGTTCGTGAACGGAGCGATGCAGCACGGGAGCACGTTCCCATTCGCCGTGACATACATCAGCGATGTCGGCCGGCGGCAGGCGCTCCATGGCCGATCGGCGGATTCGGGCGCCCGTTCCAGCGGCAGTGCCTCGCTTGAGCCCCTGAGCGTGACGCCAAGTTCGGCGGCGACCTCTTCTGCCTCGCGGAGCCCGGCGAGTTCGGCCGCGCCCATCCGGCCGTAGAGCGCTTCATCCTTACGCGCGAGATTGCGACCGGAGAAGACTAGCCGCTGGATGTACACCTCAGCGATCCCCGCAGCAGCGGCGATTCGGATCAGCTCCGGGAGCTCCCGAATGTTCGACTTGAGGCCCGTCATCCAAAGGGAGACCCGGGGAGTGGCGGAGCCGAGTCGCTGTCGCGCTTCCGCCAATGAGCGCGCTCCGGCTATCACTCTGGAGAAAAGGTCCACGCCGCGGACAAGCCGATAGGTCTCGGGCGTGGCGGCATCGACAGAGATTCGCACTTCGTCCAGCCCGGCCCGGATGAGCCTCTCGAGCAGTGCTCCACGGAGCAGCAGACCGTTGGTGTTGAAGAGCGCGTAGGCGCCCCGCTCCTTCACCACAGTCACGATTTCCGGTAGTCGAGGATTGAGCGTGGGCTCTCCGATGCCGTGCAACACAACCCTGCGGACCGACGGCAGCTGGGCAAGCAACGCGCGCGCTGTCTCCGGAGAAAGGTCAGCTGAAGTTTCGGACATGCCCCAGGACTGAGGACAGGTGGTGCATTTCAGGTTGCACCGGTTCGTTACCTCGAGGTACATCTCCTCTGGGAGTGCGCGCGCCATGCGGCCGAGGACATCGCCCGCCATCGTCTGGGTCATGTTCTTGCCTCCCTGACGCCTGAGTTGGAAACGATCTGGAAGTCGGGGCCGAACGCTTCTTCGTCGCCGCGCACGAAAATGCGGTCGATCTGCTTGACCATGTTCTGCCCCGGATAACCGGGGACGATGAGCCTGACCGGGTACCCGTGGTTCGTGCTCAGCGGAGCACCGTTCACGTGGGTTGCCAGCAATGCTCGAGAGTTGTTCAGGCGCCGGCGATGCCAGGTGAACCCGTAGCCGCTCAGACTGTGGAACGCGACCGAACCCGTCCCCGAACGTTCGCGAGCCAACTTGAGCACGTCAGCCACTCGAGGGCCGCGCCACGTCGGCACTTCCGTCCATCCTGAAACACAGCTCAGGCGGACGCGGTACTCGAAAGCCGGGAGCGCGAGCAATTCGTCGTACGTGAGCTCGATTGGCTGCTCGACTTCGCCCTCGACGGTCAAGCGGTAACTCGCGATATCCACCGGATCCGTGCGCCCGAAAAGGGTCTCGACAGGGAAGTCACCAGGCCCACCCCGTTCCTCCTTCGGAATCCGCCCAATGAAGAGGTTGCCGAACTGGCGGCTTCGCGCTCCCGTGTTCTGAAACGCCACCGCCAGCGCCAATCCCGATGCTGCGGCCGCGGCGAGCAAGGCCCGCCGGGTCATCTTGCCGCGCGCGCTCTCTTCGAAGTTCGCGACTGCAGCTGGGACAGACGCATTCCCTCGGCTGCTGCGCAGGGCGGACGCGAGGTGCCAGGCGAGGTGGATCGTGACAAGGGGGGCACCGGCAATCGCCGCCCAAAGGTGAACCTGCACCGGCTTTGCCTCGACCGGCCAGATGTTCGTCGTCGTGTAGTAGTAGTGGAAGAGCATGTAGAGGCCGCTGAAGTAGAGGACGAAGAAGTCGGCGGCGAGCAGCGGCGAAAGGAGGCGAGGGATCAGCGAAGGTGGACCCGCGGCCTTGAACCGCCTCACCCTGAGGTAGTATCCGGAGAAGCGGATCGAGGTGCTCCCATACTTCGCCAGCAGGATCGGAATGGAAGCTAGCCCAACATAGAAGTGCACAAATCGCACGGGCGTGAACCACGGTGGCAGGTCGTAGTTGAACGTGTAGAGGTAGAAGAACGCCCCGCTCGCGAACATACCCGCGAGCATGACCGTCAGGATCAGCCCAAGTTGTGCCGTCAGGCGCGTGCTCGAATAAGGCGGGACTTCTCGCGACATCAGACCGGCCCCAACCCGAGCCGCCCCGCAGTTGCCCGAGTCCACGGCGCCGTGCCTGAACGGGCCGCGAAGCGGAGCACGTTCGCAAGGCTTTCCGAGTCGTCGATATCGCTGAATGCCTCCAGCACCTGGACGGTCAGTCCCAGCCTCTGGGCGTTTTGCATGAGCTGGCCGAAGACCGCAGGTGTACTCCATTCGATGCTGTCGAAGAGGCGGTCCACCGACTTCGCTTCGCGTATTCCGAGCAGGTAAAACCCGCCATCGGTCGCCGGGCCTACTACCAGGTCGGCTGTACGCAGAGCGCAAAGAGCCTGTTCAATGACCTCGCTCGGCAGTTGCGGAGCATCCGTCCCGATCAGCACCGCCGAATCGCGGCCGCGCAGGCCGGAAACGAGGGCCGCGGCCAATCGATGCCCGAGGTCGCCTTGGGGCTGGTCAACGAGCGTCGCTCCGGGAGCGAGCGAAGCAAACTCAGCCCGGGCCTCGAACGGTGTGAAGGCAACGGTGACCTCGTGGCCGGACGCCAGGGCAAGGTCGATTGTGTCCCGCAGGAAGGCGGCAGCCAGCTCTGCCGCTTTGCCGACTCCCAGTTCGTTCGCGAGCCGCGTCTTGCCCTGCCCGGGCGCGGCGGACTTGGCGAGTACGACGAGCGATCCTCGCCCGCGGGCCAGCCTTGGTTGGCCCGCTCCGCACGGTGCTTCTGACGCCGTTTGAAGTGCGGTGCGCAGGGACTCCACCGGTGCGAACAGGCTGATGCGGAAACCGTCCGGCGCGCCAAATGCCGACCCCGGGATGAGGAAGAATCCTGCTGCGGCCAAAGCTTCGAATTGGGGTCCCCGCAGCGGCTCCGGCGGCCGGGCCAAGAATGTCCAACCGGCTTCCGGCTTTTGGAAGTGCCAGCCGGCTTCCGCCAGCGCGGCGAAGACCAGGGGCGCGTTCTGTGCAGCCGCGGCAGACCGTGCGGCAAGGCGCGGAGCGTAGTCTCGGACGGCGACTAGTCCCGCCTCCATCGCGAGGACCGACGGACCTCCGCTCAATAGCTGCACGCTACGACCGATGGCCTCGACGACCCGCTCGTTGCGGCAGGCTACCCACCCAATCCGCAGCCCACCCAGGCCGAGAGGCTTGGAAAGGTCACCAATGCTGATCGCCGACCTGGAAATCGAGGCCGCAGGCACACCGGGAGCGTCTGCGCGCAAATCGAGGTACACCTCGTCGGCAACGAGAAGCCCGCCGGCCGCCTCGAGCGAAGCGATCAGTGGCTGCAAGTCCGCGAAGCGGCCGTCCGGGACGGTCGGGTGGTTGACGGCTGCCAGGGACGGATTCTCACTGCTGAGCACGGCGCCGAGGCGGACGGCAGTTTCCCGAAAACTCGGATAGATCTCATCTCCTGCGAAGACCCGCTGTCCGGGTCGCACAAGGGCAAAGGCCGTGGCTGCGAGCGCTTCTGTCGCGCCATTCGTGACGACGACGTGCTCGGCGGCCAGACCCGGGTACAGGCCGGCGATAGCCTCGCGCAGCGCAGGGAGTCCGCCTGGCGGCCCGTAGCCCACGCGTTGTTCATGAAGATCAGCCGGACCGGAGGGGCTCGATGTGGAGAGATCCACCATGCCTGGCCGGAAGTGCCGCGCGTAATAGTCGAGCACGTGCGTGGAATCCACGGCATCCATGACCACGATTCTCGGGCGCAGTGCGCGGGAAATGATTACAGCGAGCTTACGGAGAGGACGG
>CAYTBM010000146.1:0-8083 GCA_964436025.1 uncultured Anaerolineaceae bacterium
AAGCAGTCGGCGGTGACGAGGGCGGAGTTCTTGAGCCTGGTGAACGGTAACCGCTGACGGTGGCGCCAGGGTGACTCAAAGGGCCGAATGACGCTTCAGCCCCGCCGTTTCGACGCGCCCGAGAGCTTCTGTTGCCGTCATCCCCAAATGGGGCAGTTCCCCTGGTAGGATTTCGGCCAATGGAGCGAGGACGAACGACCGCTCGAGGATCGACGCGTGCGGGATGGTCAGCTCGGGCGTATCCACTTGCTCGCGGCCGTAGAAAAGGATGTCGAGATCGATTGGGCGCGGGCCCCAGCGGCGCTCCGGGCGGCGGCCCAGGCGGTGCTCGATCTCCTTGAGCACGCCCAAGAGGCTTGACGGGGAACGCCACGTCTCGGCCGTTACCACGGCGTTGAGGAACGCGGGTTGGTCGGCCGGGACCGGCGCGGTTTCCCAGATGGAGGAGCGGCTGGTGACGGCGATGTGCTTTTCTTCGAGGGCGGCGACTGCTGCGCGCAGGTTGCCGGCGCGGTCGCCGAGGTTCGAGCCGAGCGCGATCACGACTGGCACGCGGACATGCGAAAGCAGACCGCGGTCGACGAAGGCGTCGGACACGCGGGCGACCTTCAGCATCGCGGCGACGTCATGCACGCGGACGATGTCAGCGCCGGAGGCGATGGAAAGCGCGACGCTGGCGGCGGTGCCTTCGAGCCGCTGATCGACGGGCGCGCCGCCGAGGATGTGGCCGATGGTCGATTTTCGCGAAGTCCCCAGGAGCAGGGGGTAGGGAAAGCCGCCGGCCCAGAGGTAGATGAGGGCCCGGACCATCTTGAGGTTCTGTTCGGGCGTCCAGCCGAACCCGAAACCGGGATCGAGAATGATGCGGTCATCCGGGATGCCATGTTCGGCAGCGATTCGGAGGGTTTCTTTGAAGCCCGCGGCGATGGCGCCGGTGACGTCATCCGTGGCGGGGCGGCCGCGCTGGTTGTGCATTGCGATGAGCACCGCGCCGGATTCGGCGACGACCCGCGCCATCTCCGGGTCGTGCCTGAGTCCCCAGATGTCGTTGACGGCGTCGGCGCCCGCCGCGAGCCCAGTCCGGGCTACGGAAGCGTGATACGTGTCGACAGAGATCGGGAGCGTCGTAGCTGCGCGGACCGCTTCGATGACCGGGACGACGCGGCGCGCCTCCTCCGCAGGGTCGAGCTCGTCCGCGCCGGGGCGGGAGGACTCGCCGCCGATGTCCAGCCAGTCGGCGCCGTCCGCCTCCATCTGCCTGGCCAGGGCTACGGCGGCTTCGACGTCGCCACCGAGTCCGTCGCCGCTGAACGAGTCCGGCGTGGCGTTGATGATGCCCATCACATAGGTGCGCGAGCCCCAGAGGAATTCGCGGCCACGAATTGGCAACGACCGGGAGCGGTAGGCCCTGGGCAACATCCGCGCCGGCAGGGCGAGTCCGTCGAGCGAGAGGCCGAGGTAGTCGGGATCAGGCACGCGGCGGTCTAGGGAACGATCTCGAAGGCGCGTTCGATCCTCTCGGCGCCGTCGATGTGCCAGACGCGCACTTGCGGGTTTTCGCGGTCGGCGACGCCGATGACGAAGTGCACGAACGGCGGGCCGAAGAAGGGTCCCATCATGCGGATGTCAGTCGGGCTGGGGACGGCCGGGCTGCCCGTGTGCGAGTGGTAGAAGCCGGCGAGCTCCATGCCGGCGTCGTCGATGGCCATTTCGTGTTTCCGCGTCTCCAGCGGGTCGATGCTGAACCGGTAGGGGCTGGCTTCCTTGTTTTTCGCGCGCCGGACTTCGGCGACGACACCGTCTTTCGTTGCGAGCATGCCGCAGCATTCGATGGGCGCGTCTTCGAGCGCGTGAGCGACCATCGCGTCGATATGGGCTTGCTTGAGGCGAATGGCGACGGCAGCGGCTTCTGTGGTCATTTCCGTTCCATTGTAGGCAGGGTCCGGCCGCAAAACGAAAACCCCTCGCGGCCAGGCGAGGGGTTTCTGTGAGGCGGGTCTCAGGAATCGGCTAGCTGCAGGTCTCGCTGTTGCTGTCGAGCAGCGTTACCGACTGGCTGGCCGCGCCGAGGCGCATGATCAACACGACACCGGAGAAGCCAGGGATGGTGTCGATACCGCCGGCCGAAGTCTGATTGGTATAGGCTGGAACGCCGCGCGCCGTGTTGAAGTAATGTTCCCAGCTCTGCGTGGGGCCATCCCAGATGTAGATGGCGTCCCAGTCGCCCGAGGGCAGGCACTTGGTGAAGCTGTCGGGGCTCACGCTGTTGTTGCGAATTGCGCCGACGTAGTGAATGTTGCAGCCGGGGGAACCCCCGCTACAGACACCGCCAACCTGGCTCGTGTGCTTGGCGACGGCAATGCCAAGGCTCGCGCCGAGGAGCGTGGCAACGGTCGCGCCGGCGGCGACGACCGCGAGGGCCTTTCGATGGATCCAGCTCATTCGTCCTCCCGCGCAGATAGCGGTTCAGTTTTTCTACCGTAACAACCACGGAATGTACACGCACCACAAGAAACGCCGCCGCCGCGCGAGTGGTTGCCATCCGGCTGTAAAACGTTCGTAAAAAGGCTGGCGTCACCGTCAAGGGGAGTGACCGTTTAGACTCCCAGGAATGCCTACCAACGTCTTCCTCGTCCGCCACGCCGAAACCTACGGAAACATCGAAGGACGGTTCTGCGGGCACTCCGAAACTGAGCTGACCGAGAAAGGGGAGAGCCAGGCGCGCGCCCTCGGCCTGCGGCTCAAGGGCCAGCACTTCGACGCGGCCTACTCCTCGGACCTTTCGCGCGCGCACCGCACCGCGAAGTTCGCCCTCGAACATCACGCCCGGCCCCTCGAACCGCTCCTGGATCCGGGTTTCCGCGAAATGCACTACGGCGAATGGGAGTCGCTCATCGGCCGGGAAATCGGGAAGGCCAACCCTGAGTTGCTGCGCGAGTTCTTCCGCTGCAAGGTGCCGGCGCCGGGCGGTGAGTCCATCGCGCAGGTCCGTGAGCGCACGGCCGGCGCACTCCGCCGAACAGTCTCGACGCACCCGGAGAGCACAATCCTCGTGGTCTCGCACGGCAACGCCATCATGGCGATGCTCGCCGAACTGCTCGGCGTGCCCCACGAAAGCACCTGGTCCTTCGCCGTGGCGAACACGTCTATCACCCGGCTGACGTTCTCAAAGAGCGGCCGGATGACCCTGACCAGCTTCAACGACCATGCGCACCTGGCGGAAGACCCGGCCAGCCTGGCCGTCTACTCCTGACCTGACCCGCGGGCCGAAGATTCCCTACCGCGCGATGGGCTTCGGCGTCGGCGTTTTGGTTGGCGGACGCGGCGTGGCGGTCGGTGTCGGCGTCCACGTTGGCGTCGGCGTGATGGTTGGCGTGGGGGTAATGGTCGGGGTGTCCGTCGGTGTCGGCGTGTTGGTGGCTGTAGGCGGTGGACCGGTGGGAGTGCTGGCCGCCGCCGCGCCGGTGCCGCCGGAGCTGGGGAACCACAGCGGACCGTCACTCAGCGGCGTCCCCGGCGGGATGTGGAATTCGAGGTAGTCTTCTGGATTCACCGGCGTGTCCAGCCAGCGAATCTCGAAGTGCAGGTGCTCCCCGGTCGAGAAACCCGTGCTGCCGCTGATGCCGACCACGACATCCGGGTTTACCGGATCGCCGACTTTGACGTTCATCTGGCTGAGGTGCCCATAGAGCGTGCTCCAGCCGTCGCCGCAATCGATGAAGATGTGGTTGCCGTACGTGCCGCTGTAGCTCGCATCGGAGACCGTTCCCGTGCAGGCCGCGTAAACGTTCGAGTGGCTGAGCCCCTCGAGCGCGAGGTCGATCCCACCGTGGATGAACCCCGGGCCGCGGTTCTTCGCGCCGTAGCGGTCGGTGACCTTGCTCCACTGCTTGAGCGGCATGGAGAACCGGCTGTTCGAGGCGGACGAGACGACGTCAGAACTCGGCAGCCGCTCCTGCGCCGGCTCCGGGACGGCGCCCTCGCTGTTCGTCACAGGCGTCTGTCCCTGCGTTGCGGTGCTTCCGGGAACGGCGCCGGCGGTCGTCGATCGTGCCTCCACGGCGGCTTCCGCAACCTTCTGGCGTCCAGCGGTATCACTGGGAGAACGCGCGGCGAGGATCGCCGCCACGCCGGCCAGGAGCGTCGCGCCGAGCAAGATCTTGACGGCATGCGTGCCCGGCAACCTCTTCCCCACAAGCCCTCGCATCTCTCCCAAAATCGACCGTTTCGCGCTAATTGGCCAGTCCGTGGAGGCCGGATTCTTACCGGGAGTTTCCCCAATGCAGTGTCTGAACAAGTTCGCGCACGGAATATCGCGCCTCCCGGTTACACTGACAGGCGTGCCTATTCTGGAGACGCGCGGGCTCGTCAAACGTTACGGGAGCTCCGTTACTGCACTCAACGGCCTCGACCTCAGCCTCGAACCCGGCATCATCGGGCTGGTCGGTGCGAACGGCGCCGGCAAAAGCACCCTCATCAAGATCCTCCTTGGCCTCCTCGACGCGACGGAAGGTTCGGCCACCGTCCTCGGTTTCGATGTGGTGCGGCAGGGCACCACGCTCCGCCAGTTCGTCGGCTACATGCCCGAGCACGACTGCCTGCCCGGCGATGTAAGCGCGACCGAGTTTGTCGCCCACATGGCGCAGATCAACGGCCTGCCTCGTTCAGCTGCGCGTGAACGCACGGCTGAGACGCTGCGCCACGTCGGACTCTTCGAAGAGCGCTACCGCGAGATTCGCGGGTACTCGACCGGCATGAAGCAGCGCGTGAAGCTCGCGCAGGCCCTCGTGCACGACCCGCGCATCCTCTTCCTGGATGAACCGACCAATGGCCTGGACCCCGCCGGCCGGGATGAAATGCTCGACCTGGTGCGCCGGACGGGCACCGAATTCGGCATCTCCATCATGATGGCGTCGCATCTCCTCGGGGAGATCGAACGTGTCTGCGAGCACCTCGTCGTGATCGACGGCGGCCACTTGATGCGCTCAGGCCCTATCGGCGAGTTCACCGCGAACACGGGCACGCTCGCGGTCGAAGTCGACGGCGATGCGGCGGCGCTCGAGCGCGCCCTCGAAGCGGCCGGTCTGACAGCGGCAACGGAGGGGCGCCTCGTCCTTGTGGCGCTCGAAGGCGAACGTGCTTACGACATCATCCGCGACTCGTGCGACGACCTGGGCCTTGGCCTGGTCCGGATCGAACGGCGGCGGCAGAACCTGGAAGACATCTTCCGCGAGCAGGCGCCCGCGCGGGAACCGGCCAGTGCAGCAGGCTGAGCCACGCGGTGGCAGCATCTATGACCTCGGATACCGGGGGTACGACGGCGTGCGCCTCGGCCGCCGCCACGCCATCACGTCGCTCTACCTGTACACCCTGCGCAGCGCTTTCGGCCTCGGACGCCGCACGGGCAGCAAGATCATGCCGATCGCCATCGCCATCATCGCCTTCATCCCTGCGGTCGGGCAGCTTGCGATCGCCGCATTGGTCTCTGATGTCGAGGTGTACACGCCATCCAACTACTTCGCCTACATCGAAGTCCCCGTAGCGCTCTTCTGTGCGGCCATCGCACCCGAAATCTGCGGCCGGGACATGCGCCAGCGGACGTTGTCGCTCTACTTTTCACGCGCCCTCCATCGCCGCGATTACATCCTCGCCAAGCTCGCCGCCTTCGCAACGGCCCTCACGGTGCTCACGCTGCTGCCCCAGGCGGTCCTGGTCATCGGCAACGGGCTCGCGAGCAAGGACCTCTGGGGCTACGTGCAGGACAACTGGGCCGACGTGCCGCGGACCGTCGCCTCCGGGCTTCTCATCGCCGTCACCGTGGCCTGCGTCTCCCTGGCGATTGCCACACAGACACCGCGCCGCGCCTACGCCACGATCGCCGTCGTTGCCTGGTTCCTGGTTACCTGGCCGGTGGCCGGCATCCTCGTGCAGGGCATAGGCGGCTCCGGCGACTTCGCCGTCTTCCTCAGCCCCTTCGAATTCATCCACGGCAGCACGCTGTGGATCTTCCAGCAGTCGCCGGCCACCGATTCAACGCTGGACGTGGCGGGGTTCTCGCTCTGGGTCTACCCGCTGGTCGTCCTTGCCTACGGCGGCGCCGGCCTCGCGTGGGTCATCCGGCGGTTTGACAGGGTGAGCGCATGACAACGCCGGAAGCGCCGCCGGCCGTCGAATTCGACCATGTCTCACGCTGGTACGGGAACATCGTCGCGGTCAACGACATTTCGTTCGCACTGAACGCAGGGATCACCGGGCTTCTGGGCCCGAACGGCGCCGGAAAATCAACCATGCTACACATGCTCGCGGGCTTTCTGCAGCCCTCCGCAGGCGCAGTGCGCGTCCTTGGAGAGCCGGCCTGGGGGAACCCGGAAATGTACCGGCAGGTGGGTCTCGTGCCGGAGCGCGAATCGGTCTACCCGTTCCTCACCGGCTACGAATTCGTACTGGACAGTGCCCGCCTCCACCACCTGCCTGACCCCGAAGCGGCCACGCTCAAGGCGATCCGCATGGTCGAGTTGGAGGACGCGATGAACCGCGCCTCCGGCGGATACTCCAAGGGCATGAAACAACGCATCAAGATCGCCGCCGCGCTGGTGCATGAGCCCCGCGTGCTGCTTCTGGATGAGCCGTTCAACGGCGCCGATCCCCGCCAGAGGCTTCACCTGATGAGCCTGCTTCGCGATATGGCAGCCGCCGGCAAGACCATCGTGTTCTCCTCCCACATCCTCGAGGAAGTCGAGCGCCTGGCGGAAGACGTGCTCGTGATCGTCTCCGGGCGGCTGGCAGCGTCTGGCGACTTCCGGGAGATCCGCAAGCTCATGACCGACCGGCCGCACACCTTCACGGTGCGCGCAAGCGATAACCGCAAGCTGGCGGCCGAATTGGTCGCCGACCCCTCGGTGTACGGCGTGGAGCTGCAAGCCAAGGACCTTGAGGTGCGCACCTCTGAGTTCGCCGCGTTCACGAAGGCCGTAGCGGGCGTCGCTCGCCGCGCCGAAGTCACCATCTTCGAAATCCGCCCAACCGACGAGTCGCTGGAGAGCGTCTTCTCCTACCTGGTGAAGCGATGATCGACGGCACAATCATGCGCCTGACCATGCGGCAGCTCCTGGGCCAGAAACGCACGCTGCTGATGCTCGGGTTCGCGCTTTTGCCGGTGTTGATCGCGCTGCTCTTCCGGCTCAACGGGGATCACAGCGAAAACGACCCGCAGGAGTGGACCGCCAAGGTCGCGCTCGCGAGCCTGGTCGTGGGCCTGACGCTGCCGTTCACGGCGCTGGTGTTCGGCACCGCGGCGCTCGGTACCGAGTTCGAGGACGGGACTGTGGTCTACCTCCTTTCGAAGCCGATCCCGCGGACGACCATTGTGCTTTCGAAGCTGCTGGTGGCATGGGCGGCGACATGCGCGGTGGTGCTCATCGCCACCATTCCGACCGGCGTCCTGGCACTTTCCGGCGAGCCGGAGGACGGGATCGTCATTGCGTTCGCTATCGCGGTCGTCGCTGGAGCCCTCATTTACTGTTCGGCGTTCCTCTGGCTCAGCATCGCCACCAGCCGGGCGTTGATCGCCGGACTGTTGTACGTGTTCATCTGGGAGGGGGTTGTGGTGAACCTCTTCCGGGGAGTCCGCATCTTCTCCGTGCGGCAGTACACCCTTGGCATCGCGGGGCAGCTCTCTGATGTGCCGGACCGGGTATTCGATCCCCGGCTCCAGGGGCCGCAGGCGGTCATCCTCGGTGCCGCGGTCACTACCGTGGCGATCTACCTCGCCTTCCGGGCCCTGAAACGCTGGGAAATCGGCGAAGCGAGCTGATTCGCCCGCGCTTTTCGCCTCGGTTCCCTACAATCCGGGCATGCCCGCCGAAAAGCGACAGACCTGCTGGGGCCTCGCCGACGAGGTGATGGCGCAGTACCACGACCTCGAGTGGGGCGTGCCGTGCCACAACGACCGCGAGCTCTTCGAACGGCTCATGCTCGAAGGCTTCCAGGCCGGCCTATCCTGGTCCACCATCCTGAACAAGCGGGAGAACTTCCGCGGGGCATTCGACGACTGGGTGCCGCTCCTGGTTGCGCGCTACACCGA
>CAYTBM010000147.1:0-8034 GCA_964436025.1 uncultured Anaerolineaceae bacterium
GGCCTGCTCCGCGCTGACCCGACTGGTGATTAGAATCCGCCTCCTCAGGAGGCAGAAGAATGGCAGGCAGACTCGAGGGCAAGGTTGCAATGGTTACGGGCGGATCGAGCGGCATCGGACGCTCGTGCGCGCTTCGGTTCGCAACTGAAGGCGCAAAGGTGGTCATCGGCGACCTGGACGAGACGCGGGGCGCCGAAACCGTGGCGGCAATAGTCGCCGCGGGCGGGCAGGCAGCGTTCCGCCGCACCGATACCAGCGTTGAGTCGGACTGCGAGGAGCTGGCTGAGGAGTGTGTGCGCCGGTTTGGGCGGCTGGACGTGCTGCTCGCGGCGGCCGGCATTTCGCACGCGCTCTACGTGAGCGGATCCGAGCCGACCGAAGTTCGCGGCGACCGCGCAGCCGTGGGCGTGATAACAAAGCCCACCGAGTACTGGGAGAAGGTGCTCAACGTAAACCTCACCGGTGTGATGATGACGGACCGCGCGGCAGCCCGGCGGATGATGCGCAACGGCGGTGGCTCGATCATCAACATCGCTAGCGGCGCGGCGAAGATACCGATTTCTGGTGCGGCTGAGTACTGCGTATCAAAGGCTGGCGTCTGGATGCTGACGAAGGTGCTCGCGCTCGAAATCGCGCGGGACAACGTGCGCGTCAACGCGATCGGGCCGGGCTTCATCGAGACACCGATGACGGCGAGCATGCGTTCGAATGAGCAGGTCAAACAGAGGCTTATCGAGAGCATCCCGCTGAAGCGGCTGGGGCAGCCGGAAGACATCTCCAACACGGCGCTCTTCCTCGCCAGCGACGAGAGCGGCTACTTCACCGGCGAGATCCTGTTCCCGGATGGTGGGATGTTCACCGGCTGAGGTTATTTCCCGGCCAGCTGTCCCTCGATGAGTCGAAGGCCGAACTCGACGCCGACTAACAGCGCGTCCTCGTCGATGACGAAGGCAGGGTCATGGTGGCGACCAGCGATGCCCTTCGCTTCGTTGCGAGCGCCGAGCCAGAAGTAGCAGCCGGGACGCTGATCGAGGAAGACCCCCATGTCTTCCGCTCCCATGCTCGGCGCTGCGAGGATGCTGTTTGCTCCGAAATAGGCAACCGCCTGCTCACGCACGAAGGCGGCGACGGCGGGGTCGTTGACCAGGGGCGGGCAACTGGTGTGGTGGTCGAACTCGAAGGTTGCGCCGAAGGCCGCGCAGATCCCGGCGACGATATCTTCGCTTCGACGCAGGAGGGTTTCGCGGAGGACATCGGTGTAGCTTCGGATCGTGCCCGAGAGCGTGGCAGACTCGGCGATGACGTTGCCACGGAATCCACCAGTTACTTTGCCAACGGTGAGCACCGCGGCTTCGGACGGCGCGACAGAGCGGCTCACCACGGTCTGGAGGGCGGTGATGACGTGCGCCGCAACAACTACGGCGTCGATGGACTGGTGGGGGGCGGCAGCGTGACCGCCTCGGCCTTCGATGGTGATACGGAAGGCAGTGGGCGCGGCGAAGAACGGCCCCGGCGCGACATTGATCGCGCCGAGCGGGACATCAGCGCTGATGTGCAGCCCGAGTGCGACATCGACTTTCGGGGCGTCGAGGACGCCGTCGGCGACGCAGGCCTGGGCCCCACCGGCCGCTTCCTCCGCGGGCTGGAAGACGAATCGGACGGAGCCGGGGAACTTGTCCTTGCGGGTGGCGAGGGCTTCGGCGAGCCCCAGGCCAATGGCCATGTGGGTGTCGTGGCCGCAGGCGTGCATCACGTCGGGCGTCTTTGAAGCGAAGGGCAGCGCGCTTTTTTCGGGGACCGGGAGGGCGTCCATGTCGGCGCGCCAGAGCACGCAGCGGCCGCGTTTACCGCCCTCCACGAGTCCGGTCGCGCCGGTTTTGGCGATGGGCCGCACATCAGAGAGGCCGAGTTCGCGCAGACGTTCGAGGATGACGCGCTGGGTGCGGTGCTCCTGCCAGGAGAGCTCGGGGTGCTCGTGAAAGTCACGACGGGTCGCGACGACGCGCTCATGGAGTGCTTCAACTTCGGGGCGGATGGGCAGTCGGCCGACTTTAGCCATTGCGGAATGCTAGCAGAGGGCAGGGTTCCCCCGTTTCAGTCGCTGGTTGCCGCCGCGAGTTGCCGCGGGAGGCGGGCGCGCACCCAGCTGACGCCGATGCCCTGGACAAGGGCCACGCCGGCGAGGATGAACCCGAGGGCGGCGACGAGATTCCAGCCGATGGACTCGTCCAGGATCAGCCAGCCGAGCACCACGCCGATCGGTGGCGCCATGTAGGTCACCACGGAAGCGCGCACCGGGCCGGCCTTCTGTATCAGGTACATGTAGGCGACCACGGCCAGGCCCGACCCGAGCCCGCCCAGGGCAGCGAAGCTGGCGAACACTTTCGGCGCGAGATCGGCATCGCTGTAGGCGCCGGTGACGAGGGCGAGCGGCATGAGGATGGCGGCTGCTGTCGTGACCTGGACTGTAGCGAGCGGGATGGGAGGCACTTCGCTCACCCAGCGGCGAATGGCGACGGCGGAGGTGGCGTAACAGAGTGTGGCAACGAGAATCAGGCCGACGCTGGCTGCCTCGCTACCACTCAGGTCCGTGAGGTCGTTGCCGACGAGGACGACAACGCCGATGAAGCCGACGAGCAGTCCGGCGATACGCCGGGCGTCGAGGGGGTCCGCGCGCAAGAGGGCGGCCGCAACGATGGCGGACCAGAGTGGCGCGGAGGCGTTGGCGACTGCCGCGGCGCCGCTGGGGACGTGCTGTTCGGCAACGCCGAAGAGCGTCCAGGGGATGGCGAAGTTCAGCACGCCCAAACCGAACATCAATGCCCAGGTGCGCCGGGACTGGCGGAAACCGGCCCGCGCCGCCAAGGCAAACGGGGTGAGCGTCGCGGCCCCAAGCAGGGTTCGCGCGCCGGACATGCCCGTCGGGGCAACGCCGGCCTCGACGATGACCTTGATGAAGAGGAAGGAGCAGCCCCAGACCGCGGCAAGGGCACAGAGGATGCCGAACTGGCGGGAAGTCATGTAGCTGGTAACGCTCCTTATTTCCAAGCGTAACGGAAGCGGTGCGCGGGGTGCGGGGCCAATCTCACTCGGCGAGGTACTGGAGTTGGTACGTGCCTCTGGCGTCAAATGAACTCGACGTAGTCTCTCATCCCGTCCTGGCCCAGGCGCTCGGCGACATCAACGAGACCGCGCAGTTGGTAGCCGGCATCGTAAACGCGGCGCGACGGCAGCACGATCCCAGCGTGGTGCCGTCCCTCACTCATCCACCTGGTGTGAATCCGGAGGTAGTCGCGACGGTTGAACGAATACAGGACGCGGGCCGAATGAAAAGCGTGAAGGAGGTGTTGTTCATCACTCCATCCGCGATGCTGGAGTTGTTCAGCTGTCTGGAGATCGAACCCTCGACTCCGCAGGGCCGCGACTAACGCGTCCGCCATCGCGTCTTCATCGAGGTACAGCCGCATCACCCTCGCGGTGTCGCTGGCCCGGTACGCTGGTCGATGAACCGTGCGACCTCCGCTTCTTCTTCTGCGGTGTCCCGGTCGATTTCGGCCTGGTTCGCCAGGTAGTAGGTGATCGCGGCATACGCGCCGGTCAGGTCAATTGTCGGGAACCGTTCGACCATTTGCTGCGGCGACAGACCATTGTTCAAGCAATCTGCGATGTGCTTCACCGAGACACGAGTCCCGGCGATCCGCGGCAGGCCCCCAACAATGCCGGGTGTCGCGACGATGAGGGTGCCGATATCGACTGCTGACGCCGCCATGCGACGAGCATAGCACTTCGACACGCGGGCCAATCTCACTCGGCGAGGTACTGGAGTTGGTACGTGCCCTGGAAGATGGACCACCACTCGGTTTGGCCAAGCGGAGGGCCGGTGAACCCCGGGCACTCGCTATGGCCGAGAAGGAGCGGGACGGGCCCATAGAGGTTGCGCTTCAGTGCGGCTTCGAAAGCGGCCGCGACGCGCTTCGACGGGCTCGTCCGCGCACGGTCTGCTTCGGCATCCCAGAAGACCACGAAGTGGGGGTAGAGGCGGCAGGCGTCCGGGCGGCCTTCGTAAGCGCCGCAGCCGAGTTCGCGCGTGAGCATCTTGCAGTGGCCTTCGGACCGGGCGAGGAGATAGGGCTGGGCCATGGGGAGTGTCACGGGGGTGCCGTCTTCGTCCAGTTCAAGGAAGTCCACAGGCTCAAGGGACTCGAAGCGGCGCATCCGGTCGGCGTCGGCTTCACTGAGGCTGACGCTGTAGGCATGGCAGCAGTACGCCGTGCAAGCCTGGGGCTGGCAAATGAAGGCTGGTGAGCCGGGGAGGACCAGCTGGTATGCCTGGAACCGGTCAGCCACCGCTTCCCAGGCCTCACGCATGGCTTCGAAGAGTTCGCCGGACACGCGGACCATCGTAGGCGTTCGCACCGATACCGGGCATTGACAGTTCTTTGTCTTCGTGGTTGGAATCCTGATTGAACGAGCCATAGGCCTACCGTATCCTTCCTGCTTCGCTGGAGGGGCGGCGCAGGGGTTCCATGAGTAACGAAGCCAATTTCGAAACGATGTCGCTGGACGAGCGTGCCCGGCTCAAAAAGCAGATGAGCGATCAGGCTGTGAAGCTTGCCGTGAGCAGCCGCTGGCTGGAGGCCGCAAACCTCAACCGAGAGTATCTGCGGACGTTCGGTGAGGAAGCGGACGCCTATAACCGTCTCGGGAAGGCGCTCAGCGAGCTTGGGCAGGTCACGGAAGCGCGGGACAGCTACAGCAAGAGCATCGAGCTGGAGCCGACGAACACGATCGCGCGGCGCAACCTGGACCGCCTTGCGGGCATGTCGGACACGAACGCCGCCGCCGCGGCGCCCAGCCAGCTGGACACGCGCCTTTTCGTTGAAGAGACGGGCACCGCCACAGTTGCGAACATCCAGGCGACTGACGAGAAGGTCAGTGCGCTGCTGGACGCCGGCGACCTGGTTGAGCTTCAGGTTCAGGGGAACGCCGTGAACGTGCTGACCGTGAAGGGCGAGTACGTCGGCATGATCGAACCGCGGATCGGCCTTCGGCTCTCGAAGATGATGACGGCCGGCAACCAGTACACGGCCGCAATGGTCACTACGGACAAAGACATGAAGGTGATGCTGCGCGAGACCTTCAAGCACCCGTCGATGATCGACAAGGTGAGCTTCCCGCAGGGCCGCTCAAGCGATGTCCGCGCCTACACCCGCAAGGGTCTGCTCCGGCGGGACGAGGATGAAGACTTCGCGGAATTCGGCGATGACGAGGTCGTGGAAGACGAAAGTGACGATGGATGGAGCGAGACGGACTCCGAGCTGGACTCGGGGACGCCGGACATCGACGTCGAGCAGGACGACGAGAGCTTCGACTAGGACCCTGTCAGTCCAGGAAGCCCACGGGAACCGGGCGCGTCGTCCGCGGCGGCTCTTCCGCGGGTGGCCAGGAGGCAATCTTGACTCCTCCCAGGAAGATGTCTCCGTCGGCGTCGCCGGTCGCGAGCGGACGGCAGACGGCATTGCTGTTGCCGCGGCGGTCAAACACCGGTTCCACGTAGGGACCTTCGGAGCAGGCGACCTCGACGAGACGCGCACCGTACCAGTCCACGTGAAGCTGGCGGACGTCCGCGATGGCAGATGAGACGCCGGTGCCAAGATCGAGCAGCCAGAATTCGACGGATGCTTCTGTCCAGATACAGTCGTCGAGGTTGTTCGATGGCAAGAACTGGTAGAGCACCGCCCGGCTATCGGGCGACCACTCCCAGGTGGCGTAGGCTCCGGCCCCTCCGCCAATCGCGCGCAGGGTGCGGCCGCTGTCGAGTTCGACAACCTGGATCGCATGCCCACCGACTCGCATGCAACTGAACTGGTCGGTGTTGTCTGCGGCGAGGCGGCCATCGGGCGAGACGTTCCCGTAACCGGGAGGCTGCTGGTAGACGGTCGCGGACCCGTCCGGCCGGACCAGGGCGCGTCCGCCAACTGCCTCTGAGCCGGTGCCTCCCTTCAGGACGGCGCCAGCACCGTCGTCACGCCACCGAATCTGCCAGGCGTAGCCCTTGAAACCTCCCGCCCGGAGGGCCGCGTGGTCTACGCTCGCGAGAACAGCGCCGCTGTCCACACGAACGAACGCAGCGGCGGGCCCACTGGGACAGTCCGGGACCGCGCACGCCATCGCCACCGCGGCAATGGTCCCGTCCGGTGAAACAGCCAGGTCCTGAATTGGAGCCTGTCGCTTGTCCGGAATAAGGTGAGTTCGGAGCTACCGTCCCTCGCGAACCGGACGATGCGCGACTCGGTTGCGACGATGATTCGTTCGCCTGCGATGGACGCCGCGAGCGGGTACTCACCCGCCCCTCCGAAGGGAATACGGGCGGTAATTCGGCCTGATCGCAGGTCCTGCGCGATTACTTCGAGTTTCGGATAGAAGCGCTCGGTAGTGCGATCGACGCCAACCATGACGATGTAGACGAACGTTCCGGTGGCCTGAGGATTGGGGTACGTTCGAACCTGGGCTACCGCCGTCGGCGTGGGCGAGGACGGCGTGCGTTCAGCGGTCGAGGTTGCCGGCGGCAGGTTCGCAGTGGGGGCAGGAGCCTCGTTGTCACGGCCGCTGCATCCAACAATCACGGCGACGCAGGTCACAGCGAGTGCCGTCACGAGAGTCCGCACGTTCATGGCGACAACCACCATACGCCCGCGTACCTAACTCCAGTCATACCCAAGAGAACGCCCGCGACTGCCCGAAGGTTCCTACCCGTTGGTGTTTTCGGCGTACACTACGGCCCAATTGCCCCCACAACATCTTTGAGGATACGCATGCAGATCTCCCCTATCCCAACGCTTGATCCGGAAATCAACGAAACCCGGGAAGCGACCGCGAACATCGTTAACCGCTACATCATCCCGAACGAAAACCGGCTCGGCGACTACCGCAGCCCGGAATCGCAGCAGCTTCGCCGGGAGATCCAGGACACGGTGAAGAAGGCGAACCTGTGGGCCCCGCACCTGCCGAAGGAATACGGCGGTATGGGCATCGGCTTCATGAAGCATGCCTACATGAACGAGATCCTCGCCTGGAGCCCGTTCTCGAACCCGTTGTTCGGCGTGGTCGCTCCCGATTCCGGCAATCAGACCATCCTCATCAAGTACGGGACCGAGGAGCAGAAGAAGAAGTGGCTGGACCCGCTGATAGCGGGAGACATCCGCTCATGTTTCTCCATGACCGAGCCTGACGCGCCCGGTTCGAACCCATACGCGATCCAGACTCGCGCGGTCCGCGACGGCGACGACTGGGTGATCAACGGCCGCAAGTGGTTCACCTCCGGCGCTGTCGGTGCGGCCTTCGCCATCGTCATGTGCCGGACCGAGGAAGTGGACGGCGCCGGCGGCGTGCGCGAGAAGATGACGCAGATCATCGTCCCCACGGACACGCCGGGCTTCAACATCGTCCGCCGCATTCCCGTGTGGGGCCACGACTCGAACCACTGCGAAATCGAGTACAACAACGTGCGCGTGCCGGTCACCAACCAGCTCGGGCGTACGGGCACCGGCCACCAGGCTGCGCAAGACCGCCTCGGCGCGGGGCGCGTGTTCCACTGCATGAACAGCGTGGGGCAGATGTGGCGCGCATTCGACCTCATGGTGCGCCGCTCGATCGACCGGGAAGTGCACGGTGGCAAGCTGGAGACCAAGCAGTTCATCCAGGGCTTCATCGCCGACAGCTATATCGACATCATGACCGCCCGTCTGATGACCATTCACACCGCTGAGATCATCGACAGCGGCATGGACCCGCGCACGATCATCTCGGCGCTGAAGGTGTACGTCCCGGCTGCCCACGAGCGCGTGGTGGACCGCGCGATCCAGGTGCATGGCGCCATGGGCGTCTCCGGCGACACGCCGCTCTCAGGCATGTACACGGGTGCGCGCACTCTGCGCATCGCCGATGGCCCGGACGAGGTGCACCGGATCCTCATCGCCAAGAACGTGCTCAAGGAGTACCACGACGGCGGGAGCTGGGACTTCGGCGTTTAGC
>CAYTBM010000148.1:0-8028 GCA_964436025.1 uncultured Anaerolineaceae bacterium
TCGGCCTACAACAATCAGGACAATGTCGCATGTAGTCTGCCATACAACTACCCGACTGCGTACTCGATTCCATGGCAGTACGATTCGGCGTTCCCCGTTTCGGGGATCTACTTGACTGCTTACGCCAATGCCAGAGCCAACTGGAACGGGGCGGCTGGACCGGTGTATTTCGGCAGCCAATCATCGAGCACTTATACGATGGGAACCGGGACGTTCCCTTCTTCAAACTGGCTGGGTATCACCTATCCGACGTGCACCGGTTCCATGCTCACCAGCACGCGGGTGCTTTTAAACAAAGCGTTCCTGGACGGAACCTACCTCTACGCCGGGCAAAACTACGGGAGCGCTTTCTGGAAGCAATACACGGCAGCGCACGAACTCGGGCATTCTATCGGGCTTGGGCACAGTTGGTACTCCCCCGCGATCATGCAAGCTGCACCGCCGCCGGCGAGTTTCCAGTCGGGAGGATACAACGGCGTCCAGGCTGACGACGTTTGCGGCATGAACAACAAATACCTGGGGAACACCTGGCCATGCGGTTACTGACTCTAACCCAATTGCTTTCCCCGACGCGGGCAAAGATGGCTCGGACGCTAGCGACCGTCCTAGCGGTGACCGTCCTTGCTGCCGCCGGTGGCGTGCTGTGGGAAATGAACAGCAGCCATAGTCATGAAGACGTGACGGGACAGTCACTCGAGCTGCCGCTCCCATCGACGCTCGAAGCCGTTTCGGCGGGCGCGGAACTCATCGTGCCGGCGCGACTATTGTCGCAACGTGATGATGAGCGACAACTCACGGAAGCCGATGGAACCATTCGCGGCCGGAGGCTGGACCACTCGTGGACGCTCGAGACGGGAGTTCCGCTCAAGGGGGTCTTCCCGGAAGGGCAGCGGCTTGAAGTGCAGTCAACGACCGAAATCCGGCTCAATAACAACGTGGCTGGCCAGCCCCCAATCGTCATAACGGGATTCGCCCCGGTGCTGCGCGTGGGGAGCCAATACCTGTTCTTCTTGCATCGGTTCACAGACGAGTTCGGAACGTTTTGGAGTATCGCCGGACCGTTCGGAGTAGCGGCAATGGACAAGAAAGGCGCAATAGAGTTTTCGTTGAGCGACGAAATGCGGACACGCGCAGAACATGAGAGCTCACCGCTCCTCTTGGGGAGCAGACTGTCCGTCGCGGACGTTCAGCGCGCGATCGCGAATCCGGCACCGACGCCCGTGCTAACCATTCCAACAGTCACAGCGGGCGGTCCCGACCTAACGGCGAGGGGATACGCCCTTGAACAACTGATCTCTGAAGTCGATGGTGGGCTGGACGCCAGCCGCGTGCAGGGTCGCGCCCTGGAATTACTAGGGTCCGAGGCACTCGCCGACCCGGTGTTTTGCGCGAAGGCAGAGAGCCTGGTGAATCAGACAGGAGAATTACGGGTAACGTTCGGATGCAGCCCGATGCCGCGCTAGCCGTTCCTCGATCTGGCAGAGTGGATCTGCTCGCGATTACAACCCAAGATCTCGCTCAGGGTGCGTTACGACTTGCCTTCCCCCAGGGGCAGCCAATTACCACCCAAGGCAATCTTGGGCGATGACGGGCGGTTGAAGAAACCAGATTCGACTGCGTGACCTCGCTCCGAGGGTCTAGCCCCGAGTCAGCCTGTTAGCGGGCACAGCCATACACTTCCCGGCATGGCAACGGCCGTCGTCGTCGTCATTTTCACCGTCCGCCAGGGCAGTCTGTCTGTGCTTCTGATCGAACGCGCGGCGGAACCAGCTCGCGGCGAGTGGGCGCTGCCGGGTGGCTTCCTGCAGGATGGCGAATCACTGGATGCGGCGGCGAAACGGAAGCTGGAAGACGAGACGGGCGTCTCGGACCTGTTCCTCGAACAGCTCTATACGTTCGACCAGCTTGGGGGCGGGCGCGCGGACATCGTGGTGACCTACTTCGCGCTGGTGGATGTCTCTCGGACTCGGTTGCGGGCTGATTCGGACTGGCGACCGGCCTGGCAACCGGTGCGGCCGCTGCCTGGCGTCGCGTTCGAAAACGAGCGAGTGGTTGCGTACGCGGAGGAGCGGCTGCGGAATAAGCTGGAGTACACCAACGTGGCGTACAGCCTGTTGCCACGGCGGTTCACGCTGACGCAATTGCAGCGAGTGTACGAGGCCATCCTCGGGGAGCCACAGGACAAGCGAAACTTCCGCCGGCGCGTGGTGGGGTTGGGCATCGTGCGGGAGACAGGGCAGTCGGTGAAAGAGGGCGCTCACCGCCCAGCGATGCTCTACGAGTTCTCGAGCCGAGAACCGATGGTGTTCTGAACGCGCAGAATCGCTGCTTCGGCGGGAAGCAGGCCACTGGGCAAGGAATCGGCGGTCTCACGCCCACCCATCCCCGGGCGTGGCTCATGGGTGATACGTGTCGACGCGGCGCATGCGCGTGATGCGTTGGAACGGCAGCAGGTTCCAGACGAGTACGTCACCCTCGAGGTGCCTGGTCACCGCGACGAAAGCGTTGTCGGGGCGAAGCACAAGCCTGCCGTCCTCCCACGTCGCGGCGACCCGAATCGGTTTGTAAGTGAACGCGGCTACGTCGTTGACGCCGTTTTCCAGCGTTCCATCACAGTCCATGTCATGGATCACGCCGCCGGAGGTGATCACAACGCGATTGCCGGACTGTTCGATGCGCTCGACATGGCTCGCGCTTTCGGCCGGGAAGCCATCGACCTCCACCGCGAACGCCTGCCAAAGACCGCGCAAATCCGGGAGGCCGGCGTCCGGCCCCGCGCACGCTGCGCCGAGAACCGGCGGCGGCATGGCGCCGTGCCAGCCGCCGGGAGGCGTGTGCGCCCTGGCAACAGTGATCCGGCCCAACGTTGCGCTACCGCGTGCGCGGGCGCTCGACTGAGGGCAGGTCGCAGAGATAATCACGGGCGGCGTTGCGGTACTTATGTCGCGCTACGCTGCCATCGAGCGCAATGCTTTCCCAGCGGGAACCGTCCTCGTCCTCTTCAATCGGGATGATGGCGCCTTTAAGCCGGCCGGCGGCGTAGACCTTGTAGCTCGTAGTCCACGGATCGACAGGATCGTGCCTCCGGGCGCGCAGTTCACGGTCAGGGGGTGGAAAACGCATCGAGTCGCACCTGAAGTCGACAAAGTGTGGCGCGATTGTAGTGCACCGAGGGTATTTTCTCGCAACTTTCCCGCAAACGCACCAGACAGCCTCATGCGTGCCCCGAGGTCAGTGCGTATGCTTTTGCCAAAATCCCCCGGAGAACCCCGATGACTTACGAACAAATCCTCGCCGAACGGCGGGGGCGCGTGTCACTGCTAACCCTGAACCGGCCCGAGAAATTGAACGCCTGGACTCCGAAGATGATGGCCGAGCTTACGTCCGCGATGCGGGAGGCTGCAGCCGACAACAGCGTCGGAGCGATCGTGGTTACCGGATCCGGCCGGGCGTTTTGCGCAGGCGCCGACGTCGATTCGGTTTTTCGCGCCAACAGCGAAGCCCGGGATTCCGGCGAACCGGCCACGCCGGCCGCGAGTGACGAGCCGCCGCCGACGAACTGGGTAGCCTTCCTTCGCTCACTCCCGAAGCCCACGATCGCAGCCGTGAACGGGACGGCAGTTGGTATCGGCGTGACGCAGGTCCTGCCGATGGATATCCGACTCGCGAGCGACGACGCCCGCTTCGGCATGTTCTTTGTGCGAATGGGCCTGGTGCCGGAACTGGCAAGTTCCGCTCTCCTCCCGCAGATGGTGGGGCAGGCGCGGGCGTTGGAGTGGTGCATGAGCGGCCGGATGATCTCGGCCACGGAAGCGAAGGACGGCGGACTCGTCAGCGAAGTTGTGGCCAAGGACAGCCTGGTGGACAGAGCGGTGGAGCTTGGCGAACAGCTCTCCGGCCAGTCGGCTTTCGCCATGACCAAGATCCGCCAGTTGATCCTGCAGAACACTAACGAGTCGGACCTCGGGCTGGTGATGCGGCGAGAGGGCGAGGCGCTGAACGCGGCCTACCGCTCCTGGGAACACAAGGAGGCGATCGAAGCTTTCCTCACGAAGCGCCCGGCTGACTTCCAGAAGCAGGCGCCGACGCCGGTCGAGTAACCTTCAGCCGGCTTTGCGGCCGTCGCCGAAGAAACGCGAGGGCCGCAAGGGTTCCGGCCCGCCCACAGTGCCGGTGGGGCGGTCCAGCCAACAGGTCCCGTCCGGCGCGACGTGCCCCTCCGCATCGATCAGCCCGTGGAGGCCCTCCCGGGCCAGGCGAAGGTTGCGTGCGATGGAGCCGGCACTGTCGTCCAGGCGCCACGGGGAATTGTGCGACAGGTCTGGGCGCACGATGCGGATGGGCATCTGGAGGGCGAGACACGCTTCGGCGGCCCGCGTCGTGGCGCTGGTGAGGATGCTGAACGACTGCTTGAGCACGCCGGCCGCGGTCTTCGGGCGTGCCGGCGCCGGCGCCGGCGTCAAGTCAATGGCGAGTATCTCGCTGGCGCCCATCTCCGCTGCCGTTGCAAGGTCAACCGATGCCGTGACGCAACCGTCGACGAACAGATCGCCGCCGATAGAGACGGGTTCGAAGACGCCGGGGATGGCGGTTGACGCGAGGATTGCCCGATCGAGCGGGCCGTCAGTGAACACGTGTTTGTTGCCGCGCGAGAGGTTCGTGGCGGTGACGGCAAGCTCGATCGCGGTGTGTTCGAACGCCGCGCCGGGCAAGTGACGCCTGAGCAGCCGCGGTACCACTTCGTTCGTGGTCACACTCGTCGGGTGCCAGAGCTTGCCGAAGAGCCGCATAGGCTGAAACTTCACAAGCGCCAGCCGGTCCAACCCAAGCCAGATGCGAAGGAGGTCTTCCGGCCGGTCAGGGTGGAGCGCAGTCCACGCGCCGTTGAGCGAGCCAACGCTGGTGCCGACGATGAGCTCCGGCCGGAAGCCCATCTCGAAGGCGGCAGCGATGTAGGCAGCCTGGATGACGCCCAAAGCGCCGCCGCCGCCGAGCACGAGCGCGGGCCGATGCGTGACCGGTGTCGTCGTCTGCATCTGTTACTCCGATACGAGTATCGTCGGCAGGAATAGCCGGCGTTTACAGGGCCTCGGTGAGAATCGCGGCGAGTACGTCCGGGTCGACGTTGCCGCCCGAGACGACGACTCCAACGCGCCGGCCTTCCACATCGGGGACGCTGCCGGTCATGAGCGCCGCGGCTGGGATGGCACCGGTGGGCTCAACGACCGTCTTCATCCGCAAGACCATGAACCTCACGGCATCCTTGATCGCATCGTCTGTGACCGTAACAACGTCCGTGGCCAGCGCACGCACGACCTCGAAGGTGAGCTTGCCGGGCTGCCGTGTCCGCACGCCATCGGCGATCGTTAGCGGGGGATCGATCATCACGCGCTCTCCGCTCTGAAGGCTGCGGACCCAATCGTCCGCAGTCTCCGGTTCGACACCGTACACGCGCGTCTGGGCTGAGACTCCGCGGACAGCCGTCACCGTGCCGGACAGCAAGCCGCCTCCGCCAAGGGGTGTTACGACGACATCGAGGCCGGGCACTTCCCGCATCAATTCCAGTGCGGCGGTGCCCTGGCCCGCCATGATCCATGGGTCATCGAACGATGGCACGATGTAGGCGCCGGTCGGTTCGGCGGCGGCGCGCACCACCGTTTCAGGAAGGTCACTCAGGCGGTTAAAGAAGCGGACCGCGGCGCCGTACCCTCGCGTGGCTCCTTGCTTCGTTTTCGGGGCATCGTCCGGCATGAGGATGGTGCAGGGGATGCCCAGGAGCCGGGCAGCAAGGGCGACGCCCTGGGCGTGGTTGCCGGATGAGGCGGCGACGACGCCGCGGTCGCGTGCGTCTGCCGGAAGCTGTGCGAGGTGGTTGTAGGCGCCTCGAAACTTGAAGGCGCCGACGCGCTGGTAGTTCTCACACTTGAAGAACACCTCGGCCCCCGCGAGTTGGTTAAACGTACGCGAGGTGAGCACAGGCGTGCGGTTGGTCACCCCGGCAAGGCGTGCAGCCGCGGCTTCTACGTCCGCGAAGCTAATTGGGAGGTCGGTCATCGCATAGATGGTAGCCGCCCTCGGCTCAGTTCGTGTTGGGCTTGCCCGGATTGCCATGTAGGATTGCGGCGGGGGGTGCGGAGGGTCGGATGCGCCTGGGCGCGCACGAGAGTGGTGGTTCGAGCCGCGGGCGGCCGTGGTCGGCGGGGCTGGCTGCGGGGTGCGTGGCACTGGCGGCCGCGGCGGTCTACCTCTGCCTGAGCCTGGTGCAAGCGCTCGGCTCGGCGGAGCCACCCCCTGCGAATGGGTTAATCATCGAATCCACGCGAGCGACTGCCGTTCCTGGAACAACTGGGGTTGAGAGCGGCAACGAAGCCGCGCCGGAAGACACCCCGCTCCCTCTCCCTGCCGGAGTCGTCCCCCTGTCACCGTCGGCGGTCCTGCTTGATCGGATCAAGGAGGCGGCCGGTGATGGTGGGGAACACGTTTCCGTCTCGGTGAAGCGCCTCGCTGACGGGCTGTCCGCGTCGTACGAAGGTGGCGTGCAATACTACGCCGCCAGCACGTTCAAGCTGGCGGTGCTCTATGAGGCAGCGGTACGTCTGTCCGACGGCCGGCTGTCGCTCGATGACCGCGTGTTCATGACCGATGCCGACGCCGCCGAAGACCTCGGCACTTCGGGATACCTCCAGTTCGAAGACGATGGGTCGATCACCGTGCGGAACCTGTTGGAGCCGATGATCGAAGTGTCCGACAACTCTTCAGCTGTGACTCTGATGCACGCATTCGGGTCGGGAGTGATTGATGAGACCCTGCGCTCGCTCGGGATCGGGACGATGACGGTGAACCGGGAGGAGCTCTGGACGACCGCGGATGACCTCGCCAGGCTCATGGAAGCGATTTACAACGGCGAGGGCATGAGCGTCGCCGTGCGCGACTTCGCCCGCGGCTTGCTCCTGGAGCAAACGGTGCGCAGCGGGATCCCGGAAGCGCTGGCCGGCGAAATCGCGCGCGGCGTCCGCGTCGGCAACAAGACGGGCACGTGGGAGGGCGTTCAGCACGATGTCGCGTTCGTGGAAGCGGCGTCCGGGGTGTATGTCATTGCAGTGCTGACCGACGGGAGTTATGAGGGCTGGGAGGCGATGCACCGGGTTGCGCAAACTGTTCAACAAACCCTCGCCAACGGAGCGTAAAGCTACTGGCGGCGGGGAGTGCGGGTCGCGTACGCTGCGAGCACTCTCCGGGCAGGTGGTGGGTTGCAGGAGTTCCAGGACGACTATGGCCGTCGATCCCGAAAGGCGCTGGCGTTCCTCGGGGGTATCCTGCTCACCGGGGTGCTGGTTTACATAGTCGGCTCCTCCACCGGGACGTTCCCCGTCCGCGCGGAGGCGGCGACACGGTTTCAGGCCGACTGGTCGTTCGCACAGGACGCCGTCGATGCGATGAATGCCCAGGCGATCCAGGTTTGTTCTGCGGAGTCCACAGCTCGGCTGGCGGTGGGGACGGCGAACGAATCCATCCGGCAGGCGCAGGTCGATGTGCTCTCGAATGAGTACAACCAGGCGGAACAGGCCTACAACGAACGCGTCCGGTCGCTGGTGAGTTCCGGTGCACGCCGGCCGTGGGAGGTACAGAGCAAAGCGCTGCCCCTGGATCTGGCGAAGAACAAGTTCTGCCTGCGCGTGGCCGTTGCTCCCCCGAAGGTCGTGAAATCGATCGTCAGCGCGCAGCTGCAGTCTGGGCCTGAAGCGCCCTATTACGCACCTGCCGAGCGGTTCATCACTCTCGAACAACTGGACGATTACGCGCGGCAGGCGGGATGGCCAGACGAGCCCGGCTGGTGGCCAGACATGCGCAAGATCATCCTTTGTGAGACGCGAAGCCTGGACACGATGGCGCACAACGTGAACGACCCGGCAGGCGGGAGCTACGGCCTCGCGCAATTGAACGGCAGCTACCACTTCATCAACGCGGGCGAGGACTTCGCCATGCGCTATGACCCGGTGGTGAACCTCCGAACCGCACTGTGGTTGC
>CAYTBM010000149.1:0-8026 GCA_964436025.1 uncultured Anaerolineaceae bacterium
TGCTGGAGAACGCGGTGCGGCACACCCCCGAGGGCGGCCGGGTACAGGTCCGCGTGCGGCGCGAAGACGACCTGGTTGTGCTGGAAGTCGGGGACTCGGGCCCCGGTGTTGCGCCCGAGCACCTGCCGTTCATCTTCGAACGGTTCTACCGCGCGGACGCCTCACGAAACCGCGCAACCGGCGGCGCGGGCCTTGGCCTCTCGATCGTGCGGCAGCTTGTTGAGGCGCACGGCGGGGCGGTGGCCGCATCGAACCCGCCCGGCGGCGGCGCGCTGTTCCGCGTCATGCTGCCGAGCGCGGCCACCCCGCCGGTGGTGGCCGGCCAGCTCGCGCACCAGGCTGCTTCGCAGCTCTCTTAGCCACTTCCTCTCAGGTTCTTGTGAGAAACCTCATCCTGGCTCCACTGGTGACACGCCAGTTCTTCACAAGAATTTCTCAAGTTCATCATTGAACGATCGCTTTTGCACAACACTTGTTGGCTTCATTTGAAGAACGGCTCTCGTTCATTCATTTGCGATGTAAAGTCCGTTGACTTCGACCGATCGGTAACCGACTGTACCGGCGGGATACCAAAGAGGAGGGAAACTCCCAATGCTTCGTCTGAAGCCGACGTTTCTGATGGGAATCCTCGCTATCCTCGCTATCGCACTGCTCATGGTGGCATGCGGCGATGATGACGATGATTCCGGCAACTCTGGTGGCACAGATGCCACCGCAACTCAGGGTAGTGGTGGCGCAGCCAAAAAGGGGGGCTCCATCACCATCGTCTATCCAGAACCCGAGAGTTTTGACCCGCACTATTCATCGTTCGCACAGGACATCGGCGTCCAGCGGATGGTCTTCCGCGGCCTCTACGCCCTGGACAAAGACCTCAAGCCGCAGCCCGAGATGGCGGCATCCATGCCCACCATCTCCTCCGATGGCAAGACCTACACGGTAAAGGTGAAGCCCGGCCTCAAGTGGTCCGACGGGACGCCGCTGCTGGCCAAGGACTTCGTGGCCGGCATCCAGCGCACCTGCGACCCGGACAACGCCGGCAATTACAAGGACACGATCAGCAACATCGTGGGTTGCGACGAGTTTTACGACTCGGCGAAGGCCTCAGCGACCGAGAAAGCCGCGCTCCACGACAAGGTCGGCGTGAAAGCGCTGGACGACACGACGCTGGAATTCAAGATCGAAAACGCCCAGCCGACGTTCACCACGATCCTCTCGTTGTGGATGACGTTCCCGCTGCCGTCACACATCGTGAAGACCTCGGGTGAAGCGTGGCCGGATGTCACGAAGCTCGCCTACAACGGGCCGTACAAGATCCAGGAGTACAAGGCGAAGGACCAGGCGGTGCTGGTCCGCAACGACAACTACTCTGGCACGCCGGCGAACATCGACAAGATCACGATGAAGTACATCGATAAGCTCGACGTCGCCGAAAACGCCTATCGCGCCGACCAGATCGACATGACGCGCGTGAACCTGACCAACCTGCAGGTCGTGAAGGCTGACCCGAAGCTGGGCAAGGAGTATTTCCAGGTCCCGGGTGTGACGACACGAGCCGTGCACATGAACCTGAAGAAGAAGCCGCTGGACAACGCCCAGGTGCGGCTCGCCCTCTCCCAGGCGATCGACCGCGACACGCTGAACAAAGTGGCCTTCCAGGGCGCCTACATCCCGAGCACGACGTGGATGCCGCCCTCCGTGGTTGGCGGCGGCGTGAAAGAGGACTCTTTCGCCAAGACCATGGGCTTCAACGCCGAAGAGGCAAAGAAGAATCTCTCGGCAGCAGGCTACCCGGACGGCAAGGGCTTCCCCACGCTCACCATCACGGTCAACGACGTGCCTGACCGGAAAGCGACGGCCGAGTTCCTCAAGGAACAGTGGAAGAAGATCCTCAACATCGATGTGAATATCGACGTGGTGGACTCGAAGACCCGCTCCGCCCGCTTCAACGGCGAAGATTACGAGCTCTTCCCTGGCGGCTGGACCCAGGACTACCCGGACCCGGAGAACTGGGTTGCCGGACTCTTCAATACAGGCGGCGCGAACAACCACTATGGCGTCTCCGACTCCAAGCTGGACGACCTCTTCAAGAAGGCGGCGTTCAATACGAACGACGAAGAGCGGCGCGGCCAGTACCGCGAGATCAACAAGCTCCTGAGCGACGCCCCGACGCTGCTGGTTGGCGCGGTGCTCTACCAGGAGAGCTTCAACTACATCGCCAAGTCCAAGCTCCACGGACCGAAGGACTGGGCGGGCCCATCCGACGCCTTCCTCGGCGGCGACTGGGCCATCGAAAAGTGGTGGATCGACCAGTAGGTCGCAGCCAATGACCTCAGGGGCCGGCCACGCAGCCGGCCCCTGCTTCTTTCCGGGAACCACCTCGATGACTGCTTACATCATTCGCCGCCTGCTGGTGATGGTCCCCCTGCTCTGGGCAATCGCGACGATCACCTTCTTCCTCATGCACGCGGTGCCTGGCGGCCCGTTCGACAACGAAAAGCCACTCCCGCCGGCAACCGTCGCCGCGCTCGAGCGCAAATACAACCTGGACGGCTCGCTCGGCGACCAGTACCTGAGCTTTCTGCAGAACCTTGCGAAAGGCGACCTCGGGCTCTCCTTCCGCCAGGACCGTCCGGTCAGCGACGTGATCGGCGAGGGCTTGCCGGAGACCCTTCAGCTCGGCCTGTGCGCGTTCGCCTTCGCCCTCTTGCTCGGGCTGACACTCGGCGTGCTCTCCGGGGTGAAACAAAACGGCCCCCTGGACTACATCGGCGTCTTTGTCGCGACGGCGGGCGCCGCGGTGCCGAACTTCGTGATGAGCGTGTTCCTGGTGCTGTTCTTCGCGCTCAAGCTCGGCTGGTTTGACGTCATCGGCTGGGAGTTCGGCAACCCGCGCCAGATGGTCCTTCCGGTGGTCGCACTGGGGATGTATCCGGCGGCGTTCATCGCCCGAATCACGCGCGCCTCCATGCTCGAAGTGCTGCGACAGGATTACATCCGCACGGCGCGCGCCAAGGGCGTGAAGGAACTGACCATTGTCATGCGGCACGCCGTGCGCAACGCCATGGTGCCGGTGCTGACGGTGCTGGGGCCCATCCTCGCCGGGCTGATCACGGGCTCGTTCGTCATCGAACAGTACTTCGCCATCCCGGGCATCGGACGGGCGTTCGTGGAAGCCGTGGGCACGCGGGATTACGGGATCATCATGGGCATGACGCTGCTGTACGCAGCGATCATCGCCACGCTCAACTTGCTGGTGGACGTCGGCTACGCCGTCGCCAACCCCAGGATCCGGTACTGACGATGGCCATTTCGCAAGAGGCAGCCGTGCTCGAATCGGCCGGATTGGAAACACAACGAAAGCAGATCGGCCTCTGGGGGCTCGCGCTCCAGCGGCTGCGGAAGAACCGGCTGGCAGTGGTGGCGGGCATCGTGCTCTTCCTGGTCATCGCGATGGCGACGCTCGCCGGCGTCGTCGACGTGGTCGGCCGGTACCGGCCATCGGAACAGCAATACACGGAAATCTTGCATGGCCCGACGACGGCCCACTGGTTCGGGACGGACAACCTGGGCCGGGACACCTGGGCGCGGGTCTGGGCGGGCACGCGTATCTCGTTGAAGATCGGCATCGGGACGCAGCTGGTGGTCCTCTGCATCGGGATCGCCGTTGGCGCGGGCGCCGCGCTGGGCGGCCGCACCAGCGACGCCATCCTGATGCGGTTCACGGACCTCATGTACGCCTTCCCGGACCTGCTCGCGATCATCCTGATGCGGGCGGTGCTTTCGCAGCGCGAATGGCCCATCATCGGCACCGGGCATCCGCAGATCCCAGGCATGCCCGGACCGCTTCTGCAGGTGGTTGTCGCCATTTCGTTCGTGAGCTGGGTGACGCTGGCGCGCCTTGTGCGCGGGCAGATGCTCGCGCTCCGCGACGCGGAGTACGTTGTGGCGGCTCAGTCGATGGGCGCGAGCACGCGCCGCATCGTCTTCAGCCACATGCTGCCCAACACGCTCGGGCCGGTCATCGTCGCGATCACGTTTGGGGTACCGACGGCGATCTTCGCGGAGGCGTTCCTCGGGTTCATCGGGTTCGGGCTGCCGCCGCCAACGGCCAGCCTGGGAACGCTGGTGGCAGAGGGCCAGAGCTTCGTCCGCGTGAACGAGTGGATGGTGCTGATCCCGTCGGTCGCGATCGCAATCCTGATGCTTTGCTTCACGTTCCTGGGCGACGGGCTGAGAGACGCACTGGATCCGCGCACCCGGCGGTGAATTCACGATTTATGATTCACCGATTCGGTGTCCTGACAGCTCTCACCTCATGCTGAACGCACGATGGAAGTGCCAGACGGTTCGGAAGGTTCAGCGGTCAGTGGCAAATCGTGCATCGTGAACCCTAAGCCGCGTGGTCCTGGCGGTGGGGGATGCGGAGGGTGATGGTGGTGCCTTCGCCGGGCGCACTCTGGATCTCGAGCGTCCCGCCGATATCGCGGGCGCGCTCCTGCATGGAGCGGAGGCCCAGGTGTCCGGGGAACTCGCCGCTCGGGTCGAATCCCTGTCCGTCGTCCTGGACTTCGAGCCGGACCTCATCGGGTTCGTGGGCGAGGGTCACGCTGATGTTGGCGGCCCGGGCGTGCTTCACAGTGTTGTGCATCGATTCCTGCGCGATGCGGTAGAGCGCCTCCTTCACGTCAAGCGAAACGTCTGGCTCGTCGGCGAGCGTCGCGCTGACCTTGACGCCGTAGCGGGCCTGCGTCGCCGCCACCTGGCGCCCAATGGCCGCGACGAGACCCTCGGTGGCGATGGACTCCGGCCGCAGCTCGAAGATCAGCGCGCGCATTTCGGTGAGGCCAGCCTCTGCAAGCGAAAGCACGTAGTCCAGCGGTTCCACAACATTCGCGGGACCATCGTCGCCGATGCGGCGGCGCGCGGTGCGGGCGCCCAGGGCGATGCCATAGAGGGCCTGGCTCACTGAGTCGTGCAGTTCGCGGGCGAGGCGCTGACGTTCTTCGAGTGCCGCCGCCGCCGAGGCGCGACGGTAGAGCCGCGCGTTTTCGAGCACGAGGGCAGTCTGGTCCGCAACCGCTTCGATGAACTTTCGCTCCTCGGCGTCCGGGTCCACGCCAAGCGGGTAACCGAGGAGGAGCACGCCCTGCGCTTTGTTTCCGTAGATCACGGGCGCGAGCAACAACGAATCCCAGGACTGCCGCCCCATTTCGCCACTGGCGGCGCTGTATCGGCTGTCGGCCATCCGCTGACGGCGAAGGTCTTCCTGGTAAAGCGTGCGCATCTCGCGCATGGCGGTGCGGACCGTGGTCCCGCCGCCCCGACGATAGGTCTCCTCCATCTGCTGAGCGAATCCGTCCGGCAGCCGGGCGATGCCTACCACGCGCAAGGCAGCCTCCGGAGACTCGGCGGTGATAACGGCGGCAGCGGTTGCGGTGGTCGCACGGACGATCTGCTCCGCCATCCCGTCCATGAGCTCTTCGAACGGAACTTCCAGGGAGAAACTGGAGGCGATGAGCGTGAGCGCTTCGAGCTGTCGCACGCGCTTTTCGGTCTGCGAGAAGAGGAACGCGTTTTCGATAGCGGTCGCGGCCTGGCGGGCCATTGCGGAAATCAGGCCGACTTCCCGCTCGTCGGGCAAATCGCCGGGGCGGAAGAACGTCTCCAGCGTCCCGAGGTCCCGCTCGCCGTAGCGCATCGGGACGATGACCAGGCTGTCCCAGTCGCGGTCGCGAAGCAGGTCGTCCAGACCGGAATAGAGGGGTTCTTCTCTGAGCAATGCCTTGAGGTCGCGGATGACGACCGGTTCGCCCGAGGAAATGGCGCGCTCGTTCGGTTTAGGCGCTCCGCGCCGAATGGCGGCTTCAACTTCATCGAAGAAGGTTTCGGGCAGGCCGAAGCCGCCACCGAGCAGCAGGCTGCCTTCGGGGTTCACGGTGCTCACCGAAGCGGCAACGGCGTTCGTGGATTCGACGACGCGCTGGGCAACCGAATTGAGCGTGCCGGTTATCGACTGTTCGAGGTCCAGCGTGGTGGCGATGCGCGAGAGGGCGGTCATTTCGCGTGCGCGGCGCTCGGATTCGGCGAAGAGGCGGGCGTTCTCGATGGCGATGGCGGCCTGGTTCGCGATCGCCTGGACGAGCGCCGCATCCGCTTCGGTGAATGCGCCTTCGTGCTGCGAGCTCAGCGCGATCTGTCCGATGAGCCGCCCCTGGCGCTGCATTGGCGCACCAAGGAAGGACGTGACGCCGACGAACGCGGTGTCCAGGTAGTCCTTCACCTGCGCGCGGAAGCTCTCCGCGAGGCGCGTGTCCGCGTGAATGTCCGGGACCAGCAGCGGGCGCACCTGCTGGCCGCCGGAAAGCGACTTCTGCAGTGCGTCAGCCGAAAAGCGCGCGCCTTCCAGTTCGCCGGTGCGGAAGGCGCGGTTGGCTTTCACCGCCAGCATGCCGTCCTCGACCACCAGGATCGAGGCGCCGTCGTAGTGCACCACGCCTTCGACCTGGTCCAGGATCAACTCGAACATTTCGCTTGTATCGAGCGTGGAGGCGGTGCTCGTCGAGATCTGCAGCAACAGCGAGAGCTCGCGGGTACGCTCGTCGACTCGGCGTTCGAGCAACTGTTGTTGCTCGACTTCCTCGGTGACGTCGCGAATGACCGAAAGGATGTGCGGTTCGCCGAAGTAGGTGGCGCCCGTAGCGAACGCGTCGGCCATGAACATGGACCCGTCTTTGCGGCGGCTGAGCGAACGCGTGCGGAGCTGCTTGCCCTGCCCGATCGCGGCCAGGAAGTCGTCGCGGTGGCCAGCCGATGCGGGGTGGATGAGCGAGAACGGCTGCAGGGACCGCATTTCGTCAACGGTGAACCCGTAGAGCCGCTCGGCGGCGACGTTCGCGTCGACGATTCGGTCGCCCATGTCTGTTATGAAGATGGCGTCGCTGACGGACTGGAAGATCTGGCGGGTGCTCTCTTCGCGTTCGGCGAGCGTGCGAGCGGTCTGTTCGCGTTCGCCGATCTCGCGGACGAGCGCGTCGTTTCGCATGCGGATCTCGTCGATCATGCTGTTGAATGAAGCGGCGAGATCGCCGAATTCGTCCCGGCTGCGCACCGGGATGGAGGCGTTGAAGTTGCCCGCGGCCACCGCCCGCGTGCCCGAGACCAGGGACTCGATGGGGCTGAGGAGGATGCGCCGGTTGAGCCAGGCGGTGCTCACCAGTGCCATCAGGAAGAGCAGAATCATCACGAGAATGATCAGGCCGAAGGTCCGGTTGCCTTCGGAGGTGATGGACTCTGTTACACCGGCCGCTTCGGCGGTGATTTCATCGACCGGGGCAACGAGGGCCAGGCTGCCGCCGACCGACGGCATGGGCGTGAACGCCACGAACATGTCCCGGCCGCCCTCGCTGAACCGCGCTACGTTGGTACGCCCGGCGACCATGTCATCGAGCGCCAGGCGGAATGCCGGGTTCGCTCCCGGCTCTGCCATGGCCTTGAGTGCGTCGAATCGCGTGGTGCGAAGGAAGTTGCCCTCCGTGTCGACGTAAAAGGCGTAGCCGCCCGGCGTGGGCCGGATTGCTTCGACCTGCTCGGTGAGCCGTGAGAGCGAGACATCGACGCCGATGACCCCGCGGTAGCCGGTCTCGTCATAGACGGGGGTATAGGCGGTGAGGACGGGCCCTCGCCCGGCCTCGTCTTCGTACGGCGGCGTCCACATGGTCAGTTCGTCCGGGTTCTTCTCGGGCCCGATCCGCTCCATCAACGGCGCCAGGTCTTCCGCGCTGATTGGCGCCGCGACGAGCGCGTTCGTTGGCGGGAAGTAGCGTGTGACTCCGTCGACCGAGATGTAGAAGATGGCGATTGGGCGGAACTGTTCCTCGATCAAGCGGCCTTCATAGTTAGTGAAAAGAGAAACGAAGTAGCCCTCCAACACCTGCGACTCAGTAGCATCCTTCAATTGGCGAGGCGTGGGCGAACCCGCGGCGGGGATCAGCAGGTCCGTGGTCCGGGCCGCTCGCGCGTCGTAGAG
>CAYTBM010000150.1:0-8002 GCA_964436025.1 uncultured Anaerolineaceae bacterium
GGGATGTTGGGAGCGCCGTGCGGTTCCTGCTCTCAGACCAGGCGCGGTACATCACCGGCCAGACCCTCGTGGTCGACGGCGGCACGACGCTGCGCGGCCCGGAGCGCGACACCAACTGAGGCCGTGAACCACGGAGGCCGGAAATTTCGAGGCGGAGGCCGACGTGTCGAGCGGCAGAGTGACGAACCAACGAAAGAGGTTGATATATGGCCCGCATCCCCTACCTGTCGAAAGCAGACCTGAAACCAGAGGACCAGCAACTGCTCGCCCGCGAGATCAACCTCAACCGCGCGCTCGTGAACAGCCCCGGCGCCGCCCGCGCCTTCAGCCGGCTCGGCGGCTACATCCGCAACCAGAGCACGCTCGACGGCCGGCTGCGCGAGCTGGCCATCCTCCAGGTCGGCTACGTCTCCCGGTCGGGGTACGAGTATTCGCACCACATCCACATCGGCCACGATTTCGGCGTCACCGGCGATGATGTCCGCGCGATTGCGCTCGAAACCGCCGGCAGCACGTCGAACCTCGAACCCCTGGCTCGCGCGGTACTGCTCGGCACGAGGCAGATGGTCGAAGGCGAGTCCATCGACAACGCGACCTTTGCAACGCTCCGTGAGGCCCTCGGCGATGAACACCTGACGGACCTCGTGGTCACGGTTTCGTTCTACTGCGGCGTAGTCCGGCTGCTCGACACGCTCGGCATCGAGGTCGAGCCGGAGTACGAGCACTACCTCGCGGAGTTTCCGCTGGCCGAGTGACGTCGAACCGTTGGGAATGTTCACCCCGGCCCGTTACGCTTCGCCGCCGCCGCGCGTTATCGCTGTGAGCACCCCAAGGAGCACGTCCGTGACATCACGTCTTGGTCACCTGCAAATCAACATCAAGTCCGGCAGCCTGCCCTATTACAAAGACCTCTTCGGCTTCCTCGAATGGCCAACGATCTACGAGGGTGACGGCATGCTCGGTGTGGCCGGAAAGTCCGGGGATAGCCTCTGGTTCGCGGAGGGCGCCAATGACGCCAACAACGACTACGACGGTGTCGGCATGAACCACCTGGGCATCGCCGTGGACTCCCAGTCCGAAGTGGACCAGGCGGCTGCGTACCTGGCGAAGAACGGCATCCAGGCGTTGTTCGAAACGCCCCGCCACCGCCCCGATTTCGCCTCGAGCGAAAAGGATACGTACTACCAGGTGATGTTCAAATCGCCGGACAACATCCTCTTCGAGGTCGTCTACACCGGCCCGAAGCAGTAGCCGCCGGTCAGGCGACCTCGACGATTTCGACGAGGGCCGCAGGTTCCCGCTGTCCCTGCGCCGCCGCGGACCCAAAGCCGCGGCGAAGCGGGATTTCCGGGATCGTAACGGCCATGATGAGCACGCCCAGGGCCGCCAGCATCGATCCGAGGAAGATGTTCTGGATGGCGTGCGCCACCGAGTGCTTCTGGGCATCGAGAATCGCGTCCAGGTGCTGCTGCCCATCCGGCTGAGCCAGGATCTCGGTCTTGACCGGGTTGTAATTGCGCGGGTCCAGGGGCAATGTCGGGTCGTCGAACTCCGCCAGCGTCGCGGGAGCGATCGCAGCCTGCGTCTCCGCGGGGATGCGGTCGTGGATCGAGTGCGTGAACGATGTCGCCAGTACCACGCCGAACACCGCCGTCCCGAGTACCTGGCCGATCTGCATGAAGAACTGCCGCCCGCTCGTGGCCACGCCCATGTACTTGTGGTCGACAGCGCTCTGCGTGATCACCGACATCGTCGGCATCACGAGTCCTGAACCGAGGCCGTAGGTCGCCATGTAGAGGATGATGTGCCACTTCGCTTCGCCGACGCCGATCGTGTGCAGCAGGGTTGTCGCGAGCACGATCAGGCAGGCGCCGAAGATGACCTGGTACTTGAACTTGCCCGTGCGCGTGAGCATTTGGCCACCGATAAAGCTCGTCGTGAGGAGGCCGAGCGATTGCGGCGTCGTGATGATGCCGGAGCCGGTCGCGGAGGAGCCGAGCGCCGTCTGCACGTACGTCGGCAGGTACTGGATTGCCCCGAAGATCCCCGCGCCGGACAACATCACGAGCAAGTTCGCCTGGACGAACACACGATTCCGGAACAGCGTGAGCGGGAAGATCGCCTCCGGGTGCCGCGACTCCTGCACGACGAACAGGGCCACCAGCACGCCGGCCGCGACGAACATCCCGACCGTCTCGGGCGAGCCCCAGCCGAACCGTTCCTGCGCCCAGACGAGGGCAAGCAGGAGCGACACGGTCGCGGTGGACAGCAACCCGGCCCCGAGGAAGTCGATCTGCGAAACGCGCCCGCCTCGCCGGGTGAACGGCAGATTCCGCGTGATGAAAATCGTGGCCAGGATTGCCACCGGCACGTTCACGTAGAAGCACCAGCGCCAGCCAAGCGAGTCAGTCAGCACGCCGCCCACCAGCGGGCCGCTAATCGAGGCCATGCTGAAGGTGCCCGTGAAGAAACCCATGTACTTGCCACGCTCAGCCGGCGTGAACAGGTCGCCCAGCGTCGCGAAGACGCAGGAGAAGATTGTCCCGCCACCGACGCCCTGCAGCGCCCGCGCGCCGATCAGGAAGATCATGCTCGGGGCGGCGCCGACCAGCGCGGAAGCGAAGGTGAACAGCGCGATGCCGCCCAGGAGGAACTTCTTCCGGCCGAACATGTCCGAGAGCTTGCCCACGATCGGCACGCAGACGACCGAACTGAGCATGTAGACCGTGAACACCCAGGAGAGCAGTGAAAACCCGCCCAGGTCCGCGAGGATGCGCGGTGTAGCGGTGGCCACGATCGAGTTGTCGAGGGCGCTGATGAACATGCAGAGCATTAGCGAGCCGAGGAGGAGCCACTTCTGGCGCTGCTCCAACATATCGCCGAGGGCTACGGCAGCGGGCGGTTGCTGGGCCATGATCTGACTCTCACGTAAGGGTTGGGCCAGCCTAGCAGAAATGGTTAGCCAGTCACAAACTAATCGGTGGCGCGAAAGTCACCCATCGCGCATGGCGCCCTCGCGCCTTGGGCCGGTCCGACCGTACCCTTCAATCAAGTGGCTGACCTGCTCGCCCCAGGACTTCGCTGGCTTCACGGCACGCGCGGCTCGAATGTCTACCTCGTGGAGGCGGACGACGGCCGGCTGGCGCTCGTTGATACTGGCTTCGGCTCCAGCGCCAGGGCGATTCTCGATGAGCTCGAAGCACACGAGGAGCCTCTCTCGATGGTGCTCCTCACGCATGGGCACAGGGACCACTCCGGGGCCGCCGCGGCGGTACGCGCGGCGACGGGCGCCCGAGTTGCCCTCGGCCGCGGGGATTGCCTCGACCGGGGAGACGCCCTCGTGCTCCATCCAACGCTCGGCCGGACGCACCCGCTGCGCAAACTGACCTCCCGGACGCATCGCGCCCCCCATGAAGACACGCCGGTCGACCTGCCGCTCGAAGGCGAAGTCGAAGTATTGCCAGGCATCCGGGCTGTGCCCGTGCCGGGCCACACGCTCGGCGCGTACTGTTTTGTGATCGACCGGCTCGACGCGGCCTTCGTCGGTGACCTTGTGATCAGCCACAGCGGTGAACTGACCCGCTCCATGAAGTGGGCCAACCATGATGACGAGCAGTACCTGGAGTCGATCCGGAACTTTGCCGCGGTTGCCCCTCGCTCCGGCCTGCCGGGACACGGCGCCCCCGTCATGGAAGGCTTTGCCGAGGCGCTGACGGTTCTCGGCGGGCTGCCGCGGCGCAGCGGTCTCCGCTTCACCTTCGAACGCATGAGGCGGCTCTTCCACTTCTCCAAGGGCATCTCCATGGCCCGCCCTCCCTCCGGCCGCCCGGACGGTGACAGCCGCTAAGAGGCGAGCGCTGCTGGCCCCGCGGTTGGCCGCGGGGTAGAGTCGCCCCTGTGAAGCCCTACGTCCTTGTCCTGGGCCACGCCTGTGCCGCCGGCGAAGCCCCTGCAAACACGCTCGCGGGTGTCCGCGCCTGCATCGCCGCCGGTGTCGAAGGCATGGAGATCGACGTCCAGCTCTCTTCGGACGGCGTCGCGGTGCTCATGCACGACGACACGGTCGACAGGACGACGAACCTGTCCGGCCCAGTGCGAGAGAAGACCTTTGCGGAATTGCAGGCCGCCGACGCTGGTAGCGGTGAGGCCGTCCCTGCCCTGGACCAGGTGCTGCGCCTTGTTGCCGGCCGCTTCACTGTCATGTGCGAACTGAAGGCCACGCCGGATGCACCGGACCAGGACCAGGCCTGCGTGGACGCAGTGGTCGAGGTGATCCGCAAGCACAACGCGGAATCCTGGACGGCCATCCACTCCTTCAACCCCGTGATGGTGGAACGCGCTCGCAATACCGAGCCGCGCATCTCCGCGACGATCATCACGGGGCCGGTCCACGGCGAACAGGTGGACCGCCTGCTCGGCGCATTGTTGAAGCGAAACGGCCAGGCCGTATCGGTCGAGCACCATTGCATCGACCGGGCCCTCATCGAGAAAGCGAAGCGGCGCCAGGTGACCGTGTGGGCGTGGACCGCGGATTCGCCAGAAGACTGGGCCAGGATCGTCGAGGCCGGGGTGGACGGGATCATTACGAATGTCCCCCATCGGCTGCGGGCCTGGCTGGACGCGTCGAGTTAGGGAAGTGTGAAGCCGGTCGCATTCGAGCCGGGTCTTTCGGAGAAGCAGTGAAACGTTTTGGGCGGAGGGAGACACCATGCCCTCAGTGATGGCCATCCACTGAGCAAGCCGGACGGCGTAGCCCGTCCGTGAGTCCCCGAAGCCCACCCTCCGGGCTTCGCTACCTCAGGAGAAGTTGATTTGTCTTCCATGCGTGTTTATTCGCGGCGAGCCCTTGGCGGGCTGGCCCTGACGCTCGGCGCCCTGGGCGTGGCCCTCGGCGGCGGCGTCCAGGCGCAGGCTCGGCCTCTGACCGCCGGCGCCGTGTACACCATCAGCAATGCCGCCGCCGGCAACCAGGTCCTCGCGTTCGACCGCGGCCACGATGGCCAACTGACCCCTGCGGGCGCCTTCCCTACTGGCGGAAACGGCAACGGCGCCAGCCTCGGCACCCAGGGCGCGCTCGCGCTCAGCGGCAACGGCGACTACCTCGTCGCCGTCAACGCCGGCAGCGATTCGGTTTCGCTGTTCCGGGTGCGGCCCGGCGGGCTGCAGCTGCTTGACACCGAAAGCTCGCACGGGGCGCTCCCGGTTGGTGTCGCCGTCCACGGTGACCTCGTCTACGTCGTAAACAACGGCGGCGACAACATCGCCGGGTTCGAAATCGAGCATGACGCCCTGGAGTACCTGGACGGCTCGGCCCAGCCGCTTTCTGCCGGCGCCGAACCCGGCCAGGTGAGCTTTGACGCTCGTGGCCACAACGTCATCGTCACCATCAAGAACACGAACCAAGTGGAGACGTTCCCGCTCAATCACCACGGCGTCGCCCAGCCCGGCACGGCGTTCCCGAGCGCAGCCCCGACCCCCTTCGGCTTCGCGGTCGACCGCGATAACCACGCGATCATTTCGGAGGCCCCCGGCAGCGATGTCTCGTCCTACCAGATCGGGCGTGAGGGCTCTGTCTCGCTCATCGATGGCCCTGTAGCGAACGGCCAGGCCGCAGCCTGCTGGGTCGTGCTGAGCAAAGACCAGAAGTTCGCCTTCTCAGCGAACGCCGGCAACGCCACCATTTCGAGCTACGCCATCGCGCGGGATGGCAGCCTCGAACTGGTAGCCGCCGTCGCCGGGACCACCGTTGGTGGGCCCCAGGACCTGGCGATTAGCGTCGATGGCCGCTTCCTGTACGCGGTTAGCATGGGCGCCCACACCATCACCGAGTTTGCGATCAGCGCCGATGGCACGCTCACCAGCATCGGTTCCACCTCCGCGGTGGCAAGCGCCTCAGCCAACGGCCTCGTGGCCCGCTAACAGTTCGAGCAGGCTCCTCCCCTGGACGAGGGCCCAGCAATGGGCCCTCGTTTCGTTTGCTACCAGCTGCCGCCGCCCCCGCCGCCACCGCCGCCCCCGGAGGATCCGCCGGAAAAGCCTGACCCCCCACTCGAATGGCTGCTGCTGAGCGTGCTGCCCACCGAACTCGAAAAGCTCTGGAGGTTGCTGGAGAACGCTGCCGCCGAGAAAGCGTGCGTACCTGTGTACCAGCTCGCAGTCGACGCCTGCGCCGTCGCTTCGAGGCCTTCGAACGCCTTCGCCCACTTGGTCACGCAGCCGAAGACGATGGCGAACGGGAGGTAGCGCGCGAAAATGTTCTCCTGCTCGTTGAACTGCTGGCGGTACTTCTCCGCCGTCGAGATGTAGAGCCGAAAGCCCAGGACGCGGCGCATCATCTCGCTCCCCGCAGCCGTCCGGCGGGCCATTGATCGCGAGATAATGAGCATTGCCACTCCGGCCGGGATCAGCCCCAGGAAGATCAATCCACGGTGGACCGCCAGCGCGGCGAAGCACGAAAGCCCCACGCCAAGGAACATCAGCCCGATCGCCACGATGACCCACATGCCGCGTGCGGTCTCCGGCTTCTGCATGAACCACTTCCGCTTCATCGCGTCGTCGTAGATCAGGTTCTTCGCCTTCGCCAGGTCCTCTGCGAACTTGTACCGCAGGTCAGACAGTTCGACTTCATCCTTTCCCCCTGAAAAGAGCGAGTTGAAGACCTTCTTTTCGAATGCGTTCAACTCTTCCGCTTCTTTCAGCCTGGTGAGCTTCCAGTCGTTCTTCCCGAACCAGCCCTGCTTCGGCAGTTCCGTGATATGCAGGTACCCGCGCACCGCCAGGTCGACGATCGTGGCCGTCACGTCAAGGGTGTCGGCGCGTTCATCCACCAGGACACCCATCTGCGCCGGCCGGAGGTCCTCCGGCGGCAGGAATTCAACCACCACGGGAGGCCCGCCAAACATCGGCCTCGTCTGCTCTTCTGTTTCTTCGGTCAGGTAGTGGAGCGTCACGAACGACTTGTCCCGGCCGAAGCGGTACCACGCCCCGAAGACGATCAGCAGCCCGAGGATGCCGCTGCCGATGAGCCCCGCAAACTCCGCGACATCGAACGTGAAGAAGTCACTCACGGTCGCGCGGTCTTGCAGCATGGGCGCTCCCACCTCGACGATCCCCTGCTGCCAGCCCGCCACGATGGTGACCTGTTCGCTCGGCGAAAGCTCGCGCGCGCTCGTATAGGTTGCGGTGTTGCCGGCCGCCGTCGAAACACACGGTTCGTCCGATCCGGCGAACCCCTCGTAGCACACCGCCCGCGTCTCCGCCCCGTCCGGCAGGTTCACCGTCATGGTGAACCGCTCGATCGGCGACTCTTCCCAGGTGCCGCTGGCGTCCCAATACAACTCGTCGTGATCGTCGTAGCGGTCCATCGCGCCGCGTACGGTGTACGTAATGACATAATCCTGCGGACCGCTCACCGTGACATCCTTGTCGCCGATCTTCACCGTCAGCTTGCCCTGCGATTCGCTGACGTCGTACTTCCACCTGGAGCCGTCCAGGCGGGTTACGCTCTTGATCGAGTAGTCGTATTCGCGGTTGGAGCCGGCGGGGCAGTCGTAGATCGGTTGTTGCGCGCCGCTGATCGGGTCGCCGCAAGGCACCGCTGTTAAGAAGTAGCGAAAAATCCCGTGCTTATCGAGCGAGCCGAAGTCGACGCGGATGGTTTCCTGCGCCTCGATCGTCCCGTCCGGCTGGACGTTGTAGACCACGTCCATCGAGTTCACAACCCAGTCGCCGAGCGCCGCCGCGGGGGGCGGCGTGCGGCCAATCGACACGGTCCCCGCGATGAGTGCAACAAGCAGAAAGGCCAGTAGTCGGCGCATGGGCGAAGTGTAACGGTATGCCTGGATTCGGGCGTTCAAGACACGCTCCTGTAAGCGGTCTATCATTCCCCAATCGCCTGCCCGCTCCGCCACGAACGGGCCTCCAACCATTCCCAGGGAAGGTGCATGGAAGCATTTACCTATCTTGCGCCCCGCTCACTGAGCGAGGCGTTCAGCGCGCTCGG
>CAYTBM010000151.1:0-7968 GCA_964436025.1 uncultured Anaerolineaceae bacterium
CGGGGATCAGCAGGTCCGTGGTCCGGGCCGCCCGCGCGTCGTAGAGCGTGCCGTTCTCCGCGCGCGAGAGGAGCGATGAGTCGAGTTCCGGCGCGGTCTGGCCTTTGAGTCCGAGGAACCATCCGACCTGGTGTCCCCATTCGGCAGCGGGGGAAAGCTGGAGTTCGCCGATGTAGGCCTGCTGCTGGCTCAGGGTTTGGAGCGTGCGGCGGCCTTCGTTTTCGAGGCCCTGGCGGCTCTTCTCCGCCGCGTTGTCCTGCGAACGGTTGAAGCCGACAGCCACGAGCGCGGCTGTGGCCGCCCCGAGGATCAGCATGAAGAGCAGGAGCGAGAGGTTCAGCTTGAGGCCAAGGCGAAGCGGCACGGAGCGCATAGACGACCAGCCCGGCTAATCGACCGGGCCGAGCCCGATTTGGCGCGCGTAGAGCGCTGCCTGGGTGCGGCTCTGGACACCGAGCTTCACGAGGATGCTCGAGACGTGCGTCTTCACGGTGTTCTCACCGATGTAGAGCGCGGCGGCAATTTCCTTATTCGCCTTGCCCTGGGCCAGCAGGCGCAGGACATCGGTCTCGCGTTCGGTGAGGGTCTCGGGGCTCTCGGGCGCCCGGACTTCGCGCACCAGCCGCGCGGCGGCCTGCGGCGAGAGCTGGACCTGCCCGTTCGCGGCAGCTTTGATGGCGCGCGTCAGTTCTTCAGCCTGCGTGTCCTTCAAGAGGTAGCCGATGGCCCCGGCGCGGACGGCGCCGACGACAGAAGCGTCTTCGAGGACCGAAGTGAGGGCGATGACTTCCGTGTCCGGGACTTCGCGCCGGATGTGGCCGATGGCGGTGATGCCGTCCATAACCGGCATGAGAAGGTCCATCAGTACGACGTCGGGGTGGAGACGTTTGGCCAGGTCGAGCGCTTCGGCGCCGTTCTGGGCTTCGGCGATGACTTCGAATTCGGGGTCATCAAGCAGGAACATCTTGAGGCCCTGGCGGACCACGGCATGGTCATCCGCAATTACAAGACGGATGGGCATTGGACCTCCAGCGCGGGGCCGCGCGAATCCGGTTCGCGAACCCTCGCACTATATCACCGCGCCGGAGCCGAACCTTCCTCATCCTTTTGCAGGAGATTGCGTTCCCCCGAAGTGCTCCTGCCGAACCAACCCCGAGGGTGACGTTTCGAGACCGGGAGTTCCATACCTTTGTAATCGTGATGGATTCCCCGATTCGCCTCCTCCTCGTTGATGATGAAGCCCGCGTCCGCCAGGGCCTGCGCATGTGCATGGCCGGCGAGCCGGACTTCGAGGTCATCGGCGAGGCAGACGAGGGCGGCGCGGCGGTCTCCCTGGCGCAGGACCTCCACCCCGACGTCGTCGTGCTGGACCTGCGCATGCGCGGCGTCGACGGGATCGAAGCCGCCAGGCAGATCGCCGTCACCGAACCTTCGGCGCGCGTGGTCATCCTCTCGCTGCAGGACGATTCCGGGACACGCAAAGAGGCCATCGCCTCCGGTGCATCGGCCTTCGTCGGGAAGCAAGAGGGCATCGCCCGCCTGTTCGAAGTGATCCGTGACGTTGCCGCGGCCGCCAAGGCCTCCTGAATCAACTCACAGTCCATCGCCTTTGGAGAGGAACCAAATGAACCAGGAAATCGCCCTCACCGCACCGGCAACCACCGCACGGCAGGAGCGCACCTTGACTACTCTGCAGGCTGAATCAGTCTCCGCCGCCGCACAGGCGGCGATTATCAACATCGACAACGTCGTGAAGACGTACGAAACCGGCAGCCAGCAGGTCCGCGCCCTGAAGGGCGTCAGCCTGACGGTGGACCGCGGCGAAATGGTGGCCATCATGGGCCCGTCCGGTTGCGGCAAGACCACTCTGCTGAACTGCGCCAGCGGCCTCGATGTGGTGGACGGCGGACGAATCACCATCGCCGGAGCGGACCTCGCCCAGCTTTCGGACAAGACGCGGACGACGTTCCGCGCGCGGAACATGGGCTTCGTCTTCCAGACTTACAACCTGCTGCCGGTGCTCTCGGCGGTGGAGAACGTCGAACTCCCGCTTATCGTGAGCGGAGCGAACCCAAAGGAGGCGCGCCAGCGCGCCCTTCAGGCGCTCGAAACAGTGGGCCTCCGCCAGCTCGCCAACAACCGGCCGTCACAACTGAGCGGTGGCCAGCGCCAGCGCGTCACTATCGCCCGCTCGCTCGTCAACGAGCCGGACATCGTCTGGGCCGACGAGCCGACCGGCGCGCTCGATTCGAAGACCGCCGACGACATCATGCAGCTGATGGAGACCCTCAACCGCGAAAAGGGCCTGACCTTCGTCATCGTCACGCATGACCCGGCCGTGGGAGCGCGCTGCAACCGCGTGGTGCGCATGCGGGACGGCCTCATCGTTTCCGAGGAGTCCCACAAGTGAACGACCTCTTCGGACTCCCAATAAGCACGCTGGCAATCGTGCTGGGGAGCCTGCTGGGGGTGGCGGTGTTCACCGTCGCCGTCCTTGGCGTGGCAAACCGGACGATGTTCAAATTTGGCCTGCGCAACATCCCGCGCAGGGGCCTCCAGTCTCTCCTCGTTGTGGTCGGGCTCGCCCTGGCGACGCTGATCACCACGGCCGCGTTCGTCACCGGCGACACGGTCGACTACTCGCTCACGAAGGATGTTTACTCGCTCTTCGGGCGTTCGGATGTCGATGTTTCCTGGAACGGCGAACGGGACTTCGGCCGCGACCAGGGAGCCGTTTTCGAAGGCGACGTGACCTATGCCGACGGCGCCGCCGTCTCAGCCCTCGAAGCTCGCTTCGCCGGCGACCCGGACATCGAAGCGTTCCTGCCCTTCCTCAATATCGCGGCGCCGGTAACCAACCTCGCGACGAACGACGCGAAGCCTTCGGTGCAGCTCACGGGCGTTGACTTCCGCCGCCTCGACCGGGCCGGTGGATTGACCATGCTCAACGGCAACAAGGCGAACGTCTCCGACCTCGGTGACGACGGCGTGTTCCTGAGCAAGCGCGCGGCGGAGGACCTGCACGCCCGCCTGGGCGACAGCCTGGCCGTGACGCTGAACGGCCAAACGAGCCACTACCACGTCGCGGGCGTTGTCCGCGACGAGATCGCCTCGGGCTTCCTGGGCATGAGTTACTCGAACGTCCCGGGTGGTCTCGTCATGCCCATCGCCAGGCTCCAGGAGCTGGCAGGGTTGAACGGCAACCAGATCACGTCGCTTACCGTCGCGCTCCGGGGCGGCGTGCGGGGCACGCGGGAGCTTGCTCCCGACGTGACGGAGCGACTGAACGCGTACCTGGAGGGCGACGGCGCGGCGATCTTCGGCCCGAACGTGGTCAAGACAACGGATTCCGGCGCAACGGCCTACCCCAGCAAGAACGACCAACTGGATTTCGCTGACCTCCGCGGGAACCTCTTCACCACGTTCTTCCTCGTCCTCGGCCTGTTCTCAATGGCGGCCGGCGTGATGCTCATCTTCATGATCTTCGTCATGCTCGCAGCCGAGCGGCGGGCGGAGATGGGCATGGCCCGGGCCGTCGGGGCGCAACGCGGCGACATCGTGAAGTCTTTCCTGGCTGAAGGCATGGCGTACTCCCTGCTGTCCGGCCTCATCGGCGTCGGCGCCGGCATCGTTGCGTCATGGCTGCTTGTCGACGTGCTCCTCAAGGCCGTCGGCGGCGACTACTTCTCGCTCATCCAGATGGACATTACGCCGCAGGCACTCGTTATCGGGTACAGCCTTGGCGTGGTGCTGACGTTCGTGACCGTCATCTTCGCCTCGCTCAAGGCGAGCCACGTGAACATCGTCGCCGCAATCCGTCAGCTGCCGGATGAGCGCAAACCCGAAGGCAAGCGGAAGACGCGCTGGCGCTGGGTTGCCCTGGGCGTGCCGGCCCTGGCCGTCCCACCGATCGGCATCTGGTGGCTCTTCCGCAAGGGCATCGGCCTCCCGTGGAGCTGGATCGTGGGCCCGTCAGGGGTGGCGATGGGCGCGCTCTTCATGATGCTCGGGAAGTCGTCCGAACTCCTCTTCCCGTTTGCGCTCGGCATCTCGCTCATCCCGCTCTCACTGGCGGCGATGGCGCGGCAGCTGCGCGCCCCGAACCGGCCGCTCTGGACCGTCGTGGGGGCGCTGCTGGCGGCTTACTGGCTGATGCCGGCGAGCATGCATGACCGGTTGTTCGGTAAGTTCGACAGCGACATCGAGATGTTCGTCCTGAGCGGCGTCATGATCGTCATCTCGTTCACGCTCATCATCGTCTTCAACGCGCGGCTCCTCACCGGGCTGTTCTCCCGCTCCGGCGAAGGCGCCGGCGCGTACGGGATGGCGTTCGCCGTCGGGCTGTCGGCAGCGGTGCTCGGCGTCACCGGGTTCGTCATGCGCGACTCGGGAGACGGTCTGGGCCAGCTGTTCTACCTCGCCGCCGGACTGTTGGTGCCGGTGGCCCTGACGATCGCGGCCGCGGCGCGGTTTCCGGCGCTCGCGCCGGCGCTCAAGATGGCCATCGCCTATCCGCTCAGCAACCGCTTCCGGACGGGCATGACGATCGCGATGTTCTCGCTCATCGTCTTCTCGCTGACGGTCTTCAGCGTCCTCCTGGCCAATTTCGACACTGCGTTCCTCGGCGGCGATGCCCGCGCGAACATGGACGTGGTGACCACGGCCAGCGGCACCAGCACCGTTCGGGATGTGCCGGCCGCCCTGCGCCAGGCGGGTTCGCCGGTGGCGGATGACATCGCCGGCTCGGGGCGGACGACCATTGCCGCGACCGGGCAGCTCGTCAGCCAGCCCGGCAAGGAGAACACGGGCCTCTACCCGGTCATCGGCGCCGACTCCGGCTTCTTCTCGGACCTGGGCACAACGCTGCAGGCCTACGCCAACGGCTACGAGGATGAACAACTGGTGATGGACGCGGTGCGCCAGGACCACTCCTACGCGCTGGTTGATACGGCTGTTGTCGGCATCAGCTTCAACGACAGCTTCGACTGGACCGCGGAAGGGGTGTCGATCACCGACGACCGGTTCGACCCGTTCGACCTGGTGATCACGAACCCGGCGACGGGCGCGAGCGCCACGGTCACGGTGATCGGCATCCTTCGCACCCAGCTCCCGGCGGCAACGGTCGGCGGGATCTACGTCGACGAGCAGGCCTACACCGCGCTCTTCGGCCAGCCGGAGTACCGCCGCGGGTACATTCGCCTCGCGGATGGCGCGGACAGCCGGGAGACGGCACGCGGCATCGAGTCAGCCCTGGCTGTCCAGGGCGTGAAGGCCGAGTCCGTCGAGCAGATCTTCGACGACATGTCAGCGACGCAGATGGCGTTCAACCGCATGTTCCAGGCGTTCATGGCGCTGGGCCTGTTCGTCGGCATCGCCGGCCTCGGGGTAATCGCCTTCCGGTCGGTGGTGGAACGGCGCCAGCAGATCGGGATGCTGCGGGCCATCGGCTACCAGCGGAAGACCGTGACGCTGACGTTCCTGCTGGAGTCGAGCTTCGTGGCCGTGATGGGCATCCTCTCCGGTGTGGTCGGGGGCGCGATCCTCGGCCGCAACCTGCTGACTTCACCGGACTTCACGGACGGCGCGGACATCACATTCGCGATGCCCTGGGCCGAGATACTCGTCGTCATCGGCGCGTCGTTCATCTTCTCGCTGCTCATGACGTGGTGGCCGAGCCGGGGCGCAAGCCGCGTGCCGGTGGCCGAGGCGTTGCGCTACGAGTAACGACTGGCACTGAACCACAACGAACGAGGCGCCCCGTTTTGGGCGCCTCGTTTCGTTTTGTCACCGGTGAGGCGGGGCTAAAGGTGGTCCACGAAGAAACGCGTCACGAGCTGGATTAGCTGGGCCGCTCCCGGGTTCGGCGTCCCGCCGGCCGGGACGAAGCCGTGACCGGCGTTCTCCACCCGCACAAACATCACATCTCCTCCGGCGGCCGCCAGCGCCGCCTCGAGGCGCTCCGACTGGGAAATCGGGACTACCGGATCTTCTTCGCCGTGCAGGATGAGGAAGTCCGCGTCTCCGGCTGAGACGTAGTTCACGGCGCCGGCCCGCCAGAGCACGTCAGCCGGTTCGTCTGCGCTGGTGTCTTCGCCAAAGACGCGGGTATGGGCGGCGTTATGGGCAGCCATGTTCGGGTCGCTGAAGTCGCTGGCGCCGTACATGTCGACCACGACGCTGACCTCGCTGGAATACTCCCGGTCATCACCGACCATCGCGAAGTCGCCATCCTCGGCGGTGCCGAGCAGGTTGACCAGCTGGCCGCCCGCGCTGCCGCCGATGGCGCCGAGCCTCTCCCCATCAATCCCGTAGGCGGCGGCGTCGGCCCGGATGCCCCGAATCGCACACTGCACGTCCTGGATCTGCGCCGGGAACTGGTAATCCGGGGCAAGCCGGTAGTCGACCGCGAAAACCACGAACCCCTGGGCGAGGAGCGACGGGATGTAGCGGATCCCTTCGCCCTGGCTCCGGCTACCGGAGGTCCAGCCGCCACCGTGCACGTACACCACGGCCGGGTCATGAGATGAGGCGGTGTGGCCGGCGGGGTAGTACACGTCCATCGGGATGTCCATGCCGTCGATAGGCGTGCATCCGACCACCGTTTCGTCGGGGACCGCCGTCCCGGGCATTGCGCCGCCTGATGGCCGAGGCATGCGGCTGACTTCCGCCGCAGGCGGCCCGGCGGGCACGGGAGGCTTCGCCTCCGCGCCGCCCGCGAAGGCACACGCTGCCAGCGTGGCCGCCGCGAACACCGTTCCCATGAGCGACACCAGTCTCTTTTCCATTGCTCTCTCCTGCCGGACGTAGCCGGTGTGTTGAGGCAATGGCGCCAGGGCACAGGGAGGTGATTCGAACGTGTAAAGGGCGCTGGAACTTCGTTAGAGTCCGGTGAGCGTCACCAGCCCCTGCCGGCGGTGACGGTCAGCTGGCATTCGCGCCAGCGATCGTCGTCGAACTTCATGGAGAACGACGCCCGCAGCTGCAGCGTCTTCTCCGGGCTGAACTCCACATCCATGAGCGGCCCTTCTCGTACCCAGCCGGACGCAACTGCTTGCCGCCCGCCAGCGAGTCCAAGGTCCACCGTCCCGGAACTCACGTGTGCCTGCCGGGCGTCGTACAGGTCGTAGGTCACGGCCGCATTCGACCAATCGAGTTCAACGGGTTCGCTGCCAATCGCCTGAAGCGCGACCGATTGGCCAGACGCGCCGACAGTGAGCTCGATGCCGGACACGGGGTGCTCAGCTGTCTCTTCGTAGAGTTTTCGAAGGCGGTTGCGCAGCGCGGTCAGCGGCCTGGGAAGTTTCTGTTCGGGGTGAAAACTGAACGATGCCCCGGAGGTCTCGATGTCTTCGATTTCATACGGCGGGCGGCCGGGTGCTTCCGTCTCGACGGTGGTGCCAGCCACTGCTTCCACGGCACCGGCCAACCGCTTGAGATCAGCCGGTTCGAGCCGTGATGCGAACCGGCCCGCGCGGCCGATGGACACCACGCGCCTGGAGGTCGCTTCGCCCTCCGCTGTAACTTCGACGGACTCGTCACTCTGCGGATCGGGGCCGCCGAAGCGGCGGTAGGTCACGAGCATTACCGGCGCGCCGGCTTCCACTTGCTGCCCGGATACACGAGCGACAGCAGGTTGGCGAACGAGGTGACGTGCCGCGGCTGGACCGGATGTTCGTGCTCAGGCACCACGGTGAGGTCCTGGCCGCGGTCCAGGTTGCTGGTCATGCTTCCCATCAAGCTTCCGTTCGAGACAGTGAACGGGCGGGTGGCGCGGGTCAGGTTCGATGTCCATTTGTTGTCGTTGTACTGGTAGAACATCTGCCCGATGTCGGCCGCGCCGTTGAAACCGTATTTGTCCGAGTACCGTTTTTCCACCAGGCGGGCGAATGCACCCTTGGTGATGCCGTGCTGCGCGACTTTGTCCGCGACCATGCCCAGTCTCTGATCCTTCGTCTTCGTCGGGTTGCC
>CAYTBM010000152.1:0-7924 GCA_964436025.1 uncultured Anaerolineaceae bacterium
CGTCCTGAACATACGCACATAGTCGTGCAAATAGCGGGTAAGAAGGAAGTGCTCGCGAACAAGTTCCCGTCCGGCAGCGCCGAGGCGGTCGCTCTCCTCCGGATCAGCGAGGAGTTGTCGCAGCCGCATCCCACACTCAGTCGCGTTATCGACGAGGTAGCCGGTCCTTCCGTCGATCACCTGGAGTGGGATCCCACCGCAATTACCCCCAATGACCGGTCTGCCTTTCCACAACCCTTCAGAGACCACGAGGCCGAAACCTTCCCGTGTTGATTTCTGGATCACCACCTTCGCCGCGGTCTGGAACGCGTTCACCTCGTGGTTTCCGACACCGTCGAGATTCGTGAGCACGTGGATGTCACGGTCGTGGTCGCGGTGGTCGAAGACCCTTTGCAGCCATTCCTGGCCCTCGGGGTCGTCGTGGGCCATGGACCCTACCAGGACGAGCTGGAGGCCAGGATTCTCTTCGCGTGCCATTCGGTAGGCGTCGATCACGCCCAGCGGGTCCTTCCACGGGTCGAATCGCGAAACCTGGCAAACCATGGGCCGGCTGCGGTCGATGACGTAGCGGTCGAACACGCGGGCGACGGCTTCCTCGTCAATGGGCACGTTCTTCGGGCTGAGGGGGTCGATAGCGGGCGGCGCGATGAACAGGTTGTGCTCGGGCATGCCCTGGCGCACGTACTGGCGCATGGTCCAGATGCTGCCGTCGTATTCGCTCGCCCAGGGCCGTAACAGTTCCCAGGCTTCAACCTGCGCGTCTGTCAGGTCAATGTGGCAGCGCCAGAGCCATTTCCCCTTCGGCTCTAACCCCGACTCGCGCAGTAAGCCGAGGATGGGCGCGGGCTGCGGGTCATGGATCACCACGAAGTCGTAGTCATCCCAGCCATCAGCGTTTTTGCGGTTCGTTCCCACCCACAACTCGCGCTCGGCGTCGGTCCAGTCGTGCGCTTTGCCCTGCAGCGCGTTGTGCATCGCCTTGGTAACGCCGAAGAACTCGTCGGTGCCAGAGATGATCTTCCAGTCGGCCAGTAGTCCGAGGTCCCGCATCAGCGGCACGAGCGAAGCAAGTATCTCGGCGACGCCGCCACCGTAACCAGTGGCGTTGACGTGAAGGACGCGGGCGCCGGCGAGATCCTGGGCGTCGCGCCGGATGGCTTCGATTACGCCCGGCAGTACAGCCTGACGATAGGACTCGAGGAACTTCGGGGTGACGTCGACGGGAGTAAGCATGCTGCCATGGTAGTTGGCGCCAGCGTCGCGCCCCGGTCAATGGGGCGATCCGCGGCATTCTGTTGCGTTTTCGCTACAGGAAAGCCGGTTGATGTAACGATTCCAGACTGGCGCGACCTTCGGCCAGGAGTAGCTCTTCGCAGCCTGCTGGAAGCGCCGTCGGTCCGGAAGCGGTCCCGTGAGCAGGGCTCCGAGGTGCTCGAAGAGCTGCCCTTCGTCTTCCCAAAGAAGCCGTCGATGGTGCTCCTGAGGCACGAGCGCCGGGTAGTTATAGCGCCTGGGAGCGAGTGGCACGCAACGAGCCGCCATCGCCTCGATCATGGCGATCCCGAAGAATTCGTGCCGAGTGGTGCTAACGGCGATGTCAGCTCGCTTCAGCAGGCGCCCGTAGTCAGTTCTCGACTCGGCATATCCGAAGTGGAGCAGTTCCTCCGGGAACTCTTCCGGCAGGCGCGTCATGGCTTCGCTCGGGTTGTCACCTGGTTCCCCGACGACGATGAGCTTGAAGGGCCAGCCCTGCGACCGCGCGTGGCGGAGGGCTCGCACCAACAGCTCCGGCGCTTTGTCGAACTCCCAGCGGTGGTTCCAGAGCAGCGTGCGAGGGCCAGCCGATGACCGCCCGTCAGGGGGGATGGTGTCCAGCCAGTCGAGCGCGACGCCTACCGGCAGTACGGTCGATTTGGCTTCGACCGCGTCGAGACTCGCGGACAACAGCCAGTTGTTTGGCTGCGTCTGAAGCGACCGAAGCGCGGCGAAGAAGTCCTGCCGATGGAACTCCGAGTTGAAAGCCACCGAGTCCGCCGCCAGGGCGCTCACATAATTGATCTGTCCGAACCAGGAGCTGAACTTCGTTCCTTTGAGCCGCGGATAGGTCATCTGGTTTTCGTGGAAGTAAACGCAGACTGGCGTACGTTCAAAGCGAGGCCGAGTCAGAGCGAGGAACACCGGCAAGTCCAGCATGTCGCTGGCGATGAGGCAATCGAAGGTGCCCTCCAGGCCGTGAGAGAGACTTGCCAGTTCCTGGGCACCCCGACGCATCCGCCGCCGCCACTCGCCTTCCGGAAGTGTGAGCAGCTCGAACTTGTGGCACGTGTGCTCGACCAGGCCGTCAAGGAAAGCCCGGTGACTTCCGCCGTAAAACGGTTCGACGAAGAGAACGCGTGCCATGGCGAGATGCTAACCCGTTGTCCCGAACTACATGTGTCCGAGTTCGGCCAACTTGAACAGCGCGTCCTCGAATTCGCTGTCGTCCGGGTTGATCGCCTTGTACTGGCTAACGCAGTGCCCGCCGTACTTTTCCACCAGGTACCAGTCGTCATCGATGATGAAGTCCGGGTAGGGTTGGACTCGAGGATCTTTGTCGAACATACCGTCGACCCACTCCGTCAGCCCGTGCATGTGGACCACTCGCTCGACGTGTGCGAGCCCGCTGGCGGACCAGACGTACACGCCGTGACCGGCGGCCTTGAGCTTTTTCATGGCTTCATGCGCCCCGGGGCGGAGGGCGTTAGTGTGCTGATCGATGAACACCAGTGTGTGATCAACGTCGAAGAAGACGTTCAACGGCGAGCCTTTGGATTTGTCCACGATTTCAGTGTATCCGCTCAGGCGTCAGCCACGTCGAGGCCCCACACCGGTCGGAAGCGCCAGGTGCGGATGCCTTTCACGTGGACTCCGTGCTTCTTGATGAGCTTCTTCGTCTCGGGGACCATTCCGGCAGGGACGTAAACAAACAGGTCACCGACTTCGCCGATGGGCTTCCAGCGATGGGCTGCTGTTTCATCATTCACCGTGTCGGCGGTTTCAACCTCGGCCATCATCATCAGCCACTGCCCGGGCCGCCTCACGACGACGATGTCCGGGTAGAGATCTTGCGATTCATCCTTACCGACCGCGATCTTCGGTTTCGGGATGTTGACCAGCGTTTCGTAATCCGGCCCGAGTGGCCCCGGGAACGGGAACTTGACCTTTGCGATCTCGTCCACGGCCCCCTGGTGTCGCAACTCGTTAAGGTACTTGGCGGTCACGAATCGAGCCTCCCAAAGCAGATCGCAGCAGCGCAGATTGTACGGAGCCTTCACAAATGAAGCGAATCCGGGCGTGGCGCTGTGTCCCCCAGCGCCACGTGCCGAGGTTTCCTAAACGCATTCAGTCCCGACCCACTCACGGGCCTGCTTGGGCGACCTCCGGCTTCACGAGGTTGCGGAACTGAGCGAAGTTCAACTTGAACTTCTCCGCGATCGCGGCGTACGTGCGGTCGTACTCGTCTTTGTCGGCCCAGCAATCACGCGGGTTCAGTAGCCGCTGATCGACTCCTGGAGCCGACGTGGGGACTTCAAACCCGAAGATGGGATCCTTGCGGAACGTCACGCGACCCATGCCGTCGTTCAACACCGCTCGCACCATCTTGCGCGTCTCCTGGATGCTGATCCGCTTTCCGAGGCCGTACTTGCCGCCGGTCCAGCCGGTGTTGATTAGCCAGGTCTGTGCGCCGGTCATCCGCAGCCGCTGCTCGAGCAGTTCCGCATACACCGTCGGATTGAGGGCCATGAACGGCGCCCCGTAGCAGGGGCTGAAGGTGGTCTCGGGGTCAGTGACGCCGACTTCTGTGCCGGCCAGCTTGCAGGTGTACCCGCTGAGGAAGTGGTAGAGCGCCTGCTCCGGCGTGAGCCGGGCAATCGGCGGCAGCACACCGTAGGCGTCCGCGGTGAGCAAGATAACGTGGGCCGGGTGCGGCGCTACCTGGTTCTCGAAGACATTGCGCAACGAGCCGAGCGGGTAACTTCCGCGCGTGTTTTCCGTGACGGAGTCGTTGTCCAGATCTGCCTCGCGCGTGTCCTCGTCGAAAATGACATTCTCGAGGATTGTCCCAAACTCTGTGGTCTGCTCGAAGATGTCCGGCTCAGCGTCTTTCGAGAGGCGGATGGTTTTGGCGTAGCAGCCGCCTTCAATGTTGAAGATGCCCGTCTCGGTCCATGCGTGCTCGTCGTCGCCGATGAGCAGCCGCTCCGGGTCGGTGCTGAGCGTGGTCTTTCCAGTTCCGGAGAGGCCGAAGAAGAGCGCCGACTTGCCGGTCCTCGGGTCCACATTGGCGGCGGAGTGGAGCGAAAGGACGCCTTGCAGAGGGAGGTAGTAGTTCATGGCCGTGAACACGGCCTTCTTCATCTCACCCGCGTAAGCCGAGCCGGCGATGAGGATGATGCCTTCGGTCATGTTGAGGGCGACCACAGCTTCGCTGCGGATGCCGTCAGCCTCGCCGCCGAGTTGCAAGAACGGGCAGTGGATGATGGTAATGTCCGGATTGGAGGCAGCGGGCTTCGGCGATGAAGGAATAAACATTGTCCGGGCGAAGAGCGAGTGATAGGCCTGCTCAGTGATGACTCGCACGGTGCGCTGGTGGTCCGGGTCCTGGGCCACGACGCAGTCCTGTAGATAAATGTCGCGATCCTTCAGGTACTGGATGGCTTTAGCGCGGATACGCTCGAACGTATCGACTGTGAGGGGCTGGTTGTGGTTTCCCCACCACACGTGCTCCGAAATCTCTGGCGTGCGGACTACGAACTTGTCCTTCGGGCTGCGGCCCGTGCGTTCGCCGCTGTAGACCGCGAAGGTGCCGCCCTGGAGCAACTTCCCTTCGTTGCGTTTGACGGCGTGTTCGTAAAGCACCGGCACGGAGAGGTTGTGGTAAACCTCGTTGGCATTGGCGAGGATGACGCTCGCGACGTTGCTCGGCGCGGGGGAGATAACCATTCTGTCTGCTTCCGCGGGCGGTTGCCCTCGTTTTAGACTACGACGGAGATAGTCGTCCTGTGAATACCTTGACGTTGAGCTATAGTCGAGAGCAATACCCCGTACGCGCGGGCCAATCGACCCGCAACGGTTCTGCAAGGTGTCATGCCGCGACTCCGACGCCGTTGCCCTTCACCAGTTCCATCAACGAATCGACCTGGCGGGACAATTGGGCGAACTCGGCGCTCGGGGTCGATTCGTCTCCCGGGGCCGGCGGAACCGCATAACCGGGTAACAAGCCGTTCGCAGTCACAAACCGGTCAGCCGCGCCCACCATGCCGGCAAGGGTCACCTCGTCGGCCGGAGCCACATGGTGGCGGGCGATTGCGTCCTGGATGTCGGAGGGCAGCTTCCAACGGCGAGCCAGTAACCCTCCCACCTCGGCGTGATCCGCGCCCAGGAGTTCGCCCTCGACAGTTTCGAGGAGCACGTCCCGCGACATTGCTTCGGCGATCGCCTGGTCCAGGCCCGCGGCGTCCGCGTAGTACATCGCCAGGCGGCCCATGTTGTGGAGGATGCCTGCGGTGAACGCGCTCGGCACGTCCAACCTGCGGCTCTTGCCGGCGAACTCCGCGGCTTTGAAGGCTACAGCGATGGCGTGGCGCCAGAACACTTCGATCCGGAAAAGTGCGTTGAGTGCGTCGGGGGCGTACGCACCGGCGATTGCGCCGCTGATGGCCATGTTGCGGGCCTGCACGAAGCCAAGAGTCACGAGCGCCTCCTGGACGGAGGTGATCTCTTTGGACCGACGGTAAGCAGCGGAGTTCACCACCCGGAGCAGCCGCCCGCTCAGGCCAGGGTCAGACGAAACCACAAGCGCGAGGTCAGAGGCGGAGGATTTGGGGTTCTGCGCTACCTCCATCACTCGGATCGCGACGGCGGGCAGAGGGGGCAGCGCGTCGATGGCGGCGAGGAGCTTTTGCGCTCGCGAAACGGGTTGCTCGGGGGTGGCGGGCATAGCGGGCCCCTCCAGTTCAGGCTGTGCGTCTGAGTGTCAGCCGAAGGGTTCGCTCCTTCGATGAGGGAGTGCCCCAATACTCTCTTCAGCAACCCCAACACGGCCGGATCAGGCGGACTCCGACCACATCGCGCCGTTGGTGGCGGCGTTGCGGTGGGGCCGGGCCGGCCCATACCGGAGAATGTCGATCACTTCTGACCATACTGAGGCGAACCCGAGCGGGACGCCGAGCGCTGACTCCGCTTCTTCCGCGGTCATCGAATCGAGGAACTTCTCGCCGAAATAATCGAGGCTTGGCCTCGGAAGGATTACGAGATCGGCGCCGCCCGGGGCGATTTGCTCCACATAGTCCTTGCCGCAGATCAGGCCGCTCACGTTCACGCGCTCGCCGAAGACGGTGTTTGCGATGCCCTGGACGCGGATGTCGGCGCCGGTCAATGCGGCAGCATCGCACGCGACTTTCGAAAGCAGCGGGGCGATGAGCGCAGCGGTGCCGATCACCACGCGTTGGCCGGTAGCGAACCCCGGCTCGATGCGCCGCTTCGCCCGGCTCCAGTCGTCGAGCATAGTCCGCACCATGCCAATGCCGTTCTCATACTGCGGGAAACCGTCGTAGGCGATGCGGCCGGGGATGGGCTCGCCCGCCGTCACATAGAACTCATCGCTGCACTGGACGATGGTCGCCTCGAACCGCCGCCGGAACTCCTTCTGGAACGGCGCGATGATCGCCAGCACGGCACGGGCGTACTCCGGCGTCGGCCTGACGAGCGGGATGCCGTCCCGTTTGAGCGACCATTCCTCCAGCTTCGGGCTGGCACCAACCGGTACGACGGAGACCGTCTGCACCGTGGGGTACAACTCTCCGAGGTCGCGGATCGAGCGCGCGAGATGCTCTCCGTCGTTGACGCCCGGGCAGAGGACGATCTGGGTGTGCGCCTGCAAGCCGAGCGAGCCCAGGCGGCACAGCTGTTCGATGACATCCGGCGCCGTCCGGTTGGAAAGCATCCGCCGGCGCAGTTCGAGCTCGGTCGCATGCACCGAGACGTTGAGTGGGCTCAGCCGCTGTTCTTCCAGCCGCCGCCAGTCCGTCTCTTCCAAGTTCGTAAGCGTGGCGAAGTTGCCGTGGAGGAAGCTCAGGCGGTAGTCGTCATCTTTGGTGTACAGGGTCTTCCGCATGCCCTTAGGCAGACCCTTGAGGAAGCAGAAGAAACAGTTGTTGTTGCAGAGCGTCACTTCGTCCCAGGTTGCTCGCTCGAACTCGATGCCCAGGTCTTCATCGAGGTCTTTTTCGAAGAGCACGAGGTCATCAAGGCCGTTGGCTTTCTTGATGGCGACCTGGATTTCGTGACCGGCGGTGTGGAACTGGAAGTCGACGACGTCGCGCAGCAGGTGGCCATCAACCGAGACGATCGCGTCGCCCGCCTCGATGCCTGCGTCAGCGGCAAGGGAACCAGGGACGACGCCGGAAACAAGCCCGGGCTGCGGAGGGCGATTCATACAGATTCCATTGTGTGGTGCGAGGTGGACAAGAGCGAAAATCTAACCGGCCAGCGCGTGAATCCGCGCCTCCACTTCGTCTATCGAGTAGTCCGGTGTCGACGCTCCAGCAGTAAGCCCGACGCGCGCCTTGCCCGCGAACCACTCTGCGCGCAGGTCGTCGGGGCCCTCGATGTGGTGGGCAATCGTGCCCTGCTCCTCACAGACTTCTTTGAGGTGTCGCGTGTTCGCGCTCTTGCGGCCGCCCACGACAACCATCACATCGACCGTCGCTGCCAGCGCAGCAGCCGCTTCCTGCTGGCCGGTGGTTGCGTGGCAGAGCGTGTTTACGACGTGCATTTCGAAGTTCCGGTCTCGGCCGAGCAGCATCAGGTTCGAAACGAACTTCGCGAAGTCTTCCATCTTGTGCGTGGTTTGGACCATGACCGCGATTTTGTTCGGGAAGCC
>CAYTBM010000153.1:0-7915 GCA_964436025.1 uncultured Anaerolineaceae bacterium
GGCCGCATCCACCACTGCATGCGCTGGCTCGGCCAGATGCAGCGCGCCTTCGAGCTCATGATCGAGTACTCCCTCCATCGCGAGGTCTATGGCTCCACGCTCTCCGAAAAGCAGACCGTCCAGAACTGGATCGCCGATTCCTACGTTGAAATCCAGGCCGCCCGCGCCCTCACCCTCAGCGCCGCCAAGAAGATCGACAGCGGCGATGAAGCCCGCGTCGAGATCTCGGCCATCAAGTTCTTCGGCGCGAAAATCCTGCATGACGTCATCGACCGCGCGATCCAGGTGCACGGCGCCCGCGGCGTCTCCGGCGATACCCCCCTCGAATCGATGTACCGCAACGCCCGCGCCGCCCGCATCTACGACGGCCCGGACGAGACCCACCGGATGGTGGTCTCGCGCCGCATCCTGCAGAGCTTCAAAGCCGGCAACAAGTGGGACTTCGGCGTCCAGTAGGCCGCACGAACTGACCAGTACCGAGGCGGTGGGCAAGGCCCTCCGCCTCGTTCGATTCCGGAGGGGACATGGAACTGGATGAACTCGCCGCACGGCTCGAACGCTTCGCCCGTGCCAAACTCGATGACGCCGGCGCGACCATCGAAAACGTCGAGCCAGGGCCGGGCCACGCCGGCTTTTCCTACTTCTTCGATGTCCTGTCGCACGGATTGCGCACCAGCTACTTCCTGCGCCTGCCACCGCCGGGCGTGAAGCACGAAGGCACCGGCGACGTGATGCGCCAGGTGGCGGCCATCCGCACCCTCGCCGATACGAACGTGCCCCATGCGCCGATCCTCTGGGCGAGTGCAGAAGAGGACTGGTTCGGCGATCCCTACTTCATCCAGCCCCGCCTCGATGGCGACACCCTCAAGAACGATTGGCCGCTGCAGTTCAGCAACGAACAGCTCCGCGAGATGGCGAAGGACGCGATGGTTGCCCTCGCCGGGATCCACAAAGTTGACCCCGCGAAAGCGCCCTACCTCGGCGAGTACTGGGGCTACCAGTTCGATGTTGAGCGCTGGGAACGGTTCTACGAGCGCGCGGCCGAGCCACAGCTGCTCGCCCTGCAGCCCCGGGTGAAACAACTCCTGCTCGACAACATCCCTCACGACGCCCGGATCGCCATCTATCACGGCGATTTTCAGTGGTCGAACCTCCTCTACAACGCGAAGGCCGAGCTGCTCGCGGTCATCGACTGGGAACTCTGCGGCATCGGGCCCACCCTGAACGATGTCGGCTGGATCTGCGCGTTCAGCGATCCCGAAGCCTGGGCCCACACCCAGAACAGCCGCATGCCGCACGGCGATGAGCTCGAGGAGTTTTACCGCGAGGCGTACGGGCCGGTGGAAGGCAACCTGAACTGGTTCAAGGCCCTCGCGATGTACAAGTTCGCCATCATCTCCGGCCTGAACCTCTCGCTGCACCGCCGCGGCAAGCGCCACGACCCCCACTGGGAAGACATCAAGCCCTCAATGAAGACCAACATGGAGTACGCCCTCAAGATGCTCACGAGCTGATCGAGTGCGGCCGTATACTGGTCCTGTGAACGAGATACTGACCTGGGCCGAAATCCAGGAGCGCTTCCCGAACGAATGGGTGGTCATTGATGAGCCGGAGGTGAACGAAGACCTCGAAGTCGTTCGTGGCCGCGTGGTGTACCACGGCGCGGACCGGGCCGCGGCTTCCCGGTCGGTCATCGAACTCGGACTCCATCACACCGCCGTCCTGTACCTTGGTGAACCGATCCCACCGGGGGTTGCGGCCGTCCTGTGACGTATCGTTTCGGTCGGAGCGGCTTGATCCTGGTCACGTGCCGGCTCGCGACCATCACGGACTCCGTCCTGTGCAATTTCGCGCTCGACACCGGAGCGACTCGCACCCTGCTGTCGGCCGAGCGGGCGGCGACTCTCAGGTTGCCGCTGTCCTCGCGCGAGCAGGTAGCGACTGCGTCCGGAATTGAGTCATCCCGACAAGCATCGGTTGGCAGAATCGATGCCCTGGGGCTGACACGCCGTGACTTCCGGGTCCTCGTGCTGCCTCTACCGCGCGCCGTCGGTGTTGACGGCCTCCTCGGCCTCGACTTTCTCCGAGACACTCGCCTCACGATCGACTTCCGCCGTCAGACAATCCAGATAGCCGAGACCGCGCTCCGTCAGTAGGGGCGCACCTCCCGCGCGAAGTCCCGCCCTCCTCGTATCGTCACGCGCATAACCGAACCGAATCGCGAATCGTCTTCGATCAGCTCGATGACCCCGGCAGCGATGTCTTCCGGCGTCAGGATGCCTCCGACCAGCCTGCCAACTTCCTGCATCCGCTCCTCGCCTCCGCGCCGCACCAGCGGGGTGTCAACGAACGAAGGGCAGATCGCATTCACGCGGATGTTCGAATCCGCCGCGAGGTAGCCCAGCGACCGCGTGAAGTTCACCACTCCCGCCTTTGCGGCGGCGTACACCGGCGAGTCTGGCATCGGCAGGAGTCCGCCCATTGATGCCGTATTGACGATGACGCCGGGCTTGCCGGCGCGGCGCATCTCCCGCACAGCGATGCGCGTGGCGTTGATGACTGCCGTGAGGTCGATGTCGACGACCCGCTCCCAGTCGCCTGGTTCATCGCCGAAGAGGTCCTCGCCGCCGATCCCGGCGTTGTTGAAGGCGATGTCGAAGCGCCCGAAGTGCTCCACCGCGCACGCGAACGCGCCTGCCAGGTCCTCCGTCTTCGTCACGTCGCAGCGCCGGGCGATCGCGATCCCGCCCTTCTTCCCCGCCAGCTCTACGGTTTCACTTGCACCGGCCTCGTCGATGTCGGCCACGATGACCTTGGCACCGCGCTCGACGAGGGCCAGCACGGCCGCCCGGCCGATCCCCGAACCGCCCCCACTGACGACCGCTGCCTTATCCGTTATCTCCATGGTGCGCACTCCTTGTCGCCCAGCCGTCGGCCGGCTGGAAATCGTCGAACGTTGCGGCCGCCCGTCCCGCTGCCATGATCTCCTCGATCAGCGGCCCCTTGCCATCAATGTACGCGTCGATGTCGTCGGGGTGCAGCGCAGCCATCTCGCGTTTGATCGCGGCGTAACGGTTACGAAAGTCCGGGCGGGCGCGCAGCGTATCCCGGAGCACAAGATGGTCGTGCAGGTTCGGCGTATCGACCGAGCAGACGTACAGATGGTGCGGGTACGTTCCCTCCGGGCGCTGGAACGCCTCGCGGCCGGGGATTTCCAGGTTCCCGCGGTGCGCGTAGCCCGCGGTCCCCAGCCGGTCTCGCACCTCGGGAAACATCAAGCGCGACGAGATGACCACATCGATGTCGATGATCGGCTTCGCCCACAGCCCGGGGACGCTCGTGCTTCCAACGTGCTCAATACCGATGCACAGGCCAGCGAGAACGCTCTTGAGCCCCTCGCGAATCTCCTCGAACCGGGCGGGCCAGCCTTCGTCGTAGGGCACCACTTCGATTTTCCGCAGCATGGCCATCGATGCTACCTCGCAGCGGCGCCCCGCTCGAATCGACACTGCGGGCGGAAAACGGGGAGAATCCCGCCCATGCCCATTTTCGCCGTCGGGGACAAAGTCCCGCGCATTCACCCTTCAGCCTTCATCGCGCCAACCGCTTCCATCGTGGGGGACGTGACGATCCACGAGAACGCCTCGGTCTGGTACGGCGCCATCGTGCGCGGCGATACGAGCTACGCCGTGATCCACAGGGGCGCCAACGTGCAGGATGGCGCCGTCGTCCACGGGCGCGCCGACCTTCCTGCCATCATCGAAGAGGACGCGTCAGTCGCCCACAACTGCGTCATCCACGGGGCTGTCATCGGCAAACAGGCCCTCATCGGCAACGGGGCGCTCGTGCTCGACGGCGCCAGAGTCGGCGCTGGCTCGCTCGTCGCCGCCGGGTCCGTTGTCCTCGGCGACACCGAGATCCCCCCCGGCGTGCTCGCCGCCGGCACGCCCGCGACGGTCAAGCGCGCGATTGCCGGCACCGCCTCCGAGGAGTGGGTGACCGGCAATCCCGGCCGGTACGCGCGCCTGGCGAAGATGCACGGAGAAGGGCTGCGAGAACTCGAGCGCGGCGAACTTTCCGCCCCCTGACCGGCGCCAGGGGACGCTCCCTCCACAGCCCCTCGACTGCCGGGCGGTAAGGTCCCCATCGTATGGCCAGCGCGAATCTCCGCGGCACTGACGTTCACACTGAGCATCCCGTCTCCGAGCGGTCCGGGCGCATTCTTCGCACCGGCCTGGCGCTTCTCTCCGTCCAGGGCATCACATGGGCCTCATCGCTCGTCTCGATCCTGGTCATCCCCCGGTTTCTGGGCGCAAGCACGCTTGGCGCCTATTCGACGATCTACACCGCTGCCAGCTTGATCTCGCTGGGTGCCGCGTTCGGCTCCGCCAACGAGGTCGTCAAGCGGGTGGCCCGCGACCGCGAAGGAGCCGCCAACGTGATCGCCCACACGCTGGCCATCCGCCTCGGCCTCTGGGCGCTGGCAACGCTTCTCTGCCTCGCCGTCGCGATTGCGGTGCGTCCGGGCGCGACAACGATGCTCGCGTTCGTCCTCATCCTCCTCGGCGGCGGCCTCGTCCAGGTAGTGAGCGCCTTCCACTCGGCGCTCCAGGGCAACCAGTCGATGGGTAGAGTCGCGGCCTTCGGCGCGGTGCTCGGCATCGGCGGCCAGGCAGCGACCATCCTCGCCCTCGCCCTCAACACCGGCATCGTCGGCCTGGCCGTCGTCGGACTGATCACGTCCGCGGCGGGTACAACCGTGGCCGGCATCCTCGTCCTCCACCACCTTCGCGGCCCCGTCCACTGGTCGCGAAACACCGCCCGCTCGCTGGTTTCGAGCAGTCTCCCGTTCCTCGCGGGTGAAGCCGCACTCGCAGTCTATGGGAGCATCGATTTCCTTTTGCTCGCCGCGCTGACGAACTCCTCGACAGTGGGCAACTACAGCCTCGCTTACAGGCTGTCCGCGATCCCGGTCTTCGCATCCACCATCGTCGTCTCTGCTGTATACCCCTCGCTCGCCGAGTCCGCCGGACGCGACGATGCATGGTTCCGCCGCGTCGTGACGAGTGGGACTCGGTTGGTCCTGCTCGTCACCCTGCCCATGTCCGCCGGGTTGATGGCACTGGCCCCGGAGATCATCCACCTCGTTGCCGGCGGTGAGGAATTCCAGAACGCGGTCCCTGCGCTCGCCCTGCTGGCAATCTACGTGCCGGCGGCCTCGGTCCACACCATCCTCGGGACAAGCTTGTTCGCCCGCGACCGCCAGCGCGTCGTTGCTGCAATTGCGTGGCTCTCGGCGCTCTTCAACCCGCTGTGTAACCTCGCCGCGATCCCCATCGCCGTCCACTTCTGGGACAACGGCGCTATCGGCGCGGCCGCAGTCATGGCCCCGACCGAGCTGGTCTCCGGGTTCCTCGTCTGGCGGGCCGTCGGCAAGGACGTGGACCGCCAGGCGCTCATGAGCACCGGGGTTCGAGCGGCGCTCGCCTGCCTGCTCATGGCCGTCGCCGTTCGGCTGGTCGTGGGGCCGGCGGGCCTCTTCGTCGCCGTGCCCACCGGCGTCCTCGTGTACGGCCTGCTTTGCCTCCAGTTCCGGCTGATCTCCCTTCGCGATCTCGTCCGATTCCGGACCGCGATCGCCCCACGCCTCACCGTCGCCCCCGAATCTTGAGCCCTCTCCCGCGCCTCCCGGTTCCCGAGACGACAACGTCTCAATCGCGACTGCACGAGCGCGGCCTACTGTTTCGAGCGTGGTAATGGCAGCAGAACGGCCGTCCCCGACAACGGACGGAACAGAACGATTGAGAGTCGGAGTGATCGGCTACGGCTACTGGGGGCCGAACCTCGCGCGCAACGTCGAAGCCAACTCCCGCATGGAGCTGGCAGCCGTCGCGGACTTCAGCACCAACCGCCTGGCAGCTGCCCACGCCGTCCATCCCTGGACGCGCAAGACCCACGATGCCATGGACATCATCCGCTCGTCTGACATCGATGCCGTCGTCATCGCCACGCCCCCGGAGTCGCACCGCGAACTCGCCTGTGCGGCCCTCGAAGCCGGCAAGCACGTCCTGGTCGAAAAGCCCCTCGCAACTTCTCCGGAAGACGCCGCGCTCATGCGCCATACGGCCGAGCGCACCGGCAGGGTCCTCATGGTGGACCACACCTTCCTGTTCACCGGGGCCGTGCGCCGGATCAAGCAGTACCTCGACGCCGGCGAACTGGGCACCGTCTATTACTTTGACTCGACGCGCATCAACCTTGGGCTCTTCCAGACCCGCAGCAACGTCCTCTGGGACCTCGCCCCGCATGACGTCGCGATGCTCCTTCACCTCCTGGACGAACCGGTCACGGAAGTCTCCGCGATCGGCGCCTGGCACGTGGAAGATGGCCTCGAAAACATCGCCTACGCCACCCTCCGGTTCGCATCCGGCGTCATCGCCCACCTCCATGTGAACTGGCTCGCCCCGGTCAAAATCCGCAAGACCATCATCGGTGGGTCCCGCCGGATGGTGGTCTACGACGACATGGAGCAGAGCGAGAAGGTCAAGCTCTACGACTCCGGCGCCGACCGCGTCCAGACGAAAGAAGACGCCTACCGCGCCTTCGTCGAGTACCGCACGGGCGATGTCCTCGTCCCGCGCCTCGAAAAAGCGGAAGCCCTCGCCGTCGAGTGCGACCACTTCCTCGATGTTATCGCCGGCGCGCCGTCCATTTCGGGGGCTGACCTCGGCCTTGATGTAGTCCGAATTCTTCACGCCGCCCAGCTCTCCATGCAGAGCCGCGGCTGCCCACAGGAGGTTGAGCGGTGACTCCCATCCCGTTCGTTGACATGGCCCGGCTCCACGCCCCGCTCCGCGGGCAATTCCTCGATGCCTTCGCGCGAGTGCTCGACTCGGGCGGATACGTACAGGGCGCCGAGGTCAAGGCGTTCGAATCCGAGTTCGCACATGCCACCGGGGCCACACACGCCCTGGCCGTCTCTAACGGCACCGCCGCGCTTCACCTGACGCTCCTCGCCATGGGCATCGGCCCCGGCGATGAGGTCATCACCGTTGCCAACACATTCATCGCCACCGCCGAGGCGATTTCAGCCGTTGGCGCCACCCCGGTCTTCGCCGACATCGAATCCGGAGGGTTCAACGTGGACCCCGCGGACATCGAACACCGGATAACCGCCCGCACCAAAGCCATAATCGTCGTGCACCTCTACGGCGAGTTGGCCGACATGGATGCCGTCATGGCGATCGCCCGCCGTCACGGGCTCAGGGTCATCGAGGACGCCTGCCAGGCCCACGGCGCCGAGCGGAACGGCCGCCAGGCAGGCACCTTCGCTGATGCCGGCTGCTTCAGCTTCTACCCCACGAAGAACCTCGGCGCCGTCGGCGAGGGAGGCATGGTCGTCACCGCCGACCGCGCGTTGGCTGACACCGTCGCGCGCCTTCGCGACCACGGGCAGGCTGCAAAGCACAACCACGTCGAGCCCGCCTTTAACTACCGCATGTCCGAGCTCCAGGCGGCCGCCCTGCGCGTTGCGCTCCCCCACCTCGCGACCTGGAACGAGAACCGCCGAGAGGCCGCGCGCGCCTACATGGCCGCCCTCGCCGGGTCAGGCCTGGTCCTGCCGCGTTGGGAACCTTCCTCGCACGCGTATCACCTGTTTGTGGTCCGCTCCCGGGATCGCGAGGCGCTCAAAGCTCACCTGGCGGACCAGGGCGTAGCCTCCGCCGTGCACTATCCCGTGCCCATCCATCTCCAGCCGGCGTACGCCTCGCTCGGGCTCCACGCAGGCGACTTGCCAGGGACGGAAGCCGCGGTCGACCAGATCCTTTCACTCCCGTTCCACCCGCACATCTCGCCCGGGGAGATCGCCCGCGTCGCGGAGGCGGTTCGCAGTTTTGAGCATACCAGCGCCGCG
>CAYTBM010000154.1:0-7899 GCA_964436025.1 uncultured Anaerolineaceae bacterium
CCTGCGCGCCGATGTACTCCGGCTGCGCGCCCGCGGGAGGCGTGAGGAACTGGTTCGTCCCCAGGAGCTGGAAGCGGTAGTCGAACTGGCCATCCTGGTAGGTCGATCTGTTGAGAAGTACGCCCTGCGCGGTTTTCGCCGCTACCGTCACATCGCCGTCGAACGTTTCCAGCGCCTGCCAGGTCACGCCGCCGTCGGTAGAGCGCATAATCGTCGTCTGGGCGTCCGCGCTGATCTGGCCCACGCCGCCGCAATAGCCGCGCGAGCAGACGCTCAGGTAGTGTTCGCGCCCGGCCGGGTCCCAGAAGCTGCCGAGAATGTAGCCGCTCGCCGGCTTGTAGAGCTGTTCGACCTTGAGTTTCCCGTTGGCATCGAGCGTCACCCGCTCGAAGGCGGCCGTTGGCCCATCGCACTGGTAGCAGCCCTTCTCCACGATGACCGACATCGGCACCGGCAGGGAGCCCGGCGCGCCGAAGGCCAGGCCGGAAACGGGCACGCCGCCGATCACTTCGCCGGTCGGATTCGGCACGCTCGTTGTGCTCGCGGGTGGGGTGCCGGTCACGACCGCCGTTGGCGACGCGACGGCAGTGCCGGGCGTTTCGATCCCGCCGCCGGCGTGCTGCTCGCCTTCGCTGCCGCTCTCGCGCAGGGCGAAGATGACGACCGCCGAAACGAACACGATCGCGCTCGCCGCAACCACCGCCGCCGCCCACTTCAACGCGCCTGAGGAGAACACGCCCGCCATCCGCGTGAAACGCATGCGCATGCCGTTCTGGTGGCGCCAGTACTCCGCCGCCTCCTCGCGCGAATCGACGCCGAGCCGGGTGATGATCTCGCTGACGTGCCACTTCGCCCCGTCCAGGCTAATGCCGAGCTCCTCCGCGATTTCGCGGTTGGTGCGGCCCCTGGTGAGCAGGTTGAGCACCTCGCGTTGCCGCGGCGTCCAGTTCGAGACGCGCGATGTTTCGAGAGGCGGAGGCGAGGTCACAGTCATGAATCTACCGTAGGCAGCAACCTCGCCTCGCTCCCTACCCGATGGTAAAGATGACCAAACGAAATGAGACCCAGTTCACTGCGCGGGGCCCGCGGGCGGCTGATTGTTCCGGCCAGCTATCCGGGGCGGGCCGACAGGTTGACGCCCCGCCGTACGATCGCGATAGCTCACGGGAGGAATTGTCATGGCCGGTCCACTCACCTCGACCTTCAGGGCCGCCGATGGCCGGCCGTTCGAAGTCGTCTGGCTCAATGAAGCCACGGCGAACGAACCGTGGCATTGGAACAACTCGCATTACCCGCTCCCGCTGTCTCCGATGGCTATGGAGGTCTGGCTGGACCACGCAAGCCGCCTCAAGGCCTATGAGGAAGCCGGCGTCTACCCTCCGCCGCTCTTCCGGTCGGTTGAGCTCCACCACGGCTTCCAGTTCATGCGGCAGTCGCCGTACCGCGGGGAGGAGCAGCAACAGTACATTGCCAGTTCGCGAGCCCTCGCTGCACGCTTCGGAGGGGCAACGAAGGTATGGGAGCAGTTCTCCCTCCCGCGCGTCCGTGAGGTCTGCTCCTGGCTTCGCTCGGCCCCGCCGGAAACACCCTGCGCGGAACTCTTCGCCGCCTACAATCGCGCCTTCCATCTCACGCACGCGGCGGGCCCGGCAGTCTTCATACCCCTCCAGGCGAGGCTGGCCGCACTGCTCGCCCCCTACTTCCCCGAGGCCGCCATCCCGCTTCTCTGCCAGGAGGTACTGCAGGGCGCCGACAATGAGACGGTCGACTCGGACCGGGCCATCGCCCGCCTGGCGGCTATCGCTAACGCCGACGAGAAGCTTCGCCAAACGCTCCTGGACGGGCAAACGGCCATCGCGCTGCCGAAGAACGAGGCGTTCGAAGCCGGCCTGCGCGACTACCTGGACCGCTATGGTTTCCGCGCCCAATCCTGGGCGATCGACACACCGACCCTCAACGAGCAGCCGGAACTGCTCCTGGACCTTGTCCGCTCAGCCATGAAAGCCGAGCAGAGCCCCGACGAGCGTCGAACGGCTGCCGCGCGGACGCGCGAACGGGCGCTGGCGGAGATACGCGAACGCGTGGGCGCTTCAGTTGAAGCAGCCGACGTCGAGGCGGTGATCGGCGAACTGGATGGCTACGTCGCCGTGCGCGAGGGCCGGGCGCTGTGGCAGCTCACCAGCGGTGGATGCTTGCGTACCGCCCTTCTGCGCAAAGGCGCCCCAATGGTCGAGGCGGGGGCGATCGACCGGGCGGAAGACATCCTCTTCCTCGTGCCGGCCGAAGTCGATCCGTTCTTTGCCACTGGCACAGTGATTCAGGACCTGCGCGGCGCGGTTCAGCAACGCCGCGCCGAGCGAGATTCGTGGATGACCACCACGCCGCCACCGGTGATCTCCACGAACGCCGAGCACCTCGTCGCGGCCCCTGCAACCGGCGCGATAGCGTTGCTCCACGGCATCGCCGGGAGCCGGGGATCGGCGACAGCGCCGGCCAGGGTGATCATGGATCTCGATGAGGCTGACGCGATGGAGGCGGGAGAGGTGCTTGTCTGCGTCACCACGTCTCCGCCCTGGACGCCGCTGTTCGGGTTGGCCGCCGCGGTCGTAACGGACTCCGGGTTCGCCCTCTCGCACTCCGCCATTGCGGCCCGCGAATACGGCATCCCCGCCGTGGTCGGCACGCACGACGCGACGCGCCGCATCCGCACCGGCGATCTGCTCACTGTCGACGGCGGGGCCGGCACCGTCGCCATCGAGCGCCGCTAGCGCGGGCCATGCTGCAGGCTCGCCGCCGCCTTCGATGCGAACAGCACCCGTCACCTTTCGCCGTGCCGCGCCATTTCACCGGCATGACGACCACGAGGGCCGCAATTCTTGACACCGCCGCGGGCGAACAACACGCTACCCGCTCCACCGCGATGGCCGTCCCTCACATCATCCTCCTCGGCTATGGCGTCACGGACTCGCTCCAGCTGACGGTCGAGTCGCAGCGGATCCTCGCCCGTTTCGGCTCTGCCTACGCGGTCGGCCTGCCGCCGAATCTCGAAGCCTTCCTCAAGAGCCAGCGTGTGAAGGTGACGGACCTGGCGCCCAGCCTTGCGCCAGGTCGCGAGTTCGCCGACGCCTACCTGGAAATCGCGCACACGCTGGTCACCAGGGCTGCGAGCGAACGCCCGGTGATCTTCCTCGCGCCCGGCAACCCGCTGATGTTCAACGCTATCGGCCGCTACCTGGCGATGGAAGGGCGGCGCCTCGGCCTCACGGTCCAGTCCGCGGCGGCGGTGTCGCCACTGGACATGGTCATCAGTGGGCTCGGGCTCGATGTCTCGACGTTCGGCCTGCAGGTGTTCGATGCAACCCGCCTGGTCGCCCGCCGCATCGCGCTGAACCCGTCGGTGCCCGCGCTGCTGATGAGCGTGGACACTTTCGGCGCGAAGGCTGTCCCCGGCGCCGGCGCCACGCTCGATCTTTCGCCGCTCACCGCGCACCTTGCGCGCTGCTACCCGCCGGGCCATCCAGCTTCGGTCATCACCCTCGATTCCGCGGGCATGCGCCTCCGCGGCGTCGCGATCGAGGACCTCGCGTCGGGCGCCGCGCCGCTGCCGCCCGGCTCGCACCTCTTCCTGGACATCGTCCGGGCGCAACCAGCACAGGGAACCCCGGCCTGAGGGCCGTTTCCATCTCTCAGGGGGAGGACAAACCCATGGCACTCAACATTTCGCGGTTCTTCAAGCGCGCCCCGGAGGTCGCGGCGGGAGATGTCAACGGCGACGCCACGCCCGAGGTCCACAGCACTGGCGCCGAACCGGGCGGCCAGCCTTCCGGGATCATGCAGGACTACTACGCGCACAGTAACGCGACCAGCGACCGGCTGCCCGGGAAACTGGAGTACCCCAATGTGGTGACCGATAACAACGATCCGGACGCGACATACCGCAACAACATCAACGACCAGACGCCCGCCGACTGGAACGAGCGCTCCGCCGGGCCGGGACCGGACGGCGTGGTCAATGCGCACACCTCGGCGTTCGACCTCTCCGTGCTGGGCCCGCGGGATCTGCCGGGCACGGACGGCGATGGTTTCGCCTCCACCACGAAGCCGATGGCCGACGGCCTCATCCTGGACATCGTGGACGGCGGACCCCAGGCGGGTTCCGAAAGCCTGCAACGGACGTCTGGCCCGGACGCGGATGGCATCCTGGCCCGTCGGCCCAGCAACGTCGAAGAGGACATGGCGGAGATCGTGCTGAACGCGCGCGGTCAGAACGCCCTGGATGCCGGGTTCACCCTCTCCGATGACCTCATTAACGAAGCGCGGCTGGCGCCGGACGGCCTCGGGCCGGGCGCGGGCCGCCTGGGCGTGAAGTGGGACGGCCCGGACTTCGACGCGTCGAAAAACAGCCTGGTCACCGAAGTCGCCTTCCCGAAACTTGACGGCGCCGACAAGTCGTTCACCTCGGCCGAGGGACGCTCGATGAGCTTCGAACTGCTCAAAGGTGACGGCCCGGATTCCGGCGCAAACGAACGCTCGGCCGCGCCAGGGCACGGCCTCCGTGACATGGAGATCGACCTGGGCCACGGCGGCACGCTGAACCATGGCGAAGGCCCCGACGTTGAGTCGCTGCGGAGCATCATCCAGAAGGATCCCGGCTCCTACACCGCCACCGACGACCTCTGGCCGGCACGCGGGGCGGCAGCCGGGACGAGCCAGGGCGACCAGCCCGAGCTCCAGGTTGCCGGCGACGATCCCGGCGCGGGAGCGCGCACGATGGGCCCCGGCCATCCGGGTTCCGGGTTCATGATGCAGGACGGCGAACTGTATCCGCGCGGCATCGAAGGGGCCGCGGGTCCGCTGAAGTGGGGCACACCAGGTCGCGAGCCCAGCAACTACGCGTCGATCGAATTCGCTTCCGCGCAGTCTGAAAGCGGATCGGACGATAGCGGACTACGCACGGCGCTCAGCGGAGCCCAGGACGGTTCTGGCACGGACAACGCAAACCGTATGGCCGGTCCAGGCCACCCTGGTTCCGGCTTCATGATGCAGGACGGCGAACTCTATCCGCGCGGCATCCTGCCGTTCATGGAGGGCCAGAACTTCACCGGCTCCCAGGAACAGATGGGCCAGCTCCTCAGCCACCTGCGGGAACGAGGCCTCATCGACACGAGCACCGGGGAAATCGTCTGGGCCGACGAGGTCGTCGCTCAATCCGGGTCCCACAGCGAACTGGGGGCACTCGTGGACTGGCTGCGGGCCAACCAGCTGATCGATACCAGCACCGGCGAGATCGTCTGGGTCCACCAGCCGGGCCAGGGCCTCTCCCCGAACGTAGGCTGGGCCGGCGCCGGCGCGGAAGCGAACTTCGACGCAGGGGCTCGCACCATGGGCCCCGGGCACCAGGGTTCCGGCTTCATGATGCAGGACGGCGAACTCTACCCGCGCGGCCTGAAGGCCGACACCGAGGTGACCGACTTCTTCAAGTCGGCCTCGGGGATGGAATCGGAAACGGAAGTGGTGGAACGCGTGCAGGCCCCGCAACAGGCCGGTGCGGCGGGGATCCTGCCCTACCTCGAGCAGTCCAACCTCCGCGACGGCGGCGCGGGAGAACCCGGAGTGCTCGATTCGCCCGGCAGCGGCACGTTCGAACAGGCGACCGAGCCACAGCATGCCGCGGGCGTGCTGCCCGAGGTCGATGACGAAGTGCTCGTCAGCTTCTCCGCCCTCGACGCCGACGCTGACGCACCGACCACGCTGATCGACCTCCACACCCACACGGAAGGCGCTGACGGGCTGCCCGGGCACATCGAGATCCCGCACCTCGATTCGGGCCATCACGACCTCGGCGGCCTGCATCATGGCCACGGCCTCCCTGACGGGCTCGACGACCTGGCGATCGACCATTAACGACGGGCCGATCCCACTGGACCAGGTGAGCAGCCAGGCGCTTTCCCGCCTGGCTGCCGAGCGTGGGCTGACCGCCTGGATCGAACCCGCACCCGAATCCGCCGTGCCGAAACCTCGCGGCACATGGAAGCGCTGGCTTCCCTATCTCTTCTTTGCGCTCAGTCTCTTCGCCCTCGGCGGGATGGTGCTCGGCGTCAGCAACCTGGCGGATGGCGGTTGGAGCTTCGCCGACGCGGTGCAAATCGCCCTCATGGGGCTTCTCGTCCTGGGTGTGTTCCAGCAGTCGCGTGCCATGCTGCGGGCGACGCCGCTCGCGCGCTTCGCAGGCCACCGTCCCAAACCGGCAGCATCGGAGCCGGCCGCCCTCCCCGCGCTGGACGCGGTGAGCGCTGAAGAGCTGGCCGCGAGCCGGCCCGCATTGCTGCCCAGGCCGCAGCTCCGCGCAGTGGCCCGGCGGCGCGGTGGCTGGCTTGCGGAACGGTTCGGTGTCGCCGCCGTGCTTTGCCTGGCGTCGCTTGCCCTCGCCGGGATGCTCTTCCTTTGCGGCTACATCGCGTACATCGCGGGCCCACGGGACCCCGCCCTCTGGCTGACAGCGCCCTTCGCCGCGCTGACCGGTTTTGGGACGTACCAGCTTTTCCATTCGGCTCGCCGCTCGGCCTTTCGAGGCCGCCCCTGGGCGCTCGTGCAGCGCGCCTTCCGCGATTCCGTGCGGGTGTGGGGCAGCGGTTCCCTCGTCTCGCATGTGTTCTTCACGAGCGCAGCCACGGCCTCCGTCGCCGGCGCGGCGATCGCTCCGGTCGTGCTCTCGTCGAACACACCCATCGACCTCTTCGTGGTGGACTCGGCCACGGCCCAGGTCTACCGCATAGACCTGGCCACGGGCGTGAGTTCACGTACCAGCGCCAGCTCAGAACAGCTTGCCACCGTCGGTCTTGGCGCCCTGGGCAAGCCGCTCAAAGCCAACTCAGGCAAGAAGCTTCCGAAAGGCAGCCTGCTCGCCGTTGTCGAAGGCGGCAGGGGAGCCCAGGCGGTGGTCGCCTACCGCCCTTCGAGCCGCGAGCCTGTCGCCGTCACCCGCATCGACCCGCCTTTGCCGGGTGCAACGTTCGCTGCCACACCCGACGGCCTCTTCGCGCTCCAGCCCGATGGTTCGCTGGTCCAGGTCGATCTCACCACCGGCGCGGCGACGACCGTCCTCAAGACGGGCGAGGTCTTCGGGCCCATGGCGTACGACCCCGACCGAAAGAACCTGCTCGTGGCCGGAGTCGGCGTGGTCTGGAGGATTGACCCCCGCGCCGCGACGGTCAGCGGTCCCTTCGAGACCCGGACGAAGGTGCTTGCCTGCGGCGTCGCGGTCGGTTCGCGGGGCCGCGTTTGGCTCACCGATCAGGCAACCGGGCAGATCCTCTTGCTCGATTCGAACGGCGCGGACCCGGCGCCCCTGGCGATCGCGGGAGATCTACCGCCGAAACCGTGCGCGCTCGCCCTCGCGCCACGCAAGTAAAGGCCTACCAGCGCGCTTCGTGCTCCTCGATCCAGCCGAACAGGTCACGCACTTCGTGCGGGCCGGAAGGCCACGAGACGCTGAACGTGGTCATCCCCTGGCTCGAAATAGCTGGTCACGAGGCGAAACGGTACCCGCACTCTCGCGAAGCGGAAACAGGGACAGCCCGGCCGGGATGAGGGCTGGTAGCTTCGCCCGCCGTCGTCCGTTGTCACCCAGCCCGTAGAATCGCTCCCACCTACATCACCTCAGGAGCCACACCCTCATGTCTCTCAATGGACGCGTCGCGCTCGTCACCGGCGGCGGCCGCGGAATTGGCAAAGCCATCTCCCTCGCCCTCGCAAAGGATGGCGCCACCATCGCCGTGAACTACCGCCGTGATGAAGACGCCGCCAAGGAAACCGTCGCCGAAATCGAGAAGCTGGGCGGCAAAGCCAGGGCCTACTCCGCCTCCGTCGAGGACTGGGACCAGGACGTCGCCATGGTCG
>CAYTBM010000155.1:0-7783 GCA_964436025.1 uncultured Anaerolineaceae bacterium
TTCCAGCATCCGCTTCACCGCCCGCTTCGTGTTCGAACCCCCGCAGACCACGCATCGCTCCCGCGTCGTCGCCACAATCGGCAACACCGGCGCCCCGATGGCCGCCCGGCAGGCGGCGTCCGCGCAGACCGGCGTCACCCCCGCCCACAGTGCCTCCCGCGCCGCCGCCAGCTTGTGGTTCGCCATCCGCTGCTTGCCCGCCCGCGTCAGCCCGGCCGCCGCCAGCACCACCATCGCTTCCACCCTGCTCGCCCGGTCGACAATCCCCTCGGCCGCCAGCCATTCGTCAATATCGGTATCAGCGGCCACGGGATGGCAGCTTACGATGGACTCTAGGACGCGGCGGCAAGCATGACACTGACGATAGAGGCTGACGTCTTTCGGCGAGGCTCCGGTCCAAACACTACTCCCGAGGTCGTCCAGGTCGCCTCTACCTGAAAACGTCGGTCCTTCTCGTATTCGGACAAGTAACGATGGATCGCTTCTCTCGTAACTTGCGAGACCGTCCGGCTTGTCTCTCGGGCGACCGCTAGCAAGCGCTGCGAGTCTGAGCGGTCGAGTCGCGCGGAGACAACCAATCCAGGGGAAGGCGTGCGTGCGACAAGTTCGGTCACATCCTCACCTAGAATGAATTCGCTGGGATCGATGGCCATAGTTCACCTCAGGATGGAGTGAAGGCAGTTGCTGGGCGCCAGAGTCCCGACTCACGATCGACCGGTTGAATCGGGATGTACAAGAGTCGGCCGTTCTCGGTGAGGCCAACCATGATGTACGGTCGCAAGTCGGCCTGCGGCCCGTGGTTGCGCTTGAGGGTCCACGCCCCTGAATCCAGCACCTGGTAGACCTCTTCAGCGTCAACGCCGTGCGCGGCCATCTCGGCCTCATTAGCGTCGTCGATTTGCAGGTCAAAGACCTTGATTTCCATCGTACCGCTTCGCTGACGCGTCTGTATACTGTGTAGACAGAGGTTCCGCCTTCCATGGAAAAGCATACACAGCCCACCATCGAATTTGTGATGATTGCAGATCGCGCCGAGGTCTTGGGCGGGAAGCTCTATGTAATGGGCGGGTGCTGGGACCGAGTTTCGGTGCCGCAGGTGCGTCCGGATGCCGCCCTTTCCATGGGAGTGGCCCTCCGCATCTTGGTACCATCGGAAGCGGTGCCGCGGCAACACCGCATCGGACTTAGGGTTGATGGCCCTGGCAATCCCAGTGTGGTACCCGATCAGCTCGGCTTCATGCTTCAACCTCAAACCAGCGACGAGTCACCACAGCTTTCAGTCCTTGTAGCCACGGAATGCTTCGTTGCTGCCGACAGCCCCGGACTGCATGAGATTGTGGCGTCGGTGGATGGGCAAGAACTTGCCCGCTCGGCCTTTCGCATCGTGGAAACCGAACCTCGCATCGCCGGCTAGTTTCCAAACCGGCAGACTCCTGCCCCCTCAAACCTCCCCACCCTGTATCCTTTCCCGCGGCCCCGGGCGCCCCAGCCCACTCCTTCGTGGCCCTCTGAGGTATCCCTGTGAAAGTCGTTGTGAACGCGGACATGTGCGAAGGCCACGCCAAATGCGAAATGGCCGCACCCGAAGTCTTCAAGCTCGGCCCCGATGACGTCAGCATCGTCCTCCTTGATGACGTCCCCGAAGACCTCAAGGAAAAGGTGGACCGCGCCATCCGTCTTTGCCCGCGCCAGGCCATCTCCTGGGTGAAGTAAGGCGTCCGTACCTTCGCGCATCCTAAACCGAGTACGATTCGGACATCACAGCCCGCACTCACGGTGATGCGCATGTCCGCTCTCTCCGCAATCGACCAGATCAACCTCTTCGATCCCGCCGTTTACGTGGAGGACCGCTTTCACGAGCCCCTGCGCATCCTGCGTCAGGAAGACCCGGTCCATTGGCACCCGGCGAACGATGAATTCGAGGGCTTCTGGTCGCTGACGAAGTACGACGACATCCTGCACGTCTCGCGCAACCCCGAACTCTTCATGTCTGGCCGCGGCATCCTCGGCCCGGCGATGCGCGCCGAAGCCCTGAATGCGCTGATGGCCGAACGCCCCGCCGAAGCCATGCAGGCCTCCGGCGGCGGTGGCGCCTTCGCCAACATCCTCATCATGATGGACCCACCGAAGCACGTGAAAATGCGGCGCCTCGTGAACAAGGGCTTCACCCCGCGCGCCGTCAACGCCATGGAGCCGGAGATTCGCCGCATTGCCAACGAAGTGCTGGACCGCGTCTCCGGCAAGCGCGAGGGCGACTTCGTCCTCGAGGTCGCCAGCCAGCTTCCGCTCGCCGTCATCTGCGGCATGATGGGCCTCGCTGAAGAGCACTGGCCACTGATGTTCGACGTAACCAACAAGCTCGTCGGTTCCGACGACGCGGAGTACCAGACCGACGTGCCCGAAGAGCAGCGCGGTACAGGCATCGCCGCCCGCCAGTCCGCCATGGTCGGCATGGGCACGCTCATCGGCTTCTTCCAGCAGATCCTCCAGGAACGGCGCGTGCACCCGAAAGAGAACGACCTGGTCAGCATCCTGCTCGAGGCCGAGTACGAAGGCGAAAAACTCAGCGAAGCCGACCTCCTCGCCTTCTGCTTCCTCCTCATCCTCGCCGGCAACGAAACCACCCGGAACGCCATCTCCGGCGGCATGCACACCTTCAGCGAGCACCCGGATCAGAAGGCGAGACTGCTCGCCGACATGTCGCTCATCGACAGCGCAGTCGAAGAAGTGCTGCGCTGGGTCTCGCCGGTGTTTCACATGGCCCGCACCGCCACGGCAGGCACCGAAATTCGAGGCCGCGGAATTAAGGCTGGCCAGCGCGTCATCATGTGGTACCCCTCGGCCAACCGCGACGAAGATGTCTTCGCCGACCCATACACGTTCGACATCACCCGCACCCCGAACGACCACCTGGCTTTCGGTATCGGCGAGCACTTCTGCCTCGGCGCGGGGTTCGCCCGCAAAGAACTGAAGGTCATGTTCGAAGAGCTGTTTGCGCGCTATCCGAAGATCGAAACCACCGGTCCGCCGGTGCGGCTGCGTTCGAACATCGTCAGCGGCATAAAGCACCTGCCGGTGGCATACGGGTAGGCAGGCGACAGGCAAAAGGCGGAAGGCGAAAGGAGGCGTCCTGCCGGGCCGGGCCCCGGATGGCGCGGACGGGATTCGTGGCGACCGCCGGCGGGCTCAGGTACACGGCGTCAGCGGGCGGACTGGAAGTGGCTTGCTACCCCGCTGCCCCGTTCCTCCGGATTACCTCGCCGTACCACGACGCACTTCGCTTCGGGACGCGCTTCAGGGCTGTCCGCGCTACGGCCGTTCGAGTGCGTTGAGCGGCGCCCACCCTTCGCGGCCGTCGGGGGTCATCACCGGCAACCAGCTCGCGCCATCCGCGATGCGTGCTTCGCCGCGCTCCCAGAGCAGGACGCCGTCAGCGTAGCAGGCGACCACGGTGGCCGATGACGAGGGGTCCCCACGGACATCGAGGCAGTTCGCGCCGGTGTGGATGCGGGCCACGCGCCCGAGTACCGCTGCACGGATGATGGGCTGCTGCGTGGAAGCGAGACCTTCATCCAGTTCGCGTAGCGGATGGGCCACCCCGCTTTGCAGGTCAATCACTACTACCGGCACATCGAACAGGCTTCGCGTGGACGCGACCATCTCGGCGTTCGCCAGGAGCAAGCCCGTCCCCGCGAGGTACGGCCCGTTCCATGTGGCGACTCGCGCGGAGTTGCCGGGCGTGAAGAGCGCGGCTGGCTTGCCCGAACCATCCAGCCAGCCAAGGTATTGCAGCCGCTCGTGCGGATCGGCCGGGCGGTCTGGCACGTACTCCCAGCGCCCGTACGTCGCGCCGGCAAGCCTCGCGATAAGGTGCGCCTCGAACCGTTCTCCTGGCTGCACGTTGCCGATCACCTTGCCCGCTGCGTCGAAGACGGGTTGCACTGCGAACTGGCGCTCGTGATAGGTGGGCTCCCAGATCAGCCCGAAACCGGTCGCAATGCGCGGCTCGGTGTTGGCCGCCGGCGCCGTTACAGTCTCACCGGAAGGCAGCGAGAAGAACCGGTACCGCGGCCGCTCCTCGGCATCGCGCCCAAGGAAGTGCCCGAAAATCGTACCTTCAGACGTCACCGCCATCGGGAATGCCATGGCGGGGACGGCGCCGAAGCGAGCCCAGGTGACACCTCCGTCCGTCGAATGGTAAACGTCGAACTCGCCCGCCCAGCCGCCGACCCCGGTGCCGCGGCACTTTCCCTCCGCGCAGGCGACCAGGACGATTTCGCCCATCCGCTCGTCGCCGGACCAGCCAACAATAGCCAGTGGCCCAACCTGCGCCTGTGCGTTCGCAAACAGGTCGTCACGGCGTATTTCGCCGTTCGCGCCGCGGTACACGCGCCAGAGGAGCACCGGGAAGCTGTCGGCTGCCCAGGGAGAAGGAGCGATGTACACCACGAGGTCGTCGGGCAGTGCGGTGGCCGCGCCGATGGTCAACTCGCGGACCTGCACGCCGCCAATCTGTTCGCCGCCGGGAGCGGGCGTGGCCGGCGCGGCCCCGGGTGGAAGAACCTCCACCGGGTAGATGCGGAACCCCAGGCCGAGCCCGTTCGTCCCCGGGAGTTGATCTCCGCCGGTCATCGGCCCCGCAAGCAGCGCGAGTTGCCACGTCGGCTCCGGGATGCCGTAGCCGTACAACTGAGGGCCGGAGGCTGTCAGGTTGTAACCCAGCACGAGAAGCCCTTTCCCGTCGATGAGCGCGCCGCGTTCGCCGACCGTGGCCAGCACCAGCGCGAATCGGCCTGAGCAGTCCGGCTGGGGAGCATCGGCTTTCCGTGTCACGGGGCAGGCGATGCTCTTCAGTTTCCGCGGCCCTTCGACCGTCGCGGGTAGTTGGCTTTCGAGCAACGACTCCAGGTCGGCTCGGGTCGCGGCTGTGTCGAACGGACCGCCACCGACGAGGTTCGCAACGTCCGCGACCTGGGCCCATCCCTCCGCGGCCGCGGCGAAGTCGCAAACTGTCTGACCCACGTCCTCAGGGCAAACGTTGAGCTGGCGCTTCACGGGGGTAGGCGCCGCCGTTGCCCCGCCGGTGGCCGTCGCCTCGGGATGCTTCGAGTCATCCGAGCAACCAACCATCAGACCAGCGGCCGCCAGCAGCGCAAGCACGAACAGGAGCCGACCGGACAACACACCACCTCTTCCCATCAACAACGCCACGGACATCGCCCAGGTTCCTGTTGCGAACGGTAACGCACCCGCCGTCGGTCGGCGGCAGTCTTTCGGCCACGATCAGCGGGCCGCACGGTCAAACCATTCCGCAGCTCGTCGGCGTCGAAGGCCTGACCTCCGACGCCACCGCACGCTCCCCCTGAGCCTACCCCTCCACACCGTTCCGGCGGATTGCCTCGCTGTACCATTCTGCGCTGCGTTTGGGGATGCGCTTCAGGCTGTCGAAGTCCGTGTAGACCATGCCGAAGCGCTTGGTGTTGCCGAACGCCCACTCAAAGTTGTCGTACAGCGACCACTGGAAGCAGCCGCGCCGCTTCCTCCGTCAGCCCGTCGGGGTCAAGGCGCATGTTGATGTAGTCGAGGATTTGCTCCGCTTGTTCATCCGAGAGTTGCTCGATGAGCGAGTGCAGTTCGTCTTTGGAGGGTCGGCGAACTCATGGCCCCAGTTTACACCGGGCCCGGGTGATGCCGAGACGGTGCTTGCTCCCCGTCCAGAGCGGCGTTCTAAACCACCTGCACGAAGTCGCCGTAGCGGGCCAAACGCGCGTCCGCGGTCAGGAACGTGGCCCGTTCAGAAATGGCCTGCGCCACGAGCATGCGGTCAAACGGGTCTCTATGATCGCGGAAGGTGCGAAGGCGGGAGACCGAGTAAGCGTGTTCCTCGCTGAGCGGAGCCCATGCGAAGCCGAGGCGCTCGACTTCACCGGCAAATGCGTGCAGGTCGATCCTCAGCTTTCCCGTAGAGACTTTGATCGCGAGCTCCCATAGTGAGACGTAACTGACGAGGACAGGATCGGCACTGGACTCAATCATCTCCCTGGTGCCTTGCGCGACGCGTCTGCTATCCATTTGCCACCACACTGCAATGTGCGTATCGAGAAGCAGGGTCACGTGGGCGAAGTCCAGAGCTCATCATCGGCGCCGGTCAAGACGTCGAACATGTCGTCGATAGGGTCATCGAAGTCATCGCTGATCCACCATCCGCGTCCTTCCATGCTCCCCGGCGGGAGGATTTTGCGCTTCGGGGGCACGTACGCCGAGAGCCGCGCGACCGGTTTCCCGGCGCGCGCGATCACCACCTCTTCGCCGCGCTCGACCGCTTCAAGCAAGCGCGAAAGGTGGGTCTTGGCTTCGTGGATGTTGACGGTGGTAGTCATACGTGGACTTAGTCTAGCTTAGTCTAGTGAACTTGCGGCGAGCTGGCCCGGCTATCCGCCCGGGTGGAAACCCAACCGAACAGCCGCTATCTGCTCGAGTTGCCGCTCGGTGAACGTGATTCCGAGGCGCTCCTCAATCCCTTCGAGTGCAGCGACGAGCCAAGGGAGCCCAACCGCCCTTTGCAGGTGGTGGAGTCCGTGCAACGCGGCGTTGCGGCATTCGTTGTCCGGAAGCGCGAGGATCCGGCACAGCGTGTCGAACACGGCCTCGACGATCTCTCGGCGTGGAGTCGCGAACCCTGACGAAGCATTGCTCCACCTGGTATCCCACCACATGTACAACGGCCCAGCATGGCGATACGAATGTCGCGGCGCGAGGTAGTCGGCGTATAGCTGATAGCACGCCCTGGCACAGTCCACAGCGAGGTCGACAGAAAGGTTCCCGTCGGGCAGCTGGAAGCTCGCGAGGAAATATGGGTCTCCGCAGATCATCCATAGCCCTTGCTCGATCTGGTCATCTGAGTAGCCAGCCGAGAACTCCCCGAAGCGTTCGAACAGCCCCGTGCATAGCCGCACGAAAGTGGCATCACCGCAAGGCGGGTCATACGGCCCCGAGGCCAGCGCCTCCTTCTCTTCTTCTGTGGCGGCAATCGGCCGATCGAAGAGCGCCCGCGCAAACTCCTCGGGCGTGCCCGTCCGGTAGTCAAAGTCGAGGATGCTGGACTCGCTCATGCGGTTACTTTCGACATCGGTGGCTCACGCCGTCACACGCTCCCCCTGAGCCTACCCCTCCACACCGTTCCGGTGGATGACCTCGCTGTACCATTCTGCGCTGCGCTTGGGGATGCGCTTCAGGCTGTCGAAGTCCGTGTAGACCATGCCGAAGCGCTTGGTGTTGCCGAACGCCCACTCGAAATTGTCGTACAGGGACCACTGGTAATAGCCGCGCACGTCGCAGCCGGCCTCGATGGCGCCGTGCAACCCCTTCAGAAAGCCGCCGAGCAACTCCACGCGCTGGGCGTCGTTGATCGTGCCGTCCGGCCCGGGCTCGGTGTTGTCGCAGACGCCGTTTTCGGTGATGTAAATCTTCGGGCGGTCGTACTCCTTCGAAACCCACTTCACGAAGTCGCCGAGCGAGTGCGGCGCGGCTTCGTAGCCCATCGGCAGCAGCGGCAGGCGCGGCGCCGCGAAGGCGAAGCCGACGCCCCGGCCCGGCGAGGCCTGGATGAGCGTGCGCGAGTAGAGGTTCGTCCCGAGGAAGTCTGTCGGCGCGGCGATGATCTCCATGTCGCCGTCTTCGATCGGCAGGCTCGCGTTCCGCGCGTCGTGGTAGTCGAGCACGCTCTGCGGGTAGCCCTTGCCGAAGATCGGCCCGTGGAAGAGCCGCGAATCGAAGTCGCGCG
>CAYTBM010000156.1:0-7769 GCA_964436025.1 uncultured Anaerolineaceae bacterium
TCCACCAGCTTGTCGACCGCTTCGTTGCGAAGCTTCGTGTCCGCGTTCTGCTCCAACGAACGCTTGATGTCGCTTTCGATGCGCGTCTTCAGCGCTTCGAAGTTCTCAAACTCCTCCGCGTTGATCATCGCGGCGAATTCGTCGTCGAGGTCCGGGAGCTTCTCCTCTTTCACCTCGCGGATGTGCAGGGTGAACTTCGCGTCCTTGCCCTGCAGCCGCTCCACGCGGAAGTCCTCCGGGATCGTGAGGGTCAACTCCTTCGTCTCGCCCTTCGCCATCCCTACGAAGCCCTCCGCAAGTCCATCGAGGAACAACACCTGGCCCTCGCGAAGCGGGAACTCGGCGTTCTCGTCTTCAAGGAACTGGTTGCCCTCGGCTTCGCCCTTCACGTCGGCGATGAGGATGTCGCCCCACTGCACTTCACGCTCGACTGGGACATGGGTGGCGTGCCGCCGCTGGAGGAGGAGGAGTTGCTCGTCGAGCATCTCCGTTGTCACGTCCACCGGGTCCCGCTCGACGCGGATGGCTTCGTAGTCGTTGAGGTCCACGCTCGGGCGGACCGGGACGATAGCGGTGAACTTCACCGGCTCGAGCTGGTCGATCTCCAGTTCCGGCTGGCCAATCGCATCGACGTCTTCGGTCTCGATCGCTTCGTTGTATGCGTCCGGGACGAGGCGGTCGAGCGCTTCCCGGATCAGACCCTGGCGGCCGACGGCGCGCTCGACGATCGTGCGTGGCGCTTTGCCGGGGCGGAACCCGGGAAAGCGGTTCTTCTGGGCGATGCGCTTGTACGCAGAATCGAGGGACTTCTCGAGCCTCGCCTCGTCAATCTCAATCTGAAGCTGAACGCGGCTCTCCGGGAGCCGTTCGAGGGTTACCTTCACAGTGGGTTCGCGAACCTCCAAATTCGAGTATAGCAAACCAACCGCGCCGTGCCGGGAGCTAGACGTAATAGCAGGTTGCAACCCTGCCGCTCGGCACCGCCTACCGCCGCAGGTTCTGCCGCCTGTCGAACACATCCACAAGGGCGTCACCGAGCAGGTTCCAGGAGAAGAAAAACAGGATCACCGGACCCGCGCCCGCGATAAGGAGGTAGGGGTAGTCGTTGAACAGCCGGCTTCCGTTGATGTCGCCGATGAGGTTCCCAAAGCTCGCGGCCGGCTCATCAATGCCGAGGCCGAGGTAACTGAGCGCGACCTCCGCCCCCGCAATCCCGGCCATCCCCGAGGTGAGGCCGACCAGGAACAGCGGCATCACCCCGGGGAGGATGTGCCTGAACAGTATCCGGTTCGTCGATGCGCCCATGCTTTCCGCAGCCTGCACATACGACTGTTCGCGGATCGCAAGGACCTGGCTACGGACGATCCGGGAGCTCCCCAGCCATGCGAACGGGACGGTCGCCAGCGAAATGATGAAGAACTTCACGATCGTCTTCGAGTCCTCGCCAAGAAACGTATGGTCTTCGAGCCAAAACGACCAGCCGTTGATGCGGGCGCGAAACGCGGCCGTGATGGCGAGCATGAGCAGCAGCGTCGGCATGCCGGAGAGAACCTCCCCGGTGCGCATGATGGCCGTATCCACCCAGCCCCCACGGTAGCCGGCCAGCAATCCCAGCCCAAGGCCCAGGAACAACCCTCCGCTTAGCGTGATCACGATGGTGAACACAATCGTCGTCCGCGCCGAGTAGAGGACACGGGTGAAGAGGTCACGTCCCAGACGGTCAGTGCCGAAGATATGTTCGGACGATGGTGACTGGAGCCGCTTCTCCACAGTGAGCTGCTGGTCGTTGAGGCCGTAGGGGGCGATGAGCGGTGCGAAGATACCGCAGAGGTAAAACACCAGCAGGTACGAGAGAGCGATCAGCGCCACCTTCTTCCGGAGCATTTCGCGCAGCGTGCGGAAGCGCTTCGGGTTGCCGACGGCGTCCCAGCCAGAGAGTTCGGCGGCTCTCAATAGCCCTTCTTCACTGGCCACGGCCGGCCCCCACACGTACCCGCGGGTCGATGAAGCCGTAGATGATGTCAATCGCCACGTTCGCGAACACAAACAACGCCGAACCGAACAACACCAGCGCCAGGATCACGTCGTAGTCCGGTGCCAGTACCGCCGCGAGCGACTCGCGTGCGATCCCCGGAATGCCGAAGCTGGTCTCGATGAAGATGGAGCCGAATGCGATGCCCGGCAGTGTCAGCCCGATGACCGTGACCATGGGAAGCAACGCGTTGCGGGTGATGTGCGTGATCACGACCGTCTGTTCCTTCAGGCCCTTCGCGCGCGCCGTCCGGATGTAGTCCTCACCAAGCACGCTGATCACCGAGGCGCGCATAAACCGCGCGACGCCCGCGACGCCCGGCAACGCCATGACCATGATCGGGACGATCATGTTGGCGCTCCAAACGCCGCGGTAGCTCAGGTTCACCAGGTCCAGCTTGATCGCGAAGAGCCAGCTGGCGAGCGTCGCGAGCACGTAGACGGGGATCGCGTCCAGCGCCAGCCAGAACGCGATCGTCAGCGGGTCGATAAACGTCCCTCTCGCCATCGCTGCGTAGATACCCACAGGTATCCCTAGCCCGAACGTGATGAGAATTGCCAGGAACCCAATCTGCGTCGAGACCCACACCTTCGGCCAGATGACCTCACTGGCGGTGAAGTCCCGGTGCCGCGTCGAAACTCCGAGGTCGCCATGCGCGAGGTTGTTCAAGTATTTGACGTACTGGACGTAGATCGGCTTGTCGTAGCCGTACTTCTCCTTGAGTACGCGGGCCTGGTCCTCCTGATACCGTGACCCAAGGATGGCGTCGACGGGGTCGCCCGGCGCGAGGCGCAGCATGAAAAAGACGATTATGGAAATCAGGAACAGCACTGGAATGGCCCAGAGCACCCGGCGGACGATGTAACCGGAGAGACCTGGGCTCATGGCGCCGTCCCTAGTTCTTGATGTCCACGTAACGATACTTCGGGATCGTCATCGATGTGTTTGGCAAGCCCTGGACGCATGACTTCACCAGCAGGTGGTTAACCGGCCAGAACGTGGGGATGACCACCGCATCGTCAACGATTTTCTGCTCGGCCTGTGCATAGAGCGAGTACCGCTTCGTGCGGTCCTGCTCCGTCCGCGCCTGGTTCAGCAGCGCGTCCACTTCGTCGTTCTTGTACTTGATGTAGTTGAGCTGGCTATCACTCGCGAACAGCTTGCCAAGGAAGTCCTCCGGGTCCGGATAGTCGGCCGACCAGCCGTCGGAGTGCATCTGGAAGCCACCCTTGCGCTGTTCGCGCAGGAACGCCGACGCGTCGATCGCCTGGAGATTAATCTCGACTCCCAGGTTGTCCTGCCACTGCTTCTGGATGGCCACGAGCAGGTCGCCCGGCGCCGAGCCGCTTCCGCTGTAGGTCAACGTGATGCGGTCCAGTTTGCCCGCGTACTTCGACTCTTGCAGCAGCTGCTTGGCCTTCGCCGGGTCGTACTGATAGCTGTGGATTGACTCGGTGTAGCCCGGCATTTCCGGCGGCAGGAAACCGTCCGCAACACGATAGGCGTTGTACAGCAGCACGTTGTTGATGTTCGCGCGGTCGATCGACATCGCGAAGGCCTGGCGCACCTTCGGGTCATCGAACGGCTTCTGCTGCGGGTTGAGCGTGAAGTAGAACGTCGCCATCTCGGGGACTTCACGGTAGTCCTTGCTGAGCGGGCTCGTCCCGGCCTTCACAGAATCCAACTGTGTCGCTGGGAAGCCGCCGATGTGGATCTCGTCGTTCTCGTAGCGCGTGAGGATCGACCCGCCGGCGAGCTCGAACACGACTTCGTCCAGCTTCGGCGCTCCCAGGTGATAGCGGTCGTTCCGCACCAGCACAATGCGCTCGGCCGGCTTGAACTCCTTCAGCCGGAACGGCCCGGTCCCGTTGGGGTTCTGCGTCCAGTTCCTTGGGTTCTTCTCCACCGTCTTCTTGTCCACGACGAACGCGACCGGATAGGTCAGCTCGGAGAGAAAGAAGTCAGAGGGCTCATTCAGGTCGATCTGGATCGTGTTCTCATCGATTACCTTGACACCGCTGACACTCGAAGCCTTATTCGCGAAGCGCTCTTTGATGCCGACGATGTTGCCGAGGTAGGCGAGGACCGTCGGCGAGGCGTTGGTCGGGTCTGCCGCCCGCTCGATGCTGTACTTGAAGTCGTCCGCGGTGACGCGCTGGCCATTCTGGAACACGGCGTTGTCGCGCAGCTTGAACGTGTACGTTTTCCCGCCGTTGCTCGTCGACCACTCTTTCGCCAGATCCGGCTGCACCTTCAGGTCCGGGTCCAGCGTCACCAGGCCGCCAAAGATCTCGACGACGTATTCGCTCGTGCTGACGTCGCCCACCTGGATGGGGTCGAGCACCGAGGAGGGGTCATCGCCGGGGATAATCAGCGACTTGCCATCACAGATTTTGCCCGAAGTTGACGCCCCGGGGGTCCTGTCGCTGTTGGCTGGAGTGCCACCGTCGTCGTCATCTCCGCCGCCGCCGGCAAGGGCGATAACGAAGACCACCCCCACGGCCAGGATCAGGAAGGCCACAAACCCCATCATCAGGGTGAGCATCCGGTTCGACATGGACACCTGCCGGGCTGTTCTTGCTGTAGGTACGGCTGGCGTGCGCTACCCGATTCCGTCCGGGCGCCCCCAGTGGTGCAACAGCGTACATGGGAAAGCCACCCACGGACATTCTGGAAGCTGAACACACCGGAAATGTGGCTTTACAGCGAACAGCCGACGATCACCCCCGTGCCGGGTCAGGCTTCAGGAGCAATCCCAATTCGTCCAGCTGTGCCGTATCAACCGGCGTGGGTGAGCCCATGAGCGGGTCCGAGCCGGAGGAGGCCTTGGGGAAGGCGATCACGTCGCGGATGTTCTCGGTGCCGGCGAGGGTCATGATCAGCCGGTCGATGCCAGCGCCAACGCCTCCCTCCGGTGGCGCGCCGTACTCCAGTGCGTCCAGCACTACCCCGAACCGCTCGGCCTGCTGCTCGGGCGTGTGGCCCATGAGCGAGAAGACGAGCTCCTGGTCGGCGCGGTTGGAGATGCGGATGCTGCCGCCACCGAGTTCGGCGCCGTTGCAGACCAAATCGTACTGGTACGAAGCAGCCTTGCCGGGGTCCGCGCCGGGCTGCAGGTGCTGCCGCGATGACTCGGGGAAGCCGCAAAACGGGTTGTGCGTGGCGTCCCAGCGTTCCTCGTCCGGGTGCCATTCGAGCAATGGGAAGCCGGTCACCCATGCGAACGCAAGCACGCCATCGGGGATCAGTGCAAGCCGCTGGCCGAGGTTCGTGCGCACTTCGTGGAGCGCGCGCGCAACCGTCGCCGGCTGGTCGGCGACGATAAACACCATGTCGCCATCTTCGGCACCAGTGAGCGTCTTGATGGCGCCGATTTCGGCCTCGCTCAAGAACTTGGCAATGGGCGAACGCAGTTCGCCTGGGGTGAAGCCGATGTAGGCCAGACCCTTCGCCCCGCCGCCCCGCGCGACCTCGGTGAGCTCGTCGATCTCGCGGCGCGTCATATCCGCCTTTTCGGGAACGCGGATAGCCTTGATTTGCCCGCCGCTCTGGAGGGCGCCGGCGAACACCTGGAACTGCGAGCCTTTGAGCGGCCCGGCGATGTCCACGAACTCCAGCCCGAATCGAAGGTCGGGCCGGTCGATCCCGTACCGGTCCATGGCGTCCTGGTAGTCGATGCGCGGGAACGGCGTCTGCTGCAGCGGTCCGGAACCGAATTTCTGCGCGATACCCGTGTAGAGCTCCTCGATCAAGGTCATCACGTCTTCCTGCTCAACGAACGCCATCTCCAGGTCGAGCTGGGTGTGCTCGGCGACGCGGTTGGCGCGCGTGTCTTCGTCGCGGTAGCAGCGGGCGAGCTGGAAATACCGTTCGACCCCGCCATACATCAACAGCTGCTTCAGGATCTGCGGGGACTGCGGCAGGGCGAAGAAACTGCCCGGCCGCATGCGCGACGGCACGAGAAAGTCGCGGGCCCCCTCAGGCGTGGACTTAATCAGCGTCGGTGTCTCCACCTCGATGAAGCCGCGCGCGTAGAGAAACTCCCGGATGTAGCGGACCACTTCGTGCCGCAGGTAGATAACCCTCGCTACCTCTGGTCTCCGAAGGTCAAGGTAACGGAACTTCAGCCGCAGGTTTTCGTCCACTTCGACGGGTTCGTTGATGTAGAAGGGCGGCGTCTGTGCTTCGTTCAGGACCGTGATAGCGGTGGGGACGATTTCGATCTCACCGGTCGCCATGTTCGGATTCACGGTGGCGGCGTCGCGATTCTGGACGTTGCCTTCCACCTGGAGGACCCATTCGATGCGCGCGCGATGCGCGACCGCGTGGGCCTCCGCGTTCTCCGGGTTCAACACGATCTGGACGATGCCGCTGGCATCACGAAGGTCGATGAAGATGAGGCCGCCGTGGTCCCGGCGCCGGTGGACCCAGCCGGCAATGCGGACCGTGCGCCCCGCGTCGGCGGAACGGAGTTCGCCACAGTTCGTGTCTTTGAGCATCGGTTAAGGATAGCCGGGAGAGAGCAAGAAAGAAGGTGAGACACGAGAACGAAAGAATCGGCGCAGCGTTGCTCAGATCCTCCGCGCGACCAGCAGTAAGGCCGACGGCAGGCGGCTGCGTATCTCCGCGTCGACTTCTTCCAGCATCTCCAATGCGGAGAGGAAGCGGCCGGACTCCTCGAACTCCTGGAGGCGCGTCGTAGCCATGCCGGCGTCCCCGAGGGCGGTCACCAGGTCTCCGAGTGCCCAACCGAAGGTTGTCGGGCCGCCCGTCAGTTCTGGAACATCAGGCTCCCCGTCGTTGTCCTCGTCGATGAATTCGCCCCAGTACGATGTCTCGACCGTCAGCTCACCGCCCGATGGCTTCACCATGAACGACACCGGGTGTTCATCGAAGGCGACCAGGTGGCCGCCCGGCGGAAGGAATTTGGCCACATCGGTTGCCCAGGCATCGAACGCGGCAAGTCCGTCCAACGAGCCCCAGGGACTGTAAATCACGTCGAACTGCTGGCCGGATAGCTCGTCCGGGACGGACAGACCCAGCCCTCCGACGAACGTCGCCGCGCTTCTCCCGACAACGTCCATCGCCTCTTGCAGCCTCACGAACTCCGAACCAAGCACGGTCACGTCCGCCCCAAGGTTGAGCAACGAAAGCACTTCCTCACCGGTGCCTTCGGGGCTGACGAGGATCCGCATCCCGCTCACATCGCCAAGGATGGCGCTCTCGGACTCAGAGAGGCAGCTCCCTCCATCCACGTAGAAACCCGTGTCGATTGCCGGCGCCGCCGGGTCGAATTCAGTGTCGTCGCTCATCGCTTTGCCTCCCGCGAGAAACCGCCCCACTGGGGCCAAGCATACGCCGCCCGGGAACGCGGTAGTCGCCGCTCCGTTTCGCCCAGGCCCGAGTGCAAAGAATGCACATCTGAACCGCGACCCATCGGGAGCGGATCGTGTCTTAGCGATCCCGCCAAACGCCATCCCCCTGGATTACGCCTGGTCGTACGGGCCGATTGCATCCGCCTCTGCGACACCGGCGACCGTGCACGCTGCGCAGTTTCTTTGCGGATACCGGGCGCCACGCGATCCTGCTGTCAAGGAGGGCAGATTCCGTCCTGGCGTTCAAGGTTGCACGTCGGTGGGGCCAACCGCTCCATACCTGTCGCGGCTCGTTGGCCCGGTCCCGCTACGCCTTGAACGCGACGAGCACGAAAGCGCCCGGCAACCGCCAGCGCACGTCC
>CAYTBM010000157.1:0-7748 GCA_964436025.1 uncultured Anaerolineaceae bacterium
TCTGCGCCGCCTACGAATCCGCCCGCACCGGCTGCCGCGTCGCCCTCCCCTTCGCCAGCACCAAAGCGAAACCCATCGACCACTGGCTCGCCCCAGGCTCCTCGCACCTCACCCCTCAGGGCTCGCCTTAACCTTCCCTTCGCGACCGAATACATGACTCCGCGTACATTTACCTTCGATGAGCTGGCTCCAGTCGTTCTTTAACACCCCCGCCCGCCAGGCCGCCGGCTGGACCGTCCTCGGCATCCTCGGCATCGCCATGGCAGCAGGCGGTGTCTTCTTCCTAACCGACGACGGCAACGGTCCGAAACGCGCCGGCGCCGGCCAGGAAACCCCGGCCGCGGCCACCGCTACGGCAACCCCCACCCGCACCGCTATTCCCCAGAGTTCGCCCAGCGCGACGCCCTCGCCGAGCCCTTCGCCCACCGAAGCGGCCACCGCGACGCCAACAACCCGTGCCGCCGCCGGTGCGAGCAGCGGCTCGGGCAGCACCGGCGGCAGCGAACCTTCCGGCGGCTCGAACAGTCAGGCTCCCGAGCCGACGCCCACTCCAACGCCGCCACCCGTCGTGGCCGGAGGGGCCTACTGCCCGCCGACGAACGTTGGACCCGGTTCGTTGCCCTCGGGGCGCGTCGCGGGCGCCGTCACCGTCGGTGGTGCGAACGTCGCCGAAGGTACCGTGACTATCTCGTTGGCATTCGACGGCGTGCTCGGACCAACGGTCACCAACGTGGTCGACGCAGAGGGAAAGAGCGGCTTCCGCATCGACTTCTATGCGAATACCTCAGAGTGCGCCAACCGTGTCGGCGCCTCAATCTCCGCCTACGCCAACGGCCAGTTCTTTCCCACCGGCCGCGCAGTCGGCGACGGCGGCGGCCAGCTGATTCCCGTCACTATCGCCCTTCCCTGAGCACATCCGTACCGTAGTCCACCGCCCGCATCGCCAGGCGGTAACGCCCGCTCACGCCGAACTTTGCGGTGAGCGTTTGCAGGTAAGTCCGTACGGTATGCACCGAGATCCCCAGTTCCACGGCGATCTCCCGGTTCGAATAGCCACGCACCACCAGCTCGACCACCTGGGACTCACGGCGCGTCAACTCCGTCCCGCCCACAGCTCCGTGGTCCACCCCGTGCGACGTTGGCGGTGGTTGGTCCGCAGTATCGGTCGGCCCGCGGTCGCTCTCCATCAGGTCAAGCACCCCACGGATCTCATCCAGTGACGAACCGAGAGTGATCACGGCTCGGGCGCCCGCCGCTCGTGCTGCTTGCGCCGCCCACCCGCCGGCGTCATCGACCACCGCGAACCAGGCCGTATGGCCTATCGCGCTGATCCTCGCAGCCTCGTCCGCGGCCTCTTCAATCGTCACCACGGCGTTGGGAAACCGCGATCGAACAAGCGCTACAGTCAGCGCTCGCACTACGTTGTCCGCGCCGGAAACACGCCAGACGGCCATCCCTGTCCTCCGCGCGTTGAGCGGCCCTCGTCTTCGCCGCGTCGCGCACAGGTTGGACAAACGAGACACGCTGTTCTTACACAGGGCGGCGGAGCCGCCCGGAGTATGCGCCGGTGTTCCGAACACGTTTGACGATAAACCTCGCCCGTTGCTAAAGTTCGGCACGAACATGCGTTCGAGAGGCGACCCCCGCTCATGAAAGATCTCTCGTCGAAGCAAGACCAGATCCTCGAATTCCTCCGCTCCTTCATCGAGGACAAGGACTACCCGCCGAGCATTCGCGACATCCAGGAGGGCTGCGGCATCAGCAGCACCTCCGTCGTCGATTACAACCTCCGCAAGCTCGAGGAAAAAGGCCTCATTCGCCGCGACCGCGAAGTCTCCCGCGGCATCGAAGTCCTCGGCTCTCGCGGCGGCCGCCGCGCGCGCATCATTGAAATCCCGATCCTCGGAAGCATCGCCGCCGGCCAGCCCATCCCCGTGCCCACGTCCGAACGCTGGGGCGCCGATAGCGAGGACACCGTCGCCGTCACGGAAGACATGGTCCGCGGGAAGAACAACGTCTTCGCCCTCCGCGTCAAAGGCACATCGATGATCGAAGACCTCATCGATGACGGCGATATCGTCTTCCTCGAGCCCACGCGCGCCGCGAACGACGGCGAGAAGGTCGCCGTCTGGCTCAAAGACCGCGCCGAAGTCACCCTCAAACGCATCTATCACGAAGGCAACAGGGTCCGCCTCCAGCCGGCGAACAGCACCATGCAGCCGATCTACACCACCCCCGACAACGTGGAGATTCAGGGCCGCTTTATCTCCTCAATTCGGCCAAGCGAGTAGAATTTCACCCGGGCAAGACTACTTCACGGGGCCTGCACAGGCCCCGTCCGGTTTCCGCCAATGAACGAGCCGATCATCAGTGTCCGCGGCCTCACCGTCCGCTACCGCACCCGCGACAACGTCACCTTCGCGACGGACGGCGTGAGCTTTGACCTCCGCCGCGGCGAGATCCTCACGCTCGTTGGCGAAAGCGGTTGCGGCAAGTCCACCGCCGGAATGTCTGTCCTGCGTTTGCTCCCTGGTGAAGCCGATGTCGTAACCGGCCATGTCTGGTTCGAGGGCCGGGACTTGATGGCCATGAACGACAAAGAACTGCGCCCCATCCGGGGCCGCCGCATCGCGATGATCTTCCAGGACCCGGTCGCCGGGCTGAATCCAGTGCTCGATATCGGCTCCCAGGTCGCCGAAATGCTCACCAGCCACCTCGAGATCAGCAAGAAGGAGGCGCGCGTCCGGGCAATCGACATCCTCCGCGATGTCGGCCTGTCGGATCCCGCGCGTATCGCAAAGGCCTACCCCTTCCAGCTCTCCGGAGGCATGTGCCAGCGGGTCATGATCGGCATCGCCACCGCGTTGGACCCGGACGTCATCATCGCCGACGAGCCTACCAGCGCCCTCGACGTCACGATCCAGGCGCAGATCCTCCACCAGCTGGACCGCCTTCGAAAGGAGCGCGGCACCGCCATCCTCTTGATTACGCACGACTTTGGGGTCGTCGCCCAGATGGCGGATGAAGTGGCCGTCATGTACGCCGGAAAAGTCGTGGAACGCGGCGGCGTACACGAGATGCTCAAGACGCCGCTGCATCCGTATACCCATGCCCTGCTCGGCACGTTGCCTCGCGTCGACGGTCAGCACGAGCACCTGCGCCAGATTCCCGGTCACCCGCCGGCTATGGCCGCTCCGGCCGAGCGCTGCCCCTTCATCCCGCGCTGCTCCAAGGTCATGAACGTCTGTCGCAACGAAGCTCCGCCGGCCCTCGTCCAACCCGAAGGCGCGACCCACGAGGTCGCCTGCTACAACCCCGTCTGGCAACGGTTGGATTGAGCCCACCCGGAACTACGGTCTCCGCCCCAAAGCGCACAGCTTCATCAACAGAATGTCGATGCTGACTTCTTCGTCCACTTCACCCATCTTGTTCGTGCGGTCCGCCTCCACGATGCATTCATAGGCACGCTTGACGAGCGCCGGCGTCAGCCTCCGGGACGCCTCCACGTCCTTCTTCAGCGGGAAGTTGTTCTGCCGTTTCAACTCCCCCGCGATCGCTTCCTGGCGCATGCCCGCCGCCACCAGTTCGCTCACTGGCGCGAGCGACCGGTAGCGCGCAGTGATCAGCCCAAGCAGCCCCTGCAGCGCTTCACCGGACTCCTTCAGCGTCTTCAGGGCCGTCAGTGCCCGGGCCAGGTTCCCATCGATGATCGCGTCCGTCAGGTCCCAGGACTTCGCCTCGCGGTCCCCGTGCGAGACGCGGTTCACGTCCGCCACCGTCACCTCTCCGCCCCGGTCCCGGCTGTACAGCGCCAGCTTGTCCAGCTCATTGGCAATACTCAGCGTGTCACCCTGGAGCAGGTTCGCCAACAACAGCACCGGGTCCGTTTCCAGCGGCCGCTCCTCGTGGCTTTCGAACTCGCCTCCGCCGCGCTTAAACCGGATGCCGCGCAGGTTCGCCTCCTCGGCGATGTACCGGTGAAGGTTCTCCTTCTCCAGCGCCGGGTGTTCCTCCACACTCACTCCCGGCAACTTAGAGAGCGCCGCAACGAACGGGTTCGTCTTTGAGACCGTCCGCGCCCGTCCCTCGGCCAGGAACGGCTGCCCGAAGAACACCAGCGTCGTCGTGTCTGGGATCCCTTTGCCGAGTTGTGCAATCGCGTCTTCCCACGGCCCCAGCGCCCGTCCCCCGCGTGCCGCCATGCGCGACTCGTACCGCTCCAACAGGTGCTCGACGATGACCAGCCGGCGCGGCGCGAGAAACGGCGGCGACATCGCGGGACCGAGCACATCGGCCGGTTTGGCGTCGCGTCCATCCACGGTGCTCATGTTGGTGACGAGCATCCCCGATCCGCCGTCCGCCTCGTCCTTCAACTGCTGAATGCGGCGGCGCATTGCCAGTTCGTTCGCGCCGATAAGCACGATGATCACAGCGAGGACTCTCCCGAAGTCGTCCCCGGCGCCCCGAATGCAGAGTTGCGCTCGTCTCCTCTCCCGCGACGCAGGACTCGCGAGAGGGGACGGGCGCCAGGGCCCGCGTGCAGGCAGCGCTGTTCTCGTTTGCTCAACTCAGGGTCACTCTACCGGCATGGCTGCGCGAGTTCATCCACAGGTTCAGCCCACTTCGCGGTCGAACGCTTCGCGGATGGTGGCGTAGCACTCGCACGCATGTGCTTCCAGCTCGTCCCGCCGCACGAGGTAGATACGTCCGCGCCCGCGCTTGATCGCCCCGCTTTCCACAAACCGCTGCATCGCGCCCGTAACGCTCGCCCGCCGGACCCCCAGCGCTTCGGCCAGGGTATCGTGCGTCACCGGCAACATCTCCCGGTCCAGCCGGTCATGCCAGCTCAGGATAGCCCGCGCCAGCCGCTGTTCCACCGAATGGAGACGGTTGCATGCCGTCGATTGCGCCGCGCTGATGAAGAGCAGTTCGGCGTACCGGGCCAGCAGGATTGCCAGCCGCCCGTTCGCCATCTCCCGCCGGAACGCCTCGGAATCCAGCTCGATCGTTTCTCCCGCTACCTGGACGAGTGTCTGCGTTGACGCGATCTTCGCGCCAAGGAACACCGGCAGGCCCGCGAGCCCTTCCCGGCCGATGCTCGCCACTTCCGTCGATTGCCCGGTGCTGAGCACCGTCAGCAGCGAGATTACTCCCGAAAGCGGAAAGTAAATCCGCTCGATGCCCTGACCGGATTCCTGCAGCACTTCGCCCGCCTCCACTCGCCGCCGCCTCCCCATCGTGATGAGCCTGTTGCGCTCTTCCGCCTGCAAAAGCCGCAGGATCCGGTTGTCCGTGGCTGGGATTTCGCTGGCAATGCGGTTTCTTGGCATTCATTCAGCATACGGGAGGCGTGCGAATTACTCCCATACGCAGCAAAGAAGAGAGGGTGGCCGGTTGCCCGGCCACCCTCAATCAGGAGACCCCTTCCTGCTTGAAACGCTACGCGGCTTGCTCCTCCACAAACCGCGCCAGCGGCCGTACGTTCTGGTTCCCGGCGAAGATGTTCTCCGGGTCGTAAGTGCTCTTCACCCACGCCAGGCGGGCGTAGGTGTCCGTCGGGTAGGCCTCCGCGATGCGTGCCCGGCCCTCATTGCTGAGGAAGTTCACGTACACGCCGTCGCGTTCGCTCTTCACCGCGCCCCACAGCTCTTCCGTCCACGCCTGGTGCACGGCCCGGTTCACTTTGTCGTCTTCCGGGTCCATCCAGAGGCCAAGCGCCGCGAAGAAGAAGTTCTTGTCGCGGTGCGCGAATGCCGTCTCCTCCACCGGCACCCGTCCGAACGCGCCGCCCAGCGGCCGCAGCTGGGCCATGCTCATCGGCGAAGTCGCCCGCTTCATCAGGTCGATCACCCGGCCCAGCGCCTCATCCGTGATCCCGTGCGAGAACATGCTCCGGATGTGCGAGAAGTGCGGGTGCGTCGCCGGCTCCGTGAAGTCGTAGATCACCGGGTACGGCATCGGACCCACGATGTCGGCCACTGGCTCCGCTATGTCGCGCAGTGGCTGCATCACCCGGGCGCCCTCCTCCATGTCGCCCACGTACACCGCGAGGATCATGATCACCGTCTCGCCCACCCGGTCTTCCGGGATGAACGGCGCCGGCGGCGCGGTCATGATGTTCGTGATCGTCGTCAGCTCATCCGGTGCCGTCGTCGCGTAGTCGATGTACTTGCGCAGGTTCTCCACCGTCGCCGGCAGCACCAGCGCCCCGCCGTAGACCTGCCCTACCGGCGCCAGCTGGAACTCGAACTCGGTAACCACGCCGAAGTTCCCGCCGCCGCCGCGCAGCGCCCAGAACAGCTCGGTGTGCTCGTCCTTCGAGGCCCGGACCACGTCGCCCTCCGCCGTCACCAGCTCCACCGAGAGCAGGTTGTCGATCGTCAGGCCGTACTTTCGCGCCATGAAGCCGATTCCGCCGCCGAGCGTCAGCCCGCCGATGCCCACCGAAGCCGCATCGCCGGTGGTCAGCGCCAGCCCGTATGCGTGGGCCGGCGCCGCCAGTTCGCCGGAGGTTGCCGCCGGCTGCACCCGCGCCGTCCGCCGCTCCGGGTCGATCGTCACCTTCTTGAACTGCGAAAGGTCAATGAGGAGACCATCGTCCAGGACGCTGAGCCCCGGGATGCTGTGGCCGCCGCTTTTCACGGCGAGGTCCAGCCCCTGCGCCCGCGCGAACTTGATCGCCTCGGCCACATCGTTCGTCGTCCGCGGGCGGACCACCACGGCGGGTTTGCGGTCGTTGTTGAGGTTCGGCGTGCGCCGCGCCTCGTCGTACTGCTCGTCACTCGGCAGGATGAGCTCGCCGGTCAGGCGCTGGCGGAGCGCCTCGGTGTCAGCCGTCGAAACGGCCCGGAGGAAGGTGCTGATGTTGTTGCTGTTCACGGGTTTGCTCCCAGTTGTTTGCTGCATCCAACATGCACAGCCCCAGGCACCCTCCGTTCCTAAATCCTCGCTACGCTTTCCTAAGCGATTCCTAAAGGAATCCGATAAGATTCCTACTGCGTGAACCGTCGCACACAGAGGAGCCAGTCCCGGCCGGGACAGTAGTCACACCAATGCACGAGCTCGACGAGGTAACCGCCGCATTCCTCCAGCTCTCGGGCCTCGCCGCCCAGGTCGGCTCCGCGGGCCCCGATGGCCGGCCTCAGGTCGCCGCCGCCTGGGGCCCCCGCTACAACTCCGATGGCACCATGACCGTCTATCTCGACACCGCACGCGCCGGCCAGACCCTCGCGAACCTCGCCATGAACCGCAACATCGCCCTCATCCTGGCGGACCCCATTTCCTACAAGTCCGTGCAGATCAAGGGCGAGTGGCTTTCCGCAGCCCCGCCTTCGGAAGAAGAACGCGGCGCGGTCCAGCGCCACCGCGAAGCCTTCGCCAGCAACCTCGCTCTCGTCGGCGATAAGCCCGATGCCATCCGCAACCTCTGGATGGAAGACGTCACCCGCATCGATTTCGCCGTGCACGCCGCGTTTGACCAGACGCCCGGTCCCCAGGCGGGCCAGCCCCTGTGACCGCCACCGCACTCGCCGTCCCCCTGGAGGACATCCCCAGCTGCTTCGAGGGCATCATCCCCTCCTCCATCTGCACCGTCTCCGCCGACGGCGTACCGAACATCACCTACATCTCCGTGGTGGCCCGGGTAGACGAAGGACACGTGGCCCTCAGCCGCCAGTTCTTCAAGAAGACCGAGGAGAACGCGGCCATCAACCCCCGCGCCCAGGTCCAGGTCATCGAACCCTCCACTG
>CAYTBM010000158.1:0-7683 GCA_964436025.1 uncultured Anaerolineaceae bacterium
GCGCTCGCCGCGGCAGGGAGGTAACCATGACCACCGCTCCCGAATCCATCGTCTCCGACTACAAGTTCGGCTTCTTCGACGAGGAAGAGGCCCTCTTCAAGGCAAACAAGGGCCTCAACGCCGACATCGTCAACATGATTTCGGACATGAAGGACGAGCCGCAGTGGATGCGCGACTTCCGCTTGCGCTCGCTTGAGCTCTTCCAGAAGTACGACGGCAACCCTTCCTGGGCGAGCCCGGTGATGGACGAAGTCAACTTCGACGACATCCACTACTTCGTCCGCGCCACCGACCGCGATGAACGCTCATGGGACGATGTGCCGGAATACATCCGCAACACGTTCGACAAGCTGGGCATTCCGGAAGCGGAAAAGAAGTACCTGGCCGGCGTGGGCGCCCAGTACGACTCCGAAGTGGTCTACCACAACATCCGCGAGGACCTCGAGAAGCTCGGCGTCATCTTCCTTGGCACGGACCAGGCGCTCCGCGAGCACGAGGACATCTTCAAGGAGTACTTCGGGACCATCGTGCCGCCCGGCGACAACCGCTACGCCGCGCTCAACAGCGCGGTCTGGAGCGGCGGATCGTTCATCTACGTGCCGAAGGGCGTGAAGGTCGATATCCCGCTGCAGGCCTACTTCCGCATCAACACCCAGAACATGGGCCAGTTCGAGCGGACGCTGATTATCGCCGATGAGGGCAGCCAGATTCACTACGTCGAAGGCTGCACTGCGCCCATCTATTCCAGCGACTCGCTCCACAGCGCGGTCGTCGAGATCATCGTGAAAAAGGGCGCACGCGTCCGCTACACCACCATCCAGAACTGGTCGAACAACGTGTTCAACCTGGTGACAAAGCGCGCCGCGGCCTACGAAGACGCCGTGATGGAATGGGTCGATGGCAACCTCGGCTCAAAGCTGACCACCAAGTTCCCGAGCGTCTACCTGATGGAGCCGGGCGCACACGCGGAGATCCTCTCGCTCGCCTTCGCGGGCGCGGGGCAGCACCAGGACGCGGGCGGCAAGGTGGTCCATGCCGCTTCCAACACCACCTCCAGCATCATCTCCAAGTCCTTGAGCAAAGACGGCGGCCGGACTAGCTACCGCGGCCTCCTCAAGGTCTACGACGACTGTGAGAATGTGCGCTCGAACGTCCGCTGCGACGCGCTGCTCCTCGATGAGACCTCCCGGTCGGACACCTATCCCACGATGGAGATCGATTCGCCGGACGTCAGCATCCAGCACGAGGCGTACGTGTCGAAGCTTGGCCAGGACCAGCTCTTCTACCTGATGAGCCGCGGCATGAGCGAAGAAGCGGCGGCCAAGATGATCGTCAACGGGTTCGTGGAGCCGATCGTGAAGGAACTGCCGATGGAATACGCGGTGGAGCTGAACCGGTTGATCGAACTGCAGATGGACGGCGCCGTCGGCTAGGGCCCTGCGCTCGAGGCTGAGGACTGAGTGACGGGCGGCGAGAGAGGAAACGTATGACTCAGGTTGTTGAACGACTTGACTTTGGGCCGGCAAGCCGCGCGGCCGGCTCCGGCGATTCATCCAGGCTGGCGGAACTTCGCGAACGCGCAGCGATCCTCGCGGGGCGGCTCGCATGGCCGGATTCGCACGAAGAACGCCCCTGGAAGTACTACGACGCGAACAGCATCGGCATCACGCCGGAGACGCCCTTGAGCGCCGTCACCGTCGCGTTCGCGGGCCCTTCGGTTGCCGCGAAGCTCGCAGCGGACAACGCACCGCAGGCTTTCGGCTCCGTGGTCCGGCCCGAAACGGACCGGCTCACTGCGCTGCACTACGCGTTCCTCGGCGAGACCGCGGTGCTCAACGTCGCGGCGAACGAGGAGATGGCTCAACCAGTCCGGCTAACATGGAAGGTCAGCGGTGCGGGTTTCGCGGCTCCCCATACGACGATCGTGACTGGCGCCAACGTCCGCCTGACCGTCATCGAAGAGTTCACCTCAAGCGAAGACGATATCGTCGTCCTCCCGGTCGCCGAGGTGATCCCCGGGCCCGGCTCGGAAGTTCGCCACTACGTGATCCATCGCTGGGGCTCCAGGACCCGCGTGTTCCTCAATCAGCGCTTCCTCGGCGCCGGGCGGGACGCTGAATACAAGAGCCTCCAGATGGTGCTCAGCGGCGCCGTCGTGAAAGGCCACCTCGAATCAACCATGCAGGAACGGGGGACGGCCAGCGAACTGCTCGGCGTCACCTACGGCACCGGCAACACCGATGCCGACTTCTTCACCTTGCAGGACCACGTAGGGCCGGACACTCGCAGCGACCTGAAGTACAAGTCCGCTCTGAAAGATGACGCGCGCGCCGTGTACTACGGGCTGACGCGCGTCGGCCTTGGCGCGCGCAACGCTGACGCGAACCAGGAGAACCGCAACCTCCTGCTTAGCAAGTCCGCACGCGCCGACAGCGACCCGGTACTCGAGATCCTGACCAGCGACATCATTCGCGCCTCCCACGGCGCGACGGCCGGACCGGTGGACCAGGAACAACTCTTCTACCTGCAGGCCCGCGGTATCCGCAGGCCGGAAGCAGAGGCTCTGCTCGTCACCGCGTTCCTCGAGGACGTGCTGGCCCGCGTCCCGGACGAGTCAGTCCGCAACGAACTGATAGCCATGCTCGAGGAGAAACTGGACGCATGACCTGGGTGAAAGTGGCCCGCGCCGCTGATGTGAAGGAGGGCACCGCCTGCGTCGTCGAAGCGCACGGCCGGCGGATCGCCCTCTGCAACACCGGCGAGGGATTCCACGCGATCGACGATCTCTGCTCGCACGATGGCGGCCCGCTGGACCAGGGAACGCTGATCGGCAACCGCATCGAATGCCCCCGCCACGGCGCCCAGTTCGATGTCCGCACGGGAAAGGCGCTCACCCTGCCGGCCGTGCGCCCCATCCGGAGCTATAAGACCCGCGTGGAAGCCGGCGAAGTGGAGGTCGAAGTCTAAGAGGCTTTGACAATTCTCACTGCGGGTAGCCGCGGTGAGCACAATTCTTGGCCAGAAGGTGGCCCAAAATGTTGGACGTAGCACGCATTCGCACTGATTTCCCCATCCTCCAGCAGGAGGTGAACGGCCACCCGCTGGTCTACCTGGATAACGCGGCCACCACCCAGAAGCCGCGCCAGGTCATCGCTGCCCTGGTGCGCTACTACGAGACCAACAACGCCAACATCCACCGCGGCATCCACACCCTTGCCCAGCGTGCCACCGAAGAGTACGAAGGCACGCGCACAAAGGTTGCCCACTTCATTGGCGCCAAGAACCCACACGACATTGTGTTCACCCGCAACGCCACCGAGGCGATCAATCTCGTGGCGCACGCCTGGGGAGACCACTTCATCGGCGAAGGCGACGAGATCGTCATCAGCATCATGGAACACCACTCCAACATCGTGCCGTGGCAGCTACTGGCCCAGCGCAAGGGAGCCCGCGTGCGGTTCGTCGGCCTCACGCCGGATGGGCATCTCGACATCGACGCCCTTCGCGCGCTGATCGGGCCACGCACGAAGCTGGTCAGCCTCGTCCACATGTCCAACGTCCTCGGCACCATCAACCCGGTGGCCGACATCGCAGAGATCGCACACGCCGCGGGTGCCCGCTTCCTGCTCGACGGCGCCCAAAGCGTCCCGCACATCCCATTCGACGTGGAGGCCACCGGCGCGGACTTCGTTGCCTTCTCGTCGCACAAGATGCTGGGCCCCACTGGCGTCGGCGTGCTCTGGGCGCGCCAAGGCCTGCTGCACGAAATGCTGCCCTTCCTCGGCGGCGGGGACATGATCGCCACCGTGCGCGAGGAGGGCTCCACCTGGGCGGATGTCCCGCACAAGTTCGAAGCAGGCACGCCGAACATCGCCGACGTCATCGCCTTCGGAGCAGCGATCGACTACCTCGAAGCACTGACGATGCCGATCGTGCGCGAACATGAAGTGCAGATGACGGCTCTCGCGATGGACCGGCTCGAAGCCATCCCCGGGCTGCGCATTCACGGACCGCGCGACCCGCTGGCGCGCGGCGGCGTCGTCAGCTTCGAAGTCGAGGGCGTCCACCCACACGACATGGCCACAGTTGCCGATGCGCACGGCGTGGCTATTCGCGCGGGCCACCACTGCGCGCAACTGCTCATGCGGCACCTCGGCGTACCGGCAACCAGCCGCGCCAGCTTCGCCATCTACAACGAACCGGGCGAGATCGACGCCCTGGTCGAAGCGATCGAACACGCCAGGAAGGTGTTCGCGTGAGCGACGCATTGTTCGATGACCTCTACCGGGAACTGATCCTGGACCATTACAAGAAGCCCCGGAACCACGGAGCGCTTGCTACCGCGCCCATCCGCGTGGAGGGCGTCAATCCCGTCTGCGGGGACGAAATCCACGTCGACCTCGACGTGGAGAACGGCGTCATTGAGGAAATCGCGTTCTGGGGCGCCGGTTGCTCGATCAGCCAGTCCAGTGCCTCGATGATGACCGACCGCATCAAGGGCCGGCCCGCCGACGAGGCGAAGCGCGTGATGGGCCAGGTTCGGGCGATGCTCATCGACGGCGCGCTTCCGGACCGCGAACTTGGGGACCTCGAGGCCCTCGAAGGCGTCGCAAAACTCCCCGTCCGCGTGAAATGCGCGCTGCTATGCTGGAACGTACTCGAACAAGGCCTTCAGCAGGCCGCCACGAAAGCCTGAGGAGGCGACGCCATGACCGAAGCAACGACTCAGACTCCGCCCACCCACGACGAATTGATGGCCAAGCTCTGGGAGGTCCAGGATCCCGAGATCAACCTCAGCATCGTCGACCTGGGGCTGGTCTATGACGTGCAGTACGACAACGGCGACGTACTTGTCACAATGACGCTCACCAGCCCCGGCTGCCCGCTCGGGCCGATCATCCGCGGCGAAGCGTACGCCAAGCTGCGAGAACTGCCCGGCGTAAAGGACGTCGACGTCCAGATCGTCTGGAACCCGCCCTGGGACCCCCGCACGATGGCCAGCGAAGATGTCCGCATGCAGCTCGGCATCTGGTAACCGCTGGGCTTGTCGCCGCTCGGCGCCATGCGCCCCACGGGACAACCAGTTGCGATTGATCGACGGTCCTCTAGATCGGCAGGAACGGAAACACCATCCGCCCAACGATCATCGCAGCCGTCAGCCAATCGGGTGGGTCGTCCTCCGTCGCGTGTTCGTCCACCTGGCTGGCGGCCAGGCCCTGCACCGGCTCTAGCCTGAACACCGTGGCGATTTCGCCTGTATCGAACCAGACACCCATGCAGGTGGCGCACTGGTCGAGCGTCACACCCTGGCGCTCAGTCCGCTCCATCGCCTTGCCACAAGAAGGGCAGTTCAGCGCCGGCAGCGGTTTCCCGCATTTCGCGCAATTGCCGTCCGGCTTCAGGTGCCCGAAGCATGCGCGGCAGCGTTTCGGCCCGCGCGCTGCGAAGAGCGCCGGGTGCTCGTCCGACGGTGATGAAACGCCTGCAGTCAAAGCGTCGCCAGCCGCCCAAAACCCGTAACAGGTATTGCAGTAGCGCAGCGGCGTTACTGTCTGCTGCTCGTACCGGTCGAGCGCAGCCAGCGGCGGGTGTTCTTCGCAGTAGGGGCACTTCAGCGCGGTTTCAACCGTGGGTCGAACCGGGGCGCTCGCCCGCAGTTCGGCGAACACGGTGTCGGCGTCGCGTTCCCAACCGCCCGCCGCCGCGCGGGCTCGCGCAGCAGCTATCCATTGTTCGTCGGAGATGGCCACGACGTGATCTTCGGCCGGGGGCGGGGTGGCGAGAAGGCCCGGGGCGTCCGTTTGACGTCATGACCAGGAGATAGTCACAATCGAGACCATGAGCAGTCGAGTTGGAGTTGCCGAGTTGAAAGCTCATCTGAGCGAGTATCTCAGACGCGCGAAGGCTGGAGAGCATATCGTCGTTTGTGACCGGGAAGTGCCCGTTGCCGAGCTGCGTCCGTTGAAAACTGGCCTCCCAATCCGCCCAGCGACACGACCTCCGTCCGACCTGCTCAAGCTCAAAGGTGTGCCCGCGGCGGTGCCGGTTGACGTCGTCGCGCTTCTACGTGAAGACCGCGACCAACGATGAATGTCTACCTTGATGCGAGCCCGCCACTGCGGGCCATCCTGCGGGATGGGCCTGTATTGAGTGAGTGGGCGCAGTGGGACTTTGCGATCACATCAGCGATGTTCGGCGTCGAAGCCCGCCGCACACTGGAGCTATTCGCCACTCATGACCGCCAGCAGGCAATCGCGGCCCGTGTGCTGGGTTTCGAGGTAATCGGCATCGAACCGTAACGGCGGGACAGTGTTGACACTGCTATCGACCGCCGAACCTACTGGTATGACGGAAGAAGCGGCTCCGGGCGGCAACGAACTCTCCCCAACGGACGCGGCGATCCTTGAGATGATCCGCGAAGGGCGGTACGACGCCGAAATCGCCTCGCGGCTCTACATCAGCACCGCAGACGTCAAAGCTCGCATCGAGCGGATGCTGGCCCAGGGCGGCCTGCGCGAGCGGAGCGACTTCATCACGCCGCCAAAACCTGAGCCTGACGTTGCCGATGGCGAGCCGCCGCCGCTTGAACGGCGGGCTCGGACGATGCCGGTTCACAACGCTGTGCTGGCGATCGTGGGAGCTCTGGCGATCGGCGTCGGTGTGGGTTGGTTGGCTCGGGATGAGCAAGCTGGGGGTGAGCCCCAAGATCCGGACTGGGTTGTAACGCTGTCGCCCGACCATCTCGATTCATTTGCGGACGCCGATGTGTCTGCGACTCTCGATCGTCTGACCGCTGATGAGGCGTTCCGACTACTGAGCGGGATGAATGCGACCCCTGAGCGGGTCGCGCCTGTAGACCTTGGGCCACTCTTCGTTGTTATCGGCGCAACGCAGAGTATCGACAGCCTCGCCTACAACGCTGAGCGACATCGACTCGCTACTCTCACAGGAAACGCCCTTGCCGGCGAGGTCGCGGGTTGGAAGATTCGGCTAGGGACCTCCGATGAAGTGACCATGATCCGGCAAACCAAAGGTCGCGTCATCATCGTTCGGATGGAGACGTTGAACGACCAAACGCGGTTTTCACGAGACGGCGACCGTATCGCGGTCGCGACAACGGACGGGAGTCGTCCCCGTGTTGAAATCTGGGTGGAAGGGGCGCCCTGGGACTTCGGTCTTGATGGCCGACTCGTGGTCTATCTGTAGACTGGTCGGTAGATGACCTGCGAAGACGAGACCGCTGAGCTGCTGCGCCGCGCCGGCCACAAGATGACGCCCCAGCGGCTGCTTATCGTCCGGGCGCTGCGGCATGCGGGCGGGCACATCAACGCGGCCCAAATCGCCGACCAGGTCCGCGAGAGCTACCCATTCGTCGACGTCAGCACCGTGTACCGGACGCTGGACGTGCTCAAGCGCATGCGGCTCGCCACTTCAACCGACATGGGCGCCGGCGACGTGGTCTGGGAATGGGCGCCGGAAGAGCCGCACCACCACCTGGTCTGCTCTGCCTGCGGGCATGTGGTCGAAATCGAGCACCGCTACCTCGTTGACCTAGAAGCGAACGTGCGGAAGGACTTTGGCTTCGCGCCGGACATGCACCATTTTGCGATTTTCGGCCTGTGCCGCGGGTGCCAGCTGGCGGAGAGTGCCGATGCCGACGCGTCGTGAGCTGATCCGCGCGCT
>CAYTBM010000159.1:0-4938 GCA_964436025.1 uncultured Anaerolineaceae bacterium
GGACATCGATGAGGGCGGCGAAGGCACGGAGCGTCTTACTCGCGTAGCGGCGCTCGCTGGCGTGCCAGGCTCGCTGGGCGACTCCATAGTTCGCCGCCGAGACGCGCAGGCTGTTCGCCTTCGCTTCGCCGAGCGTGGCCTCGATGGCCGCCAGGTTCCGTTCGATGTAGCGGTTCAGACGCTCGACGTTGATCTCGTCGAACGAGGGGTAGAGCCCGGCGCGGACGGCCCGCCAGAGCACGCGCGGCCGAAGGAACGGCGAAACGAGGTTCGATTCGAGGTCGATGATGCGGTAGGCCCCGTCGGTTCGCTCGATGAGGTTGCCGATCGCCCGGGGGTTGTAAGACGCGACCTGCCAGGGCGGCAGCCCGGCGTCTTCGAAGTGGCCCTGCAGGTCGTTCAGGAAGGTGCGGGCGCGCTTCGTGTCCCGCGGCAACGTCCCGCGGACGAGTTCGGTGATCAGGCTGAGGCGGCCATCGTGCCAGCGCACAATATCGAGGACCGGGGAAACGTGGTTCTCGCCGAACCAGTACTCCGTGAGGAGCCCGGCGATGGCCCGGCGCTCGGCGGCCGCGGTGAAGGCGGCTTCGTTCGTGGTGTAGGGGAACGCCGACTGGAACGAGAGGCCATAGAGCAGCTTCACGGGCTTCGTCGGCCGGTAGACCTTGGTGGCCGTGCCGCGGTCGTAGTCGAGCACGACGTCGCTCGAGATCGAGCCGGTGAGGACGATCCCGGTCTGGGGCACTTCGGCCGGCGCGGAGATGGCTTCGGCGCTCGCGGACTTCCGGAACGCGAGAAGCAGCCCGGCGCCGCCGAACAGCATCGCGAGGACCAGCGCGAACGCGGCCAGCCATGCCGGCTCCTGCGGCTGGGTTACTTCGTACAGGGCCGCGGCGGCGAAGGCGATGCCGACAGCGATGAGCGAGACGGCGGCGGCCCCGCGGCCGCTCGCGGTCTCGGTGGTGGCGTAATCGTGGTGTGCGGGCGTCCAGGCGGACATGTGAAAGCTCCCCGGTGGTTCACTGGCGCGCTCCGGCACGCCAAACCTGCTCCCATCGTGCGCAAAGGAGCACAGCCGTCTGAACCCCCGATTGGTGCACTCTCTGTCCCACCAATGGAGGAGCGCCGAATCTGTGCGGGCGATCCAGTTCACACAGGAGATGGCTCTCAGGCGGGGAGCAACGCCCGCAGCCGTTCGTCAAGCTCCCTGAGGGGGCGACCCTTCCCGAAACGCTCCAGCACGGAGCGCCGCCCGGACTGGTTCACCTTCAACGCGCCCGCGCGGTGCTTGTCCAGGAGCGTCCGCAATGCCTTCGCCACCTGGTCGAATCCCTCAGCCTTGATGCAGCCGGGCATGCCGAACGTCCAGATAACGTAGCGCCCGCGAGAGAGTGCCTCGGCTGCGATGAATGACTGTCCGTCGTGGCTGGTGAGGCGTATGACGACCGTGGTCTCGCGGTACAGCGCATCCATGTCCTCCACCCAGTCGCGGCACTCCAGGTTGGCTGGCAGCGGCTGGGGCAACGTGTCCGCCGGAGACGGTATCAGCGTGAACGGGACCTCCGGGAACTCGGACGGAAGGCGCAGCAGCGTGTCGCCGTCGAAGACTTCCCGGTCGAAGGGGTCGACGGGGTAATAAAGCAGAACGCGAAACGTTTCGGGCAAAGGTGGGGCCGGCGGGACGTGGAGCGGGATCGGAAGCGAGACGTACTCGGAAATCACGCCGATGGTGCGCAGTTCATCGACGAGCCAGGGGGCGTCGCACCAGTGGAGCGGGCGTTCGGCCACCCGCAGGGAGACGTTGTGCTTGCGATGCTCCTCCACGGCGATTTGGACGTCGGTGCCGACCCAGTGAATGACCGTGGCCTTTTTGCGGAGGCGCAGCAAACGGTCCTGGGGCGATTTGCGGTCGATGCGGCTGCCGATGAGGTAAACGATGTCGGCCCGTGCCGCGGCGGCGGCCACTTTTGCCCAGCCCGGAGCACTCCTCCCCGGATGCTGCAGGAACTCGGCGCGCCAGCCGAGTTCGCCGAGGTCCCTTGCGAGCAGCTTGCCGAAATACGGCAGGCCGAGGATGAGGATGCGTCCGCGCCGTTCTCCATCCGGCGTAGCGTTCATTTGTTCGGCGCCTCGCCCACGATTCGGGCACGCGGCGCGAGAAGGGTCGCACCCGGCGTAACGTCACGGTCCACGAGCGCGTGTGCGCCGATCGTGGCTTGAGGGCCGACGGAGACGCCGTGCAGGACGGTCGCGCCGAGGCCGAGGTAGGCGCCGGCGCCGATCCGCACGGGCGCTTGCTGGCGCGGATGGCGCTCTTTGAGCGGCCCGGGTCCGACATCGATGTGGGTGATCAGGCTGCAGCGCATGGACAGCGTGGCTTCGTCCTCGATAGTCACGCTGTCGGCCAGGTCGATGAGGACGTCTGTCCCGAGATGCGCCCGGTCGCCGATCGAGAGGTTCCGGAAGTCGCCGTCCGCGTTGACGATATGGATCGGGCCATGGATGGAAACATCCTTGCCGACCCTCGCGCCGAACTCGCGCAGGATGTCCACGTGCGCGTTCGGAGTGGTGCGGAGCTCCATGGCAATACCTTCGATCCCGTCGCGGAGATAGCGCGCGCGCCGCCGCGACCGGCCGAAAACGCCGAGCGATCGGCGCAGCGGACGGGCCGCGGGAGTAATGGCGCTCCGGAACCGGGATAATGCGGTCAGGTGGTCATCCTCCGTTGCCTCCGCTGTAAACTGTCAGTAAACAGTTGGAAGGGGTGCATGGCAACGCGGTACGCGCGCCTTGCCTGCATAAGAAGGCACTCCTACGCTGCAATCAATTGGGGCAGCTTCGCCCCTTGAGTGAGGCACTATGAAGCGAGCGTTGCTCTTCGGGTTTGGCGCTGCCGCGCTGCTTTCCGCGGCTGCCCCCGCGCTGGTTTCCGCGCAGAACTTCCCACCACCGCCGCCAACCACCTACTACGGCAAGGTGCCCTCGGGCATTGGCCCCGGCGATACCGTGATTGCCATCGTCACTGACGGCACCTCGTCGCAGGTTTGCGGCGACGGCACCACCACGAACGACACCAGCGGCGTGGTGTACGTGGTTGACGTGGTGGCGAACGCGCAGATCGCTGGTTGCGGCCAGACCGGCCGTAACGTGCAGTTCTACTTCGTCGGCGCGAAGCGCCTGGCGACCGACACCGCCGCCTGGACCGGCCCCGGCCCCGCGAACAAGGACCTCACCGGTCTCGGCGCCGCGCTGACCACCAAGAACCGCGCCCCGCAAGTGGCGAAGGACGGCACGAACTAGGTTCGACGCGTGAACTTCTTTCGAAGCGAGCACGACCGGCCGCGCGGCAGCCTTGCATGGCTCCTGGCGGCGGGAGTGCTCGCTTCGTTGTGTCTGGGCTTCGCGGCATCGCGCCCCGCCGGCGCGGCTGACCCGCCCCAGCCGGACTTCTTCTGGCCCTACGGGAAGGTCCAGGTCGACGGGGCGAACATCTCGCCGCCCGTGCAACGCGTGGTTGGCATCGTGAACGGCCGCGCCTGTGGCGAAGCCTCCACCCTTGTGGCACAGGCCGGCGCCGGTGTGCCCGCCGGCGACGTGGGTAAAACAGTCTATGTGGTGGACATCCTCGCCAATGGTGCGAATGCCGGGCAGCGGGTGGGCTGCGGCCATCCCGGCGATTTCGTCTCTCTCTACTTCCCGGACATCCACCGCTTCTCGCTCCAACAGGCGCTGTTCGCGCCGGGCAGCCTGCGTTTCGACGTTGACCTCGGTCCGGAGCTTTCCTTCCGGCTGCAGGGACCTATGCTCGCGGCCGACGGCTCGAACTGATCCTCCACTCGCGGCCGCGCGCGCGGCGAGGGAAATCGGCCCCCGGATGAATGATTCGCGTCGTTCGCGGATACTTCCGGCACGATGAGGATTCTGCGCATCGCCACCAGCAACGACGACCAAACGCCGGTACCGGAAGGCCAGCGAGCCTGGAAGATCGCCGAGACGATGCTCGCGCAAGCAGTTGGCGAACCGGTGGAGACGGTCCTTCGGCGCGGTTGGCCAAACGAGAAGTTTCCCGGGCGGCTGGAAGCCTGGATCGAGGAGTTGGAGCCCGATTTCGTCCTCATCCAGGTCAACAATTACTGGTACGGACATGAATCGATCCCTCTCTGGTTTGACCGGCGATTGGGCCGCGCCGGGAGGTCGCTCGGCAGTGCCGGGGCAAAGCTCGGGAAATGGTCCTGGGTGGCAGACAACCGCTGGGCACAGTTGGCGATCCGCCGGGCCCCGGACTTCCTGCCGTACGCGACGCATTTCTCTATCGCCGAGGTCGCATCCTGCATGGAACTCGCCTTGCGCAAGGTGCTGGCGCATGAAGGCGTGATCCTGCTCGTGCGGGGAAACGAAGACTGGCCCATCCCGACAGCGAGCGGGCGGTTCAACCGCAGGAACCACAACCGAAACCTTGCGATGTCGGCCGCGATGAAGGATGTCTGCGAACGGCTTCGCGTGCCCTATGCGCAGCGGCCGTCACTCACCGCGAGTGAGATTACGACCTTGAACGGCGCGGGCTTCCATTCGACCGCGGACGAGCAGCGCAAAGCCGGAGAGTTTGACGGCGCTGCCATGATCGCCGCGTGGCGGAGCGCCCACCCGGTAGCTCGCGCCTGATTCAGGGCCAAAGCAGCGCCATGGGCTTTTCAATCTCTATGCGCGCGCAGCGAGGCGCGCCTCCACGCCGATGGACTGCAGGTAACGGCCGGCCGCGCCCTGGCGGCCGCGCGGCGCTCGCAACAGCTCGATGATGTCGTCGGGGGTGTCCAGGTCCAGGCGGAGTTCGCGGTTGGCGTTCACCGAAACGTGCATCCCGGCGAGGCGCGCCGCCGCCGTATGCCGGGCGAACGATGCCGGCCCATAGGCCAGCGGGAAGCGCCCTGGCGGCTGGAG
>CAYTBM010000159.1:5038-7666 GCA_964436025.1 uncultured Anaerolineaceae bacterium
ACGGTCTCGAGCGTGATGAGCGCCAGCGTTGTGCGCTCCTCGGGCGAGAGCAGCGCCGCCAGACGGCCCTTGGCGCGCTCCAGCCGGTTCACCGGGATGAGCACGGGCACGCTCACGAGTTGGTCCCAAGGAAGGCGAGGATGTCCCGGGCCAGTTCTGCTTTGCGTTCCATGCTCGTCATCATCGTGTCGGTGACGAAGCAGCGGAGGCCGAGGGCCTCGACCTTGGCGGCCAGGGCGCGGTCCTGCTCATCGATCACGAAGACGTCGATCAGGCCGTCGTAGATCTTCGCCACGCCCAGCGCCGAAACCTCGTAGCCCATGGTGGTCATCATCTTCGCGGCAGGCCCCTTGACCACCTGCCCGGCGATGATGGGACTGACCGCGACCCGCGTGGCCCTGCTCGTCGCGAGGGCATCGCGGACCCCCTCGACCGCGAGGATAGGGCCGATGCTGACGAACGGGTTGCTGGGAGCAAGGAAGATGGCCTCGGCGTCGCGCAGGCTTTCGAGCACGCCCGGGGCCGGCTTCGCGGCTTCGATCCCGGCGAAGCGGATGGACTTCACGTCGAGCTCCGTGCGCAGCCGGACCATGTACTCCTGGAACGCGAGCTCGCCCTCGGGGCCGGTAATCATCGTGCGCACGGGCTCGTTCGACATCGGCAGGACCTTGCAGGCAAGCTCCCACGCTGCCGCCAGGCCGGCCACGATTTCGTGCATCGGGACGCCCTCGTGGATCAGGCGGGTGCGGTGGATGGCCATCGCGAGGTCCCGGTCCCCGAGGTTGAACCAGCGCTCATAGCCGAAGCGCTGGAGCTGGTCGACGACCGCGAAGGTGTCGCCGGTCAGTCCCCAGCCCGTCTCAGGGTTCACGGCGCCCGCCAGCGCGTAGAGCACGATGTCGGTGTCCGGCGACACATGGAGCCCGAACATCTCGACGTCGTCGCCGGTGTTGGAAATGACCGTCACCCGGGAGGGTTCGACGACCTGGCAGAGGCCCTGGAGGAAGCGTGAAGCGCCGACGCCGCCGGCGAGCACCGTGTACATGTGCGAGGGATCGTACGACGTGACGGCGAAAGACGGTGAGGGGGAGAAGGAAAGAAGGTGAGACGTGAGAACGAAAGCGACGGGGCGCTACGGCGTGGCCGGGAGGCGTGGCTCGGAGATCGCCGCCTGGGGGACGCCGATCGGTTTCGCTCTGGCCTCGATGGCCCGCTCTTCGACCGGTTCCACAACAGGATCGGCGCCGCGGGTGCCCGCACCGAGTTCGACGGCCACGAGGAGGGCGAAGATGAGGTAGAGGAACGGCTCTTCGAGCAGCCGGCCTTCTGACTGCGACTGGAAGAGGATTTCGATGAGAGCGGCGGCGCACCATGCCGCCATCAGCCGCGAATAGCGTTCGTCGTAGAGCCGGTAGGCGGCGCGGCAGGCGACGATGACGCGGATGCCGAACAAGGTGAGCATGCCAACGCCAACGACGCCAAGCTCGGCCAGGATGCTGATGAACGACGTGTGCGAGAGCGTGGTCTTGGCCCACCAGGGCAGCGTCCAGAGGTAGCTGATGACGAGCGTGTGCTGGTAGTTGCCCGAGCCCACGCCCACCAGCGGGTTGTCCTTCCACATCTCCCAGCCGCCCTTGATGAGGAACTCGCGCTGGCCGATCAGCTGGATGCCCGACGTGAGTGACTTCACGCGTTCCGCGTTCGAGCCGCCCTGCATGAAGAGCAGGACGAGCAGGAAGACCAGGCCGCCGAAGGCGACCGCCGTCAGGCGCAACTTCGTGTAACGGCGGATCGGGGCCATGAGCACAACCAGGAATGAGGCGAGGAGCATGCCCAGCCACCCGGAGCGCGAGGCCGTGGTGACGATGCCAACGGCGCAGATAGCCATCATCGGCGCCGCGATGTAGAGCGTGAGACGGCGCGGGCCGGTCACCATGATCAGGCCGGCCGCCAGCGCCATCGAAATCGCGAGGAAGCGGGCCAGGTTGTTCGGGTCCGCGAAGAACGCGTTCGAACGGTAGCTGTAGTCATCGGACTGGATGAGGATGGCGCGCCACTGGAAGACCCCGAGGACGCGCTGGGCGATGGCGACGACGGAAAGCAGCGTCGCCGCGATGAGGAATGCGGCGACGATGCGCTCAAGGTCCTTACGGTCTTCGATGAGCGAGGGAGCGGCGAAGACGAAGGCCACGTACATCGGCATGATCAGCACGCCGTTGCTCGGCCGCATCGTGTCGGACCAGGCGACGCCGAGGAACACCACCCCGGTGAGGACCACAAGCGGCAGCATGATTTCCGATTCCGGGAAGAGCCGCCGTGGGTTGTGCCGGGCGCGGATGATGGCGAACACGATGGTCGCGAGCATCGCTGCTTTGCCGGGGTTGAGGAGCGTCCGGATCATGCCGCCCACTCCGCCTTCGCCAAGGGTGCTCAGGGTCTGCGTGGCGACGTACTCGAAGGGGAGGCCAAGGACAACGCACGGGATGAGCAGTTTGGGCTCGCGCAGGATGACCACGGCGGCGAGGAGAAGGAGCTGGAGGAAGATGATCAGCTCGTACTCAAACACGTGGTGTCCTCGTGACGGCTTTCACAATCATTGATCCACACTCGGCACGCCCATACGATACG
>CAYTBM010000160.1:0-7642 GCA_964436025.1 uncultured Anaerolineaceae bacterium
GCGCCAGTCAGCGGAACTCCTTCAAACACCACGCTCATCCTGCTCCTCGGAGCCTTCGGTCTGATGGCTCCGGGCGCGGGAATGCTCGCCCTGGCCCAGCGGAACCGCCGCGGGCGGTAGTTCTCCTTCCTCAGTCGTTGGTCAGGAGGTATGACCCCGGTGCGCGAACTGGCCTCGCGCACCGGGGTTAACTCTTTCCCGTTCCCGGGCGTTTGTTTTTACATACCGGAACTTGACCGGGAGTATTGCTTCGGCAATAACTGCAGAACCTACGGCTGGCAATGACGGGTCGAGACGTCATCGCTGTGCCACGTTACACACGCCCGGCGGGGTGCGTTGCATAGTCCCAGGGGGACTTCATGGCGCGTCAAACCCGGCGGATCGTCCTTCCAGCCGCCCTTGTTTTGGTCATCATGCTGATTTCGGCAGGCCGCAGCGCCGTGCCCGGCGTGAAGGCGGTTTTCGATCCCAACGGCCCGGCGTTTGACCCGCTCTCTACCTACGACACCTCGAGCACTCCGGCGGAAGTGAAGCAGCCGCCTGCTTTGCTCGCAGGGACGGTTTCCCATCGGCTCCCGGCCAGCGCTGCAACCCGGAACGGCTACTGCGTCGATGCGAACATCGATGGCGTGACGCCGGTATCCACGGTTCAATATCCGGCAGCGAATCTCGGCTTCCGGCTGTTCGCGACAGGTCCCCTCAACCCGTCCGATCCCCCGCAGATCGAAGTTCCCCTTCCGCTGAGCGCCACGTACGTTGATGGACTTGTCTCTGGTGCGCCGGTCGCGTCACTCAACACAGATGCGGGCAGCACCTCCGACGATGTCTACTGCGTTGTTGCCTACGCCCCGCCGAGGTACAGCACGCTGCACATTGAGTGGCACTACCAACTCGGCGGGAGCGGCGACAACGTTGTTGCGCTGCCTGATATCCCGATCCGGACCGTTACCCTCAAGAAGATTGGCGACGGCCTCATTGGTGCGCCGGCCGAGGTCTGCACCGTCGGTTGGGACAGCGGCTTCCTCACTGGGCGCACGTCAAACGCCGGCGGACTCGGAGGCACGAACCCGGATCCGGTGAATGATGTCCGGCTCGCCGACTTCACCACGAGCGGAGGGTCGGTGAATGTCAACGTGGCCTACGTACGCCAGGTAGGGCCCGAATGGTGTGCCGGCATTGCTTCGACCACCCAGGAGACGGGCATTCAGGTCACGTTCAGCTTCGACGCGGTGTACAACCGAATCACCTCGACGAGCCGCGATAATGACGCTGACGACCAGGAAGCAACCGCGCTGGCCGACAAGACCATTAGCATCAAGAACATTGTCGAGCTGCGCCATGTCACCATCGATGGCGAAATGCCGCCTCGACAGCGGTCGGAGCCGCTGGTAGTTGGCTCGCTTCACTACGTGTGTCTTGCGGGCACCGACGGTGTTTTCAACGCCATTTCCAATCCGAATCCCGATTCGCTAGCGGTAAGCGGAATCGTCTTCCAGCCGCTCAATCCGCCGCAGGCTCCCGCCGCCAGCCAGATCACAGTCTTCACGAAGTCCGCTGCCAACAATCCGCGGCTTGGCGGCGTCCCCGATAAGACGCTCTGCTTCAGCTACACCTCGGCAGTTCCGGGCGAGCAGACCATCTACGTCAATTTCACAAACAACGGCATCCCGGACGTCGCCGCGTTCGATACCGATGCGGACGGCAACGGCATCAGTGATTCGCCGATTGGCCCGCTGATCACGGAGTGGAATGTTATCGATAGGACGGCGATTACCACCGGCGGCAAGCCCGACGAGAATGTCGTCACCTTCACACGGGTAGTCGTACCCCTCGACTTCAACATCGCCGATGGCACCTTTATCGGCTCCACCACTGTGACCGAATGGGTTCTGGGCTCCCACACGACCGGTGGAAAACTGCTAAAAGATCGGCTGCTTGACGGCGCCCTGTTCCGCGTCGAGTTGCTGGGCAGTTGCGGTTACTTCGTGGTGCCGGACAGCGAGGCGCCAACCTTCGCAACCCCCAGAGTTATCACCGGCATCAGCGTGGGTGGCCGGTTTGAGCTCAACGACTTCACCGGCGACCCCTTCAGCAACACTGGCAACCAGGCGTACGGCGATACGGATGCCTCTCCCGACGACATCGAAGTTTCGACGCTGAACTCCGGCGGTTGCGGCGCCGGCGGCAGTGCGCGAATCCAGATCGACGTCTACTACCCGGCGTCAACCGGTACGCCGGCGGCGCCGCAGGAGTGGGTGGACCTCGGCTTCTCGTTCCTCCCGGCGCAGAAGGTCCCGCGATTGGCCTGGGCCGGCCAGGTCGTGACGCTCACCTACGCGGTGAGCTCGAATGACCCGGACTCCTGCTCCTCCCGCCAGATCGCGTTCGAGCGCCCGAAAGGCCAGACCGGTTCCTTCCTGGCCGACGCCGGTGTAACCCTCGACGGACCCGGCCGGGCGCTGGTGGGCTTTGGCGGATGCGTCGCAACCGTGCGATACGAGTCCGAAGACCCGGGCGAGGTCGACATCGAAGCGACGATCGTTGGCAATTCCTATTCTAAGATCGCGTTCCCCGTGTTCTTCCTGGCCTTCGAAGATATCTCGGTCGAAGCCACCCCTGATCAATTCGTTTCCACCTTCGGAGACGTTACGTCGACTGTTCGCGGCTACTTCGTCGGCTCGAACCCCTCTGGCCGGCCAGAAGAAAAGAAGGCTGATGGGCGAACCGTGCCGAAAGACCGCTGGATCCTTCCCACGGACTGGGAGCTGCTCAAGGGCCAGTCGAACCTCCGTAACGCGTGGGGGTCGGTCGAAATGCCGGCGGCGATCATTACCTTCTTCATGCAGGACGAATCGGTCCTCAACAACTACAAGGCCGGCGTCAAGAACGGCGCGTCCGGCTTCTTCATCCCCGATTCGATCGACGATTACTCCTTCAACGTCCACCCCATCACGAAAGTCGCGTCGGCTCTGGGCACCCTGCGGAAGCCCCGCATCATGGCGCAGCCTTCGGAGGCCGACGGACTCGCCTCGGTGGACACCTTCGGTGACTTCAACCTGAGTTACGAGGGCTGTGCGCCGAATAAGGTCAACAAGAATCCACAGTGCAAACCTGAAGACATCGCGGGCCGCACCCGCTACTACGCGGTAGCGGAATACCCGCAAGACGGCAACCGCGGGAAGTTCCCCGCCATCGCCAGCAACCTCGCTGAAACAGTCTGGCGCTGGGCCGGCTACAAGGACGTTACCGTCGTCAACACCGACTCTCCGCAGATCAAGTACGTCGTCGCCCACCTTCGCGACCGTGATGGCTTCTGTGACGCGGCGAATTACAACAACACCCTCGGCGTGCCCGTGAGGTTCGAAATCGACGCCGGTGGTGGCACCATCATTGACGCCGCCGACCGGCCGTTCACCATCAACGGCACCAAGCGCTTTGCGACGGCAACGACGTTCGACACGCTCGACGTGAATAACCGCCCACTGAACACGGCTATCGCCAAGCCGCCATTGATTGCGGAACAGCCGGATGAGTGCCAGGCGTGGATCAAGGTGAGCAACAGCCTGATGCAGCCGACCAACGTCACGGTCACCTTCCCGGCTCCGCCCTCGCCGGTTCCCGGCGACATCCGGATCACCAACCTGCAGTGCGTTGGACCGGAATCGATCACCGTGAAGAACTTCGGGCCGAACGTCGTCAACCTTGGAGGCTTCGCGCTGAAGAGCATCGGCGCGGATGTCGGAATCGGTGAAGAGATGGACATGATCGGCGTCCTCGCGCCGGGCGAGAGCAAGACCTTCCTCGGCGGCCCCGGTGCGCCCCTCGAAAACTGGATTGGCGTCCAGGACGAGGTGTTCACCGGTAGCAATGATTTCGCCTCGGTAGTCTGGGAGGACTTCGCGCTTAACACCGTCTTCTGCGATGGCACCAGCTTCACCCAGACGCCGCCCGCCTCGTTCCCGCCGGACGGCGAGGGCGAAATCGTGCTCGACATCACGATTCCGTTCGGCAACGAAACGGACACGCAGCTGGTGAACGGTTGGAACCTCGTCCCAACGGGCAAGGCCTCGCTGCCCATCGAGCAGGCGTTTGCTGGCCACGAGAATGACGTGACCGCGGTCTACGCTTGGGATTCGGACCTCCAGGAATGGACCCACTGGATCCCCGGCATTCCGCCCAGCCCGAGCACCATCGATACCATCGGGAACGGCCTTGTGCTCTGGGTGTTGGTCAAGCAGCCGTTTACGCTCACGCTGCCGAAGTAGTGCACCTAGCAGGCCTCCTCCGTACTCTCGGAGGAGGCCGTTTACCTTCGCACTGGTGTTGCTGATGACTTCCGTTTCCCCCGCCGCGCGGCGTGTTGCCGCCGTATCCGGCGCTGCCGCGCTCGCCCTGCTGCTGCTCGTGCAGGCCCATGCGCAATTCAACCCGCCCTCCACAGTGTTCGGCTCCATCTCTGACGCCGCGGGGCCGGTCGCAGCCGGGGTACAGGTCGAGGCCTATATCGACGACAAGCTGTGTGGTACCAAGGGCCGCACTGAGTTCACGGGTGACGGCGCCGCCCGCGTCACCGTCTACGTCGTCGATGTGGTCTCCGAATCGCAGACCCCCGGATGCGGCAAAGACGGCAAGGAAATCAAGATTAAGGTTGGCGACCGTACGGCTACGCAGGTCGCTAAATGGGCTCCCGGCCCCGTGCAGCTCGACCTCACCTTCGGCGACGCGACCCCTGTAGCTATCCCGACCTTCACGCCCGCACCTACCCGGACGCCTGACCCGCTGGGAACGCCGTTCCCCGGACAGACCGTGGTGCCCGGCCAGGGCCAGGTGGCGACCATTCCGCCCGGTTCGCCTGGAGCAGGTTCACCCGTGCCCACCACTCCGCGGGGCGGCATCACCAGCGCGACCCCCGGCCAGGCGCCCGCGACTGGCGGCGATGGCGACTCTGGCGGTGGCGTGCCCGTGTGGGCGATTGCTCTGCTGGTGCTGGGTGGCATCGGCGCAGTGGGCGGCGGCGTGGGCTACTACATGGCCCGTGGAAACAAGGACAGCGGCAACGATATCTTCACTCCACCGGATCCCGAGTAGCTCGAAAAAATGAACAGAAGGCGCCCGTCAGGCGCCTTCCTTTTTCCGTTCCCTTACCGTATCAGCTCAGGAAGATCATTGAGTAGAAGTGGCGGCCGTCGGGGGCGGTGATCTCGCCCACGCCGATGCGCGTGAAGTCGCCAGCCATGATGTTGGCGCGGTGTGTTGGGCTGGCCATCAGGCCGCGGATCGCTTCGTCACCGGCGGTCGCGACCGGCCAGTTGTTCATCGCCAGGTTCTCGCCTGCCCATGCGTACGACGTATAGCCAAAGTACGCGAGCAGCTCCACGTACATCGAGTACCCGTAAGGGTCGCGATGGCCGAAGTAGTTCTGGTCGATCATCTGCTGGGATCGCGTCCGGGCGATCTTCGTCAGCCCGGCTTCGAGCACGTACGGGGCCAGCCCTTCCTTGGCTCGTTCTGCATTGATCAGGTTGAACAGCCCAAGTTCCATCGATGTCGGACCACCCGCGGAAACAGCCGGGACATAGAAGTTCGGTTTCTCCGGCGCGGCCGGGGCGGGCGCCGGTTGCGCTTGCTGGACTGGCTGCGGTTGCACCGCCGGCGCCGGCTTCGCGGGTGCTTGCGCGACCGGTACGGCCGGGGCCGGAACCTCGGGAGCCACGATCGGCGCTTCCGGCACCACCGGCGCGGGCGCGGCTGGTAGCGCCCACCCTGCAAAGGCGGCGTTGAACTCAATTGGAAGCTCAATAGACGCCGGCGAATTGACTCCTGCGGCCGGACTGATGTCGAACAAAGGTGGAGCCGTCACGGCAACGTCGTCGACGATATGCGCATCGACTGGGGCCGCGGCGACGTGCTCCTGTGTACCCGGTGTCGTCCCGGGCCAGGTGGCGACGCCAACCCCGAGCCCGATACCCGCGAGGATGCCTGCAGCATAAAGCGGCGCGAAACGCCCGATCTTCCACTCGCGCGCGGCCTCCAGGACCGGGCCAATGCGAGTGCTTTCAAACCCTGCCATGACCAACCCCCAACCGACCCGCGAGCTCGGTGGAGGGTTTCCACCCGGGTCACAGTTGGGGGTTCGACCGGCCGTTCGGATGCCTGCATGGCCACTGCGTGGACGGCCTGGTTACAGCTCTGGGGCGCCGTCACCATCCATATCCCTAAGGGTCTGGCGGCCGTTCCTAGGGGTGTCCTAAGGGTGAATAGAAGGGGACGGAACTATGAGAATTCCGTATAGGCGAACGCCCGCAGCTCTCGGCCCTCTGTCGAGGTGCGCTGCTAATCGAGGGATCTAATGGCAGCCGTGTTGGCCGGCGTTGAGCACCGGGCCCAGAGAAATCGGCGCGTACACCGTAATCTCCCGCCAGCCGGCCTGCAGCGGGTACGAACCCGTCACATCAACGAAGTAGTTGTCGTTGAACCCTCGCGGGTCGTTGTCGCCGAATGGTGGGAAGCAGATGACCCGGACGTACGAGCTCCCGCACTTCTCGGTCTCCTTGCTGAGATCACAGGCAGCGATTGTCGAGGGATGCGGCGGAGCGCTCACAGTTGGGATTGGTGTCGGTGGCGCCGTCGTCGGAGTCGCTGTTGCCGGCAACGGGGTGCTGGTCGGCGCCGCGGTAGTTGGCGTCGGCGTTGGCGTCGCGGTGCCGTTCCCGGGCGTCGCGGTCGGCGTTCGCGTGCCAGGCGTCGTCGTGGCTGAAGGCGAACCAGTGGCGGAAACAACCGCTGATGCGCTCGCGGACGCAGAGACGCTCGCGGCCGGGCTGGCAGTGCGTGAACCCACGGCGATCACCGTCGATGGCGTCAGTTGCACTGTTGGGTCGCCGGCGGCGGCGTTCGTTGTGCCGTTGCCATCGTCGTCGCGCGTGAGGAAGACGGCCAGCGCCAGGAAAACAAGCACCGCGGCTACCGCCGCCCCGAAGAGCGCCACTCGCCGCGGGATCCCTGGTTCGCCCGCTGCCGGCGGGCGCTCAGCGAGCACTCCCGCGGTCCGCGTGCGGTAAACCGGGACCGGTTCCTCCGCGTATTCGTAGCTCTCCGGCGCTTCCATCAGGTCGCTGCCGGGGATGTAGCCGCGGTCCACAGGAGCCTCGACGAACGGCGCGGGCGGTTCGGGCGACCAATCGTCTCCAGCAGGAGGCAGTGGCGCCGCCGATGGGGTCTGTGCGCGCGCTCCCGGCCGGACGTGAGCAGGGATGACGCCGTGGCGCTGGAACGGATCGTTGCGGCGCGGGGCAGTGGCGCCGTTCGTGCGTCCGTTGCCACCGACGTAGCCCGCAGGCGCGCCGGACTCGCCTGCTCCGCCAACGAGTTGGTCCAGGAGCGGCTGGGATTCGATCTTGAGGTAGCTGGCGTACGAGCGGATGAAGCCGCGGACATAGACAGGCGCGGGCAGCTCGTCGAACTGCTCGGCTTCAAGCGCCTCCAGGAAGCGCGGCGAAATCCGCGTGTCCTGGGCGACTTCGGCAATGCTCAAACCGCGGCGTTCACGCGTCGAACGCAGCGCTTCACCAATCCCCGCCACGGCACCTCCCATAAGGTGGGGACATAAGGTATGCGCTGATCGTCAACAAAGTCCAGTCCC
>CAYTBM010000161.1:0-7605 GCA_964436025.1 uncultured Anaerolineaceae bacterium
CGTCCGACACGGTCTCCTCCGGGAACACCGGAGTGGTGAACGAAAACGCGCAGCCGCCAGACTCGTTGTTTCGCGCGCTGATCACGCCCCCATGGAGTTCGACAAGGCGCCGGCAAACGGTCAGGCCGAGCCCGATGCCATACACCGCCGAGTGCGAAGGCGAGCGGAAAAAGGCATCGAAGACCTGGGACTGTTCCTCCTCCTTCAAACCCGCGCCCTCATCCGTCACGGTTGTTTCGATAGCGTCCTCGCCCGGCCGAAGCTCCACGTGGATGGGGCAGCCGGGCGGGCTGTACTTATGGGCGTTGCTCAGCAGGTTGCCGAGCACCTGGCGGAAGTGCGTCGCGTTGCCGGCCGCCAGCGGAAGCTCCGCTGGTGCGGTGAATTGCACGTGGCGGCCCGGGTTCCGTGCCTCGAATTCGCGCACGACTTCCTGCGCCAGCAAGGGGAGGCGCAGCGGTTCCGCTTCGACCTCTTCACTGGCGCTGGTTCGGGAGAGAATCAGCATGTTCGCGATGACCGAATCGAGGCGCGCAGCGTCCGCCTCGAGGTCGGCGGCGACGGCCAGGCGGTCCTCAGCGGTCAGGGTTTCGCCGTGGCGCCGCAGCAGCCGGGCGTTGCCGAGAAGCGTGGTGAGCGGCGTGCGCAACTCGTGGGAGATCAGTCCGAGCACCTCATCCTTGGCCTGGACTGCCGATACGAGTTCCTCGTTGAGCGTCTTCAACCGCCCGGCGAGGACTTTCGCGTCATGGATATCAACGCTGGCGGAGGTCCAGCCGATGCGCTCACCCTGTGCCCCCAACAGCGGCCGGATACGGAAATTCTGCCAGCGGTACTCCCCGCTGGCGCTGCGTACGCGATAGTCGATTTCGTAGCCCTCCCCGGTTCGCAGCGCGTGCAGCCAGCGCTCGGTGGCCGAGGCGACATCATCGGGATGGATAAGCGGCGCCGTCCCGTGCGCCAGCGCCTCCTCTTCGGTCTGGCCGGTGAGTTCGAGCCAATGGTGATTGACGAACGTCGGCTTGCCGCCGGGGTCGGTGGTGATCACGTGGGCGGGAAGGGAGTGGAGCAGCTCGACGACGGTGTTGGCCCCGGTCCTGATTACGGCTTCGGCCTGGCGGAGCGGCGTGACATCCACCGCCGAAACCACGGAAACCGCCCCAGAGGGCAGTTCCATGCGGCGGGCGGTCAGCGCCAGCGTGCGGACCTCGCCGCTTTGCGTGATAACGCGGATCTCATACGTTTCGGGCACGGACTCGCCGCGTACGCGGGCCTGTCCCCGCGCAACGATCATGTCGCGGTCTTCCGGGTGGATGAGCTCGGCGAAGAAATGTGGCGCGAGCAGTTCCTCAACGGTGTATCCGGTGATTGCGCTCAGCTCTCGGTTCACATAACGAGTATCGGTACCGTCGTAAATCCAGATCCCGCAACCGACGACATCGAGCAACTCCAGCCGGAGGCCGGGGAGGTCAGCGATGACGCTGGTGGTGGCGGTCATTCCTGCGTAAGCGTACTTCTCCAGCGGGCGGCCGGATGTTGCAATTTCAGATCAACTCGCGCGCCCGGTACGCCGGGGGACGGAAGCTGGTTCGTGAGCAATTCGCAAGACCGAAGCTCACCGGGGGTGTTCCCGGCGCAGCCTGAGGAGATGATGCTAGTGCCATGCGAGAAATGCGCGCGAAGACTATCGCCTATGCCCGGGCCTTCTGGGCCGAGGCACAGGAGGACGACCTCGGCGGCCTGGCCAGCGAGCTCGCCTTCAAGCTGACGCTGGCCACCTTCCCGCTCTTGCTGTTCCTCGCCGCCCTCTCCTCCTACCTTGTGCGCTGGTTCGGCGCCGACGATCCGGCCGGCCGGGTGGTTTCCGCGCTCGGGGACTCTCTCCCGCCGGACGCGGCGAGTGTCATCGAACGGTCCGTGAACGAGGTGCTCGATGGGTCAAACGCCGGGCTGGTTTCGATCGGCGCGCTGGCGACGTTATGGGCCGCCTCCGGCGCCGCGCGGGCGCTCATCAAAGCGGTGAACCGGGTGAACGACCTGGAAGATTCGCGGCCGGCGTGGAAGCGCATCGGGATCGCCCTCGGGCTGACTGTGTTCGGCGGGCTCGCCTTGCTGGGCGCCGTCACAGCGCTCGTGGTCTCAGACGTTTTCGCGCGCGATCTGGCCGGAAGCGTTGGCCTGGGGCCGGCCTGGAGCTGGGTAACGCGGTTGGCGCGCCTCCCGCTCATCGTCCTGTTCGTAATGCTGACCGCGCAAATCCTTTTCCTGGTCACACCCGCCGAACGGCCGGCGCTGCGCTGGTGGTCGCCGGGTGCCGTGCTCTACGGGATCGCCTGGTCCGTGTTCGCCACCGGGTTCTCCTTCTACGTCACGCGGTTCGCCGGGTATTCCGCGACGTACGGGAGCGTGGCCGGTGTAGCGGTGTTCCTGGTCTGGCTGAATATCTCGAGCTGGTTGTTGCTCGCGGCGGCGGAGTGGAACTGGGTAATCGAGCATCCGCCGCGTACCGTCACAGGCAGTGCGACGGCCGAGCCGAGCGCTACCGCCGACGAAACGCCGGCCGCCGCTAACGAAGCGGCGCGATAGGCCAGCGCGCCGAGAGCACGACCGAGCCAGGCCCTCGCTGCCGCTCGACTTCCACGCCGACGTGGTCGTTCACGCGCCGCAACATCAGGTCAACCGTGGAAGTGCCGAACCGCACGTTGCGGATGCGCAGCCAATCGAGCCAGGCGGGCAAGGCAGGCCGCGTGACATGGAGCGTACTGGCGTCTTCCGCCGTGATCCCCGCCATGCTCATGAGAAGCCAGGGCAGGCTGGCCGCCGACCACGCCTGGGGCCGCGAGGCCACCGGATAGGGCGTCGGGAACAAACGGTCTCCGCGGGCATCGCCGGAGAACAGCTCCGGCACGCGATGGTCGGCGAAGCCGAGCATTGCCTCCGTAAGCGCGGAGCCGAGCGACCGCACCGCATCAACGAATCCATAGCGCCGCAGGCCGGCAAGGATGATCGCGTTGTCGTGTGGCCAGACGCTGCCGGTGTGGTATCCGAGCGGGTTGAACGAGTCCTCCTCGGCTGAGAGCGTGCGAATCCCCCAACCGCTGAACAGACCTTCGCTGAACATGCTGTCGGCCACGATGCGAGCCTGCGTGGCCGAGCAACTCCCGGCCCAGAGCAAGTGCCCGGCGTTCGAAGCGACGGCTTCGATCGGCCGGCCGGCGCCGTCCAGGGCGAGCGCGGGCCGGCCGTCCGGGAAGAAAGAGCTGGCGAGCATGGTCACGACCGCATGAGCGCCGGCGTCAGGCGCAAGCGGCTCATCGAACAACCGCGAAAGTTCCCGCCCGGCACTCAGCGCGGCAGCCAGGTACCCCTGCACCTCGATAAGCGCGATCGGTCCGGCCAGCTCCCGGCCATCCGGCGCCGGGACGGCATCTTCCGAGTCTTTCCACCCCTGGTGTTCGAGCCCATTCGCCGACTGGCGCCAGTAAGTGAGCGCGCCGATGGGCGAGGCTTCGCGGCGGCGCGCGCACCAGTCGAGCGCGGCCCGCAACGCAGGTTCGAGGGCGCGTACGGTGTCTTCGTCGCCGGTCCAGCGGAGGTACTCATGGGTTGCCCAGACGAAAAGGGGGGTCGCATCGACACTGCCGTAGTAGCGGCCAAACGGGACCTCACCGAGATTCGCGAGCTCGCCCATGCGCGTTTCGTGCGCGATCTTGCCCGGTTCTTCGTCGCTCCGGGCGTCAGTGCGCGTTGCCTGCGAGCCGGCCAGCAGCAGGAGCGCATCCCTCAGGACGCTGCTTTCGAAGCCCAGAAGCGCCATGCCGGTGATCAGGCTGTCCCGGCCGAACAGCGTATCGAACCAGGGGACGCCGGCCGCGAGAAAGCAGCGCCCATCGCGTTCGGTGGCCAGGCTCGCAAGGTCCGAGACCGCGCGCTCGAACAGGGCGTTCAGCGCAACGGAACTCGATTCGATGGAGGTCCAGCCGTGGACGAACGCGGTTTTGGCTTCGGTGGCCGCCGCGAGCACGGCTTCGAGGCCCTGGGGCTCTACTCCGCCGTCGAGCTGCACATGGAAGGCAAGGGAGGTGGATTCGCCGGGGGCCAGGTCCAGCTGGTAGGCGGCCACCCACTCGCCGAGTTCGGCGGGCGGCGGGTCGAACGTAAATGTGGTCGAGCGCGAAACACCATCAAGTCCCGAATAGGCGCAGCGCGCCCGATCGCCGTGCAGTTCGACGACGACCGGGGGCGGTGTGGTCCGGCGGTGTATGCCGCGGATCACGAAGATATCCTCGAAGTCGCAGGCGAAGTTAATCCTCAAGTCCAGGCATACGGCGCCGTGACCATAGTTGGCGACCGTCAGCCGTTCAGCGAATCCGTCATGCAGTGTCCTCTCCCGCCGCACGATGAGTGTCTGGCCCGGAATGTGCGTACCGCGCGAATCGACCGTCGCCGGGTTAGTGAGCGTGCTGTACAGCGCGAAGCCCCGTTCGTGAGAGTCGAGCTGGATGAGCTCGGAATCGCAGCATTCGAGGGTGAGCCTGGAGAGGTAGCGCATGTCGCGCCGGTAGACGCCAACCGACGGGTCGGTGCGGGCATCGAAGTCGCCTCCGGGCCAGCAAAGCATGGAGAACTCATTGCCACGGAGGATAGTGAGGTGGCCAATGCCTATGGTTGGGCGCGGTTCAGTGCCGGAGGTGCCTTCACTTCGTGGAGTCATGGGCGTCAACAAGCGACCGGTAGAGACGTTCGTGAGCCTCCACGGCGATCTCGGCGTCGAACCTGCCGCGGACGTACTCGCGGCAAGCCCGGCGGTCGATAGCGGGGAGTGCTCCAACGGCGCTCACGGCTTCGGCAACGGTCTTGCAGATGAAGCCGCTTACGCCGTCCTGGATAACTTCCGGGACGGCTCCGCGGCGAAAACCGATGACGGGGGTGCCAGCCGCCATGGATTCGATCATTACCAGTCCGAACGGTTCCTCCCACGAAACGGGGAAGAGCGTCCCGAGCGCCCCCGCGAACGCTTCCTGCTTTTCCTGCTCAGAAGCCTGGAGATGGATCTCCGCGCCCGCGCCTTCGAGGCGAGGACGAATCTGTGCGAAGTACTCTTCTTCCTGCGGCTCGTTCACCTTGAACAACATTTTCAACGGCATGTTGGCACGGCGCGCTATCTCGACGGCTTCGAGCGGCCCTTTTTCTGGCGCGGCTCGCCCAACGAAGAGCAGGTAGTCCCCGTGTTCCTTCCTCCAGGCGACCTTTTCGATATCGATGGCATTGTGGATTACGGTACTGCGGACGCTCGGCGGGAGGGTGCGTTGCTGGTGCGCGCTGATCGCCACGAGCTCGATCGAGCGGCCGACGGTTTCATAGAGGAGCGCGGTGTCGGGCAGGCACAGGCCATGGACGGTGTGGACCACGGGGATCGGCACGAGGCTGCCCGGAGCGAGGCCCGCCATGGTGTGGTCGTGGATGACGTCGAAGCGGCGCCAATCACGGTAGGCCACCGCCGCGTTTGCCGTTTCAACAGCGACACTGCCAAGGAAGTCCGGCATGGCGCGTGGGACGGTCTCGTGGAGGTGTGCCGCCTGCGAGCCGCGTGGCGCGAAGAGCGTCACGTCGTGGCCGTGTCGCGTCAGGCCGTCGGTGAGAAGGGCGACAACGCGTTCGATGCCGCCGTAGCCGGAAGGCGGCGTAGTGAACCACGGGGGGGCCACCATGCCGATCCGAAGCGGCGGCGTGTCCGCTGGCTGCCGATCCGGGGAAGATCCGTTCATGCGTTCCCGGCGGGTGCGAAATTCTGCTCAACGGCATATAGCCGGGACACCGAGGGTGGCGCCGGGAATCGAGCGAGCACGAGATCTACCGTAGCTCCACGGGCGGATCGGGCGGGCGAACAACCGGGCGGCGCGCATTACAAGGGCATAACAGCGCCCGGGAAGCTGGTAAATGGGACGTTCAGGAGGCTGCGCGAGCTGATGCCGGCGGAGTGACCTCGACGACGGCGGGGCCGGCTGCTGCGAAGTGCCGGCGGGCAGTGACCGAGAGTGCCCTGGCGCCGCGTGGGGCGAGGAGCCAGGCGACCGCATCACTTTCGCGGGTGAAGATCCCGACGTTGTCACGCAACGCAGAAAGGCGTGCCAGCCTGCGGCAGAGCGCGAGCTGGCGAGGCGAGCAGATGACTGCCAGGAGCTGTGTGGGCTGGAACCGGGACGCGAACGCCGCCCCGAGGACGATGATGCCGCTGGAGCCGCCCTCCACGCCCGTGAGGTCGCAGGTCGCGCGTGCGATCTCTCCTGCTTCGGCCAGGGCGAAAGCCTGGGCGACGGCGCGCAGCGCTTCTTCCGGGCCCACCGGCCCGCTGGCCGTTACCTCCACCCGTGCCTCATCCACCCGCACCCGTATTGCGTACATTCGCGTACCTCGCCCCCAAGTGTGACGATGCGCATGGGCGCTGAGCACTAGGTGTTCTGCCGGATTCGCGGCCGTGACGGCGCTAACCGGCCGCCTGGAAGCGGCTGGCCGGCGCCAGGTCCGCCGGCCGGCGGACGGTGAACGTGCACCGGCCGTCAACCAGGACGGCGAGTCGCGAGGCGATGTTGGCCACAAGGTCCGTGGGCGCCCTTGGGACGATAAGCACCTCGCCCGCGTGCCAGTAGAGCTCGTCATAGCCGCGGGAGAAGCGCTTGAGCAGCCATGCCAGCTCAAAGAGGTCAGTGCCAGGGTTCGGTTCACAGGCGACCACTGTCCGGTCGATCTTCTCGGGATTGACCAGTCGGAGGCAGGTCTCGGGATCCCACGCGCCCACATCGCCGCGGGAAGCACGGGAGAGCGCGGCGGTCAACTGCTGAGGAGTGACGGGCATGGTCACCCACGTCCGGGCCCCGGCCTCGAGGGCCTGTTGGAGGTCCCGCCGGGCGCGCAGACCGGCCAGCACAATCGCGGAGAGGTCCAATCCCTTCCGTTCGCGCACCGTGCGAGCGGCATGGCCGCCGGGCGTCGCCTGCGTGAGCAGGATGTCGGCATCATCGGCGGCGACCTCCATGCCCATCGCCCGGCAGGTTTCGGCGACGAGCGCCCGCGTTGCGTGGTCCTCGATGTCCATTCGCACGTGCAGTCCACGCAGGTTGGGGTGCGGCCAGTTGCCGTAGGGACCGTCGATATCGCGGTCGCCGGCGCCACGGATGGTGCGCCCGTCGCTGGCGAGAGCAGTCAGCCACGCCTCGCAGCCGGTGCAAGCGAAGATCTCGAGGCGCTCCCCCGACGGTGCGACCCAGGCAAGGCGGGCCGCCAGCCCGTTGGGCATTTCGCAACAGACCTGGCACTGGTCTTCGAAGACGAGCTTGCGGTTGCCCGCGCTGGGCCCGCCGATGACCCTGTAGGCGCCGTCAGGATGGCGCGCAGCGGCTGCCAGCCCGCCCAGCCATTCAGCGCAGGACTGGCAGAGCGGGACGGTGATGCCCGTCCGATGCGCGTCGGGTCGCCAGCCGCGGTAGAGGCGCTGCGGCCGGATGTCGAATTCCCAGTCGGCAAGGATTTCGCGTCCGCAACACGGACAGCCTGAGCGGTTCATGTGCAGGCATTATCGGGAAGAACACTGATGCGCTTGAGGGG
>CAYTBM010000162.1:0-7553 GCA_964436025.1 uncultured Anaerolineaceae bacterium
TGGGCCCGATGCGCCCCTATTGTGTCTTTTGCAACATTGTAGCGGGGACTGAGCCCGCGAACGTCGTGTACCAGGATGACGAAATCATCGTTATCCAGAACGTGTTGCGATGGGTGCCAGTGATGCTCCTGGCCATGACCAAAGAGCACACGACGCAGGGCGAGCTGTGGGAATACCACATCGGCAAGATTGGCCGGGTTGCCGCCGAAATCGGCCGCCAGCTTTGCCCGGGCGGGTTTCGGCTGCTGACCAACTTCGGCTACGACGCGATGCAGAGCCAGGAGCACGGCCACCTGCACATCCTCGGCGGTACGTTCCTCGGCCACTACGTGGGGTAGAGCGACCCACCGAGGCACGGAGGACGCCGAGTTTTCCACGAGGTCACGGAGGACCGTGGTTCTGTCCGGGTAGGCCGCCGTTGGCCGCTCCCGAGCCTACGCCAGCGCTTCACGTTGCTTCTCAAAGAGTTCGAGGATGCCCTGGCGGCCCAGTTCCAGGAGGCTGTCCATCCCGGCACGGCTGAACGGCTTGTGTTCGGCTGTGCCCTGCACTTCGACGTACTCGTCGGCGCCGGTCATGACGACGTTGAAATCGACTTCCGCGGTTGAGTCTTCTTCGTAGCAGAGGTCGAGCATGGGGACGCCCTTGACGATGCCGACTGAGACGGCGGCTACGGCGGATTCTACTGCGCCGGCCGGCGCGGCGCCGGAAGCGACGAGTTTCTTCATGGCAAGCTGAAGGGCGACGTAAGCGCCTGTGATGGAAGCGGTTCGGGTGCCGCCGTCAGCCTGGAGGACGTCACAGTCCAGGGTGATTGTGCGCGGGCCAAGCATCTCGACGTTGACCACGCCGCGAAGCGCACGTCCGACGAGCCGCTGGATCTCCTGGGTGCGGCCTCCCGGGCGTCCACGTTCGACTTCGCGCTGGCTGCGGGTGTGCGTGGCGCGGGGCAGCATGGAGTACTCGGCGGTGACCCAACCGCTCTGGGTGTTGCGGAGGAAGGCAGGTTGGCGTTCCTCGACGCTGGCCGCGACGAGGACGCGAGTCCTGCCGAACTCCACCATGCAGCTGCCTTCCGCGAAGTCCAGGACGTTGGTGTGCAGCTTCACCGGGCGGAGCGCATTGGGCATGCGGCCGTCGATTCGAGTAGTCATGTGGTCTCCAGGAAGGCCCCTTGGGGCGTGTGAACCGCTACCGTAAGACGGGGATCCGCTCGCGCGCAAAGTCAGTGAGAGGTGGAGACCCGTAGGGAGCGGCCATCCGTGTGCACGGTGACGGTCCCCGCCTGGTCGGTACGAAGCACACGATAGCCGCTGAGGGCAGACAGCGTGTCCGGGTGGGGATGGCCGAAGATGTTGTCCGCGCCAACGCTGATGACGGCCAGCGAAGGCGACACCGCGGCGAAGAGGGCGGGGTCGGTGGTTTTTGAACCGTGGTGCGGCACTTTGAGCACGTCGGCACGCAGGTCCGAGCTCTCCATCAGAGCGCCGTGGACCGGTGCCTCGGAATCGCCAGTGAAAAGGAACGAGATATCGCGGTAGCTCACGCGAATCACGAGCGATGTGTCGTTCAGTTCTTCGCTCTGATAGTCAGGGCTCGGCCACAGGATGTCGATCTGGACGCCATCGACTGAGAGCGAGTCACCAGCTTCGAGCGGCTTGCTTGCGGAGGCACCGGCGCGGAAGTAGCGGAAGGTAGCGGTGGTGTTCTCGCGGCCGTTGTCACGAGTCCCGCTGACGGCATAGCGGGAAGCGATTTCGGGAAGCCCGGCCATGTGGTCCTCTTGGGGGTGAGAGAGGATGACGAGGTCGATGGAGCGATCCCAGTGGGGCATCGACGATGAAAGTGCGCGCGCGAGACCGAGGCCGCTGGGTCCGCCGTCGATCAGGACCTGTCTCCCGTGCGGTGTTGTGATGAGCGCGGCATCGCCCTGGCCAACGTCGAAGAACCGGACCGTTAGGCCGCCGTCTCCCGGGCGGGCGAGGACACTGACGGGAAGGACGGCGAGGAGGGTGGCTCCCGCTGCCGCGCCCGTCACAAGTCGTGAGGCGGTAGCGCGGCGCCGTCGCGAGACTGCGGTGTCTTCGGCCGTGGGCGCAGGAACCCGGTACGCGAGGAGTGCGGCCGGTCCCAGGAAGAGGTACGCGGCGACAGCCAGGCTGGCGGAGCCGGACGGGACCCGTATGGATGCTCCCGGTATGCCGCCGAGGTGCTTTGCGCAGGCGAGGATGAAGGCGAGCGGGTAATACGCCGCGTCGCCCAGGTACACCCCGAGGTCGGCCTGGAGACGAGCGACCAGTGCGGTGGCGATGCTCGCCCAGAAGGCGAGTACGAAGGCCGGCTCGACGATGACGTTCGCGAGTGGCGAGACAAGCGAGACTCGGCCGAAAACCGCCCAGGTCACGGGCGTTGTGGCGATGGTGGCCGACAGGGTGAGGGCCGCGGTTTGCAGGACCCAACCGGGCAATGCCGGCCAGCGAGGGCGGAGCGTGACGCGGAGCAGCCCCGCGTGGAGCCAGGGATAGAACGCGATGATGCCGCCCGTCGCTGTCGCGCTCAGCAAGAAGCCCGGCTCGGTGGCGAGGGAGGGAGACACGGCCGTCATGACGATGACAGCGGCAAAGAGCGCCGGGAGTCCGCTCTGTGGCCGGCCAATGGCGGCGCCTGCGAGGAAGGTCAGGGCCATGATGCCGGCGCGGATCACGCTTGGGACGAGGCCCGCGGCGCCGAGATACGCGACGATTGCCAGCCCGGCCGGCATCCATGCCCACCGCCTGCCGATGAGCGGGACGAAGAGGAGATACATCAGGCCGGCAACGAGCGTCACATTCGAACCCGAGACCGCGACGAGGTGGCGCAGGCCCGACCTGTTGAAGCTGTCGGCCACCTCGGGCGCGAGGCCATCATCGCGGCCGAACGCAACGCCGCCGGCAAGCGAGGCTTCGGGCTCGGGGAGACTTCGCTGGAGCGCGCGGTCGAACGCCAGCCTCTGGGATGTGAGCCAGCGGCGCACAGATTGCCCGCCCGGGCTGGAATCGAGCACAGCCGGACGGTACATACTCGCGGCGATGCCGCGGCGCGCCAGGTAGGCACGGTAGCCGGACGGCGCATCGCCGCCGGGCGACTCCAGCTCGCCCTTCAGCGTCAGTTTGTCCCCAGGGAGGTACCGGTCGTACTGGTTGAGGTAGACAAGCACTTTCCCGCCGCGGTACTGCGAGAGGCCCTCATCGGACATGACCGACACCCTGAGCACGTAGGCCGTCACGGTGAGCCCGCGGTCGGGCTCGGAGTCGACGGTCCCGGAGAGACGCACCTCAGAGCCAACAAGTGATGCCCAGTCGGGAGCCTCGACGCGGGAGGCGTCGGCCAGCAGCCAGCCGCTGGCGGCGCTCGCGATGAGCATGGCCGCCACCAGTAGGTGGCGACGCTGCAGGGGGCCGTAGGTGAGCAAGAGCGGGCTGGCGGCGAGCAGCCAGCCCGCGCCCATCCACCAGTCGGTGCCCCACGCGCCAACAGGGAGCAAGCCGATGACCCACCCCAGCCCAACCACGATGAGCGCCATCGGCGCGCACGCTACCATCTGGACGGTTCGAAGAGAACAGTATTCTCGCCCCGCCCAGCCCACGCCAGGGGTCCGCTCTCCAGCGGGCCGTTTCGACCTTAAGCGCGGACTTTCTGGAGCACGGATTGAAGGTCGACGTAGTGGTCAGCGGCGTTACGCAGGTTGGTCGCGGTGCTGGAGCCTACCGCGACAACTTCGACACGGACGCCCTTGCCCTGCACGACCTCGACGAGACGCTGGAAGTCACCGTCACCGGAGACCAGGCAGACCACGTCGAGCCGGTCGAGCATCTCGATGATGTCGAGGGCCATTTCGATGTCGACGTTCGCCTTGATGGTGCCGTCGGCGAAGCGCTTCAGCGGCTTGGTGACGACCTTGTAGCCCTTCCCGAGGAACGGCTCGGCGAACCGCTGGGTCTCGATGCTGACACCGGGGTCGTCGTGCACGGGCGAGTACGCCGTGGCACGGACGAGCGTCCGGCCATCCACAATGAGGCTGAGGACTTTGCGCCAATCCACGCGGGCACGGAGCCGGTCGATAGCCAGTTCAACGTTCGCGGAGTCCACGAAGACACCGACGCGCGCCGCGGGCGCTGCAGCCGCAGCGCCACCAGTGCCACGCCGTGCTGCCTCTTCCGTGGCGCGGAGGAGCTGCTCGATCTGGCGGCCCTGGGCTTCAACTGCTTTGACGAGCCCGCTGATGTCGGGCGTCGTCGCAGCTACCGCCGGAGTGGGCTCGCCGGCCGGCTTCCGGGTGCCGCGTTTCGGCGCCGTCGGAGGCGGAGACTCGGGCTCGTCGATGCTGGCGGCGATTTCCGGGACGGGAGACTTCGGCGCGCGCGTCCGGCGAGCGCGCGGCGCCGCGGCCGGCTCTTCTGCCTGGACGGCTTCCGGTTCGTCAGCAGCTGCGGTTTCGATTGTTTCGCCTGTGGGCTTGCGCCTCCCGCGGCCGCCTCGGGTGCCGCGGCGCGTCTTGCGCGCGGGCTCGTCGAGGGCTTCGGGCGACGGTTCGGGAAGGGTGAGTTCCGGTTCGGATGACGGAGCTGCCTGGGGGCGCTCACGCCGGGGAAAAATGTTAAGGACCATGGTGTGGGTTACCTGCCCATCCTTTGCAAAACACTGATGCGGGCCGCAACGTTCTTCGCAATGCGTTCGATCGCTTTCGCCGACTCGGATTCCGGTGCGCCGTAGACCACGGGAACGCCGCGGTCGGCGCCCTCACGGACTGCCGGTTCAATCGGGATCTCGCCGAGGAAGTCGATGCCCAGTTCGTCGGCGGCTTTAGCGGCCCCGCCGTGGCCGAAAATGTCGTAGCGCTTGCCTGTATCGGGCGCCACAAAGTAGCTGAAGTTTTCGATCATGCCGAAAACCGGCACGTCGAGCTTCTCGAACATCGCGACGGCTTTCATCGCGTCTTCAACGGATACATCCTGGGGGCTGGAGACGATGACCACGCCCGCGATGGGCGCGTCCTGTGCCATGCTCATTGCGGCATCGCTCGTCCCTGGTGGGAGGTCGATCACCAGGTAGTCCAGGTCGCCCCAGGGAACGTCGTGGAGCAACTGGCGGACGGCCGAACCGATCATCGGGCCGCGCCAGACCACAGGAGTGCCCTTCGGCAGCAAGAAGCCGATGGAAACGACCTTCACGCCGTGACGCTCTACCGGCCGGAGCCCTTCGCTGGAACCTGCCTGGAGCCCCTGTGGCAGGCCGAACATCGTCGGGAGGTTCGGCCCGGTGATGTCGGCGTCGATCAGACCGACACTGGCGCCGGACTTGGCGAGCGAAACCGCGATGTTCGAGGCGAGGGTGGACTTGCCGACGCCACCCTTGTTGGATGCGACGGCGATGATGTTACGGACGCCTTCGACTGGCTTTTGACCTTCCTTCGGATTGGAGGCGCGGACGTTCGCGCCCCAATTCAGGGTCAGATCAGTTGCAAGTTCAGCGAGCGCCGCCCGGATGTCGCCCTCAATGGTCTCCTTCAGCGGGCAGGCCGGGGTAGTCAACTCAACAGTGAGCGAGACGGCGCCCCCTTCACCAACGGCAAGGTCTTTGATCATGCCGAGGCGGACGATGCTGGCGTGGAGTTCCGGGTCCTGGACGCGGTCAAGGGCGGCGAGGATTTCGTCGCGATTCGCGGTAGTTGCGGAGGTCATGCGGTTCGGGTGTGCCTTTCGAAAGCTGCGAGGGAGCCTTCGCGTTCGACCTGAAGCGCCGAAAGCGGCACTCCTGTATGACGATCGTAGCCCCTTCGGAAAGCCCCGGCAAACCTTTCCAGTCGTTTACGGAGCTGTGGGCTAGGGTGGACGAGGCGATTCGCCGCCGTGCTACACTGGTTCTACCGTCCGGTAAGCAACGCGAAGGAGATTGAATGACAGAAACGAAAGCGCACGAGGCCGTCGGATCGGCGCTGTGCCGGCACCACTGGGTGATCGAGACTCCGAATGGCTCGCTGAGCAGCGGCCGCTGCAAGCGCTGCGGCGTGGCGAAGGAGTTTCGCAACTCGGCCGAGGATCCGCTCTGGGATAACGACAGCTTCAGCCTCAACGGTTCCCGTTACCGCGGGCGCCGGGCGTCTTCCGACTCCTGATCGACGCACTGGAAGAGATTCAAAGCGGCCGGGGAACCACCCCGGCCGCTCTTGGTTTGTGGCGGTGTATTGAGCCCCTCGGAGGCAGGTGGCTCCGTGACGATGCGTCGGGCGCTGGCGCTCTCCGGTCGTTGGGGGAGCGCCAGTCAGTGAGATAGACTGTCGACATGCCCCCATCCCTGCAGGTCGATATCGCCCCCGGGCGAAAGAACAGTCTTGTCCTCAAGAACCCCGTCATGCCGGCGAGCGGCACGTTCAGCTGGGGGCTGGAGTTCGCGAAGCACTTCGACATCGAAGCCCTCGGGGCCGTGGTCTCCAAGGGAGTCACGATGGCGCCCCGGCAGGGCAACGTGCAGCCCCGTGTCGCGGAGACGCCTGCCGGGATGTTGAACTCGATCGGCCTTCAGAACATCGGCATCGATTCCTGCATCAGCGATATGGCGCCGCTCTGGGCGCGCTGGGACGTGCCGGTCATCGTGAACATCGCTGGTGACACCATCGACGAATTCGGCGAGATGGCGCGGATGCTCGACGGTGTTCCAGGGATCGCCGCGCTCGAATTGAACATCAGTTGCCCCAACGTGGACATGGGCGGGATCGAGATTGGGCAGGATGTTGGGTCGTCGGCGCGGGCGACACGGGCCGCGGTGCGAAACACCGACCTGCCGGTCATCGTCAAGATCACACCGAACGTCACTGACCCTGTGGCCCTCGCGAAGGCGTGTGAAGCCGAGGGAGCGGCCGCCATCTGCGCAATCAACACGGTGCTGGGCATGGCGCTGGACTTGCGGCGCAGGAAGCCCGTGTTGCCGCGGGCGCGCGGAGGCCTCAGTGGGCCGGCAATCAAGCCCATCGCGCTGCGCATCGTGTACGACCTGGCGCGAAGCCTCAGCGTGCCGATCATCGGTTGTGGCGGCATCAGCACGGGCGAAGACGCCGTCGAGTTCCTGATGGCTGGTGCAACGGCGGTGCAGGTGGGCACCGCAACCTTCGCAAACCCGCGCGCGCTGCTCGCGGTCATCCAAGGTATGGAACGATGGCTCGAGAGCAACGCAATCGCTGATGTGAACGAAGTCATCGGGTGCGCGTTGCCGCCGGGATGAGTGTGCCGATTGAGCGGGCGCTGCTACGCTGAATGCGTTCGGGGTGTAGCTCAGCCTGGTTAGAGTGCTTGCTTTGGGAGCAAGAGGTCCCGCGTTCGAATCGCGGCACCCCGACCAACGACGTTTCCGTCGTTTTGCCCGCCGCGTACCCCTGTCCTACCATGGCTTCGCATTCACGACGTAACGCCGGGTAACCTTCAAATGACCGAAGAGTTCGGAGTCGACCTTGACCAGGTGTTCAGGGTGATCGATTCCGCTGACGTGCTGGTGGTCCGCTTTCACCTGATTGACCGGCG
>CAYTBM010000163.1:0-7549 GCA_964436025.1 uncultured Anaerolineaceae bacterium
TCGCGATGTGCGTCATCTCGCGTGGTGCGTCGCCCATCCTGGCGGCCGGCGCGCGGATTGGTCCGCCGGCCAGCGGCCGGGATGGGTACCACCTGGTGGTCACATCCGATGGCTCGGCCGACGCCCTCAGCGTGTTCGAGGGCCTGCGCCCGCTTCTGGCCGGGGGGAAGTTGCGCGTCACCCTGCTTGAAGTCGTAGTGCCGGCGCTCAAGGAGCCGGAGCCCGCGGCGAAGTCGCGCGCGACCGAAAGCCTTACGGCCCTTCTTCCACGCCTTCCCGAGGGCGTGCCGGCCGCGATTGAAGTGCGGACCGTCCCGCCGGGCGCCGGGATCGACACCGCGATCCTTGCCGCTGCCGCGGAACTCGGCGCGGACGCCGTGGCGATGGCGACGCACGGGCACAGCGCCCGCCGCCACCTGGTCGCCGGGAGCACGGCGCTCGGCGTGCTGGGGATGGCGGAAATCCCGGTGATCCTGGTGAAAAGCCGCCCCGTCGCCTAACTACCCATGCCCTAATCGAACACCTTGAGCGTGACCGGTACGTTCATCCGGTGGAGACGGCGCCAGGTGAACAATGGCGCCGCCGCGACGGCCACGATGCCCAGCACGATGGTCGTCATGTAGGTGCCCCCGCTGATGGTGGCCGGGACATCGATGTCGGGCAGGGTTTCCGGGATGCGAATGGCGATGATGAGCCGCAAGAGCGCCCACCCGCCAAGTAAACCGGCCACAGTCGAGGCGACGCCGATGACCAGGTTCTCCAGCACCGCCATGCCCAGGACCTGCCGCACCGGCACGCCAAAGGCGAACATCGTCGCGTGCTCGCGCGAACGTTCGTCCATATTGATGCTGGCCGAATTGAAGGCGATGAGCACGGCCAGCAGGAGCATGGCTCCTTCGACCACACGCAAGACGATGACGAACTCGCCCAGCAGGTCATCCAGCACTTCGGCCACTTCCGCGACACCCTGCACTGACGTCACCCCCTGGAGCGCGAAAAGGTCCTGTTTCAGGTCTTCGCGGCTCGCGTTACCGGCGGGGAGCGCCACTACGAGGTTCGTGCGGCCCGCCATGTTGAAGAGCGCCGCATCCTGAAGGTCCATGTAGGCGACGAACCGGAAGGGATGGGGATGGAGGCCGAGCACTTCCACCTCGTCGGTGACGAGCGTCACCGTCCCGTCGGCCTGGAGACGTGGGTGCTGCAACGCGACGCGGTCGCCGGGGCCCGCATCGAGCTGGCGCGCAGCCAGCTCCGAAAGGTAGATCCCGCTACGGCCGGGCTGCAGCGCGCCCTCGGAAATGGATGGCCGCCAGACCGCGCTGTCCAGTGGGAACAGGTCAATCTGAAGCTCCACAGTCGTGTCACCGCGGGAGGCGCGCCCGCTGAGGCGCAGCTGCTCTTCGGTACCGGCCACGGAAGCGGCTGAGGCAATCGCTTGCGTCTGAGGTCCGCCTGCCGGGTAAGGCTGGTCCAGCGCGACTTCGACACGGCCCGGGTTGGTGCGGAGCACCTCGTTGCTGCCGCGGTCAATCGTCGAAAGGAACGAGTCGATAAGGCCGACGAACGCGACCAGCGCGGCCAACGCAGCGGCGATGCCCACCACCGTCAGGGCGGTCCTGCGCGGCGACCGGACGACGTTCCGGAAGGGCATGCGGATGAACGTGCCGCCCGGCAGCCGGACGCGTGCAAACAGGGGCGCCAGGCCCCCTCCGCGGACCATGCGGTAGCCGGCCTGGATGGCACTCACCGGCGGGACGCGCACCGCGCGCCACACCGGCCAGATGGTGGCCACGAAGGGCAGCAGGAACCCGGCCACGCCAACCGCGAGGAAGACATCGAACCGGAAGGCGGTATCCCAGTGGGGCAACGGCATGAGGTCCCGCAGCACGGTGGCCATGGCCTGGCCAATCACGATGCCCACGCCGATCCCGAAGACGACACCCAGGAACGCGATCTCGGCCGCGAGCAGCGCCGGCCGGATGGCGATGCGGGCTGGCTGGAGACCAAGGACCATGGCCAGCCCGATCTCGCGGCGCTGGGATTCGACCACCCGGGCGATGAGGTTGAATGCGGCCACGACCGCACCCGCGAACATGAGGAAGGCGAAGATGTCGTACACCTGCTGGTCGCCATCGATGTCGGCGTCGTTGATGCGGAATGAGGGATCTTCTTCGCGGGTCGTCACGCGGGCGCCGAGCTCTGGTGCGGCGGCCGTAAGGTACTGCGAGAGAGCCGCTGCAGCAGCGGCGCGATCGCGGGGCTCGCGCAGGGTGAGGACGAGGTCGTTTACGCGCCCGCTTTTCCCGCTCACCTGCTGGGCGGTGGCAAGTGAGGTGAACACCGCCGCGAAGTTGGCCTCCGCGAGCAGCCCTCCGCGGTCTGTCGTCACGATGAAGTACTCGGGAGCGATGGCGTGCCCAACGTAGGCAAGGGCTCCGCCGCCGCTCAAGCGGATGTCGCCCGCCGGCGGTAGGTCATAGTGGTGGGCGAAGTTCCGTTCCAGTAGCGCGACGGGTTGGCCGCTGTCGCCCTCAGTGAGCCCTCGCCCCTGGGCGACATGGAGCGTGTTGACTTCGGCGGCGCTCCCCACCGGGGCTCCATAAAGGACCCCGGGCACGAGGATCACGGAGCCCGCCGTCGAGGCATCGACCTGGACCTCGACGATCAGGCGCTCCTGCGCGGCGGCCAGCGGCAAGGCGGTGTCACCGCGGATGAGTTCGGCGAGCGTCCCCTCGGGGACATCGGCGCCTTCCGGCAGCCTCAGGCGAAGGTCGTACATGGCGAGCGTGCGGTATCCCTCGTCGGTCGAGGCGCGCCGCCAGCGGGTCACGCTCGATAGTCCAGCGTAACTTCCGGTGCCAAGGGCGATGACCATGGCGATAGCGGCGACATGCAGCCATCGCGCTCGAAGATCGCGGGCCGACCAGCGGAGGATGAGTCGAAGCACCCGGCGCTACCAGTACAGGTCCGCAACGGACTTTTTGGGCTCGCTGGGAGGTCCGTCACGCACGATGTGGCCGCTGCTCAGTTCCACAACGCGGTCCGCGATGCGCGCGATTTCCCGGTTGTGGGTTACCAGCAGGACGGCCCGGCCGGGCCCTGCCTGGGCCTTGAGCAATTCCAGAATACGGATGCCCGTGTGAAAGTCGAGCTCGCCGGTGGGCTCGTCGGCGAGGAGGATCGGGTTGCCCGTCGCCAGCGCCCGCGCAATTGCGACGCGCTGCTGTTCGCCGCCGGAAAGCTGGCCGGGGAACTGATGGCCGCGCCCGCCAAGCCCGACGCTTTCGAGCACAGCATCGGCGGCCGGGCCGCCCCTGCGGCCGGCCGCGTCGATGGCGAACTGGACGTTTTCGGCCGCGGTCAGCCCGGGAAAGAGGTTGAACCCCTGGAAAATGAAGCTGACCGTCTGGCGCCGCACAGCGAACAGGTCCCCGCGCTTCGCGCCCGTAATGTCCCGGCCGGCGATGCTCACTGTGCCGGACGTTGGCGTGTCCAGCGCGCCGACGATGTTTAACAACGTGGTTTTCCCGCTGCCCGACGGCCCAAGGACCACCACGAATTCGCCCTCGGCAATCGAAAGGTTGGCGTCGTCGAGCGCTTTCACAAGCGAGGCGCCCTCTCCGTAGGCGCGAGTGACATTGACGAGTTCGATCATGGTCACGTGGCTTCCCGTGCAGCGTACCCGCCGGCGCAGGGCTCCGGCATGGCCGTCCGGGCGGCCTTCGGGGGCCGCATGCCCGCCGTCGCCTCCGATCAGTGGAAAAGGCGTTTGTAATGCGCGCTTTCGAGGAACTTGGTGACGATGGCGCGGGCGTGGACGGGCATCGCCAGCGACGCAAGCTCGTTCGGCGCCCAGTACTTGAAGGCCTGGCCCTCGTTCACCTCGATGTCCGCCTCGTCGATGTCCGGGTCGGCGTAGTACACGTGGTAGACGTCGGTCATGGAGGTGGGAAAGTCCGGGTCGCGGCGGAAGAGCCGGAAGAGCTTGAGGTCCTCAAGGAGAATGCCGGTCTCTTCTTCGAATTCTCGGAAGGCCCCGGCGTCGGGTGCTTCACCGGCTTCGAGGATCCCGCCGGGGATGGACCATGTGTTGGGATAGCGGTCGATCGGGAGGTCGGCATCCCGGAGCTGGAGGAGTACGCGGCCCCAGCGGTCGAGCGCAATAACGCCGACGCCGGTTTTGTACGGCTGCAGGAGCGCCACCGTGCCTCGGTAGAAGTCCGTGGCCAGGAATCGCTCGAGGAGATGGCGTGTCCCCGGATTCATTTTCAGCTCCGGGAAGGTGCTGGGATGGTGATACTGGAAGTCCAGCCCTTCGCGGACATCGATGCGCTCACGAGGAACGCGGTCGTCCGCGAAGAAGACGTGGAGCACGCGAGGCAGCAACTCCGGCACCTGCGCCGGCGTCACAGTTTCGAAGAAGCGAAGCCGTTCGAGCACGACGCTCGTTTCTTCTTCGAATTCACGCAGGGCCGTGTCGCGCGGGTCTTCTCCGGGTTCGCGTCCACCGCCGGGAGGCGTCCAGCGCCCGATGCCGGCCGGCAAGACATCGTCGTCGCGCTGCTGCAGCAAGATGGAGCCGTCGGCGGCGATGAGCATGATGCAACTGCCTTCGCGGCCGCTACCCGGAGCTTTGTAGGGCATCGTTCGAGCGTAGCGGCGCACGCGTGGAGGGGCCACCGCCGCGTGGCGAATAGCCCCGCTCTGGGGTGTAATGCAAGTTCGGAGGTGGCCTGAAATGACGTACACGCTGGTGCTGTTGCGACACGGCGAAAGCACATGGAACCGCGAAAACCTGTTCGCCGGCTGGCATGACGTCGGGCTCTCCGAAGCGGGCTTCGCGGAAGCGAAAAAGGCCGGCGAACTGATGCGCGACGCCGGGCTCCGCTTCGATGTCCTGCATACCTCGTTGCTGCGCCGGGCCATCCAGACGGCGCAGATCGCCCTGGATACCATCGATCAGCACTGGATCCCGGTGAAGCGCTCCTGGCGCCTGAACGAGCGGCACTACGGCGCGCTGCAGGGGCTGAACAAGAAGGAGACCAGCGAACGCTACGGCGCCGAGCAGGTCTTCGCCTGGCGGCGCAGCTACGATGTGCCGCCGCCGCCACTTTCCCCCGACGACCCGGAGCACCCCCGCCACGACCCGCGCTACGCCCTGCTCGCGCCCGAGCTCATCCCGGCTTCGGAGTGCCTGAAAGATGTCGTCGCCCGGTTCCTGCCGTACTGGTACGACGGCATCGTGCCGGACCTGCGTGACGGCAAGACGGTCCTCATCGGCGCGCACGGCAACACGCTGCGCGCGATGGTGAAGCTGCTCGATGACGTGAGCGACGCCGACATCGCGGAGCTGAACATCCCGACGGGCATCCCGCTCGTGTACGCACTCGACCAGGACCTCAAGACCGTTTCATCGAAGTACCTCGGCGATCCGGAAGCCGCGAAGGCAGCCGCCGAAGCGGTTGCGCGCCAGGCGGGCTAACGAGGCAGATGAGACTGCCTTCCATCTCCGGCCGTCTCCGCCTACCCTCATATCCCGTGCAGCTCTGGCTTGAAATCGAAGGTCGGCCGGGGCGCCTTGAGCTTCCCGGTGGAGGGTCCGCCCTGGTCGCGTTCATGTCTTTCGCTGTTTCGCGGGGGTTCGGCGCCACGCATCCGCTGATTGCGCTGGCCGACCGGCTGCACGACGAACACCGGGTGCGCCTCGGCGCGCTGACGACGTTCTACGAAGCCGAGCCAGAGGACTCGGAAGACCGCGAGAAGCTGGAAATGGCCTGGCAGACGCCGGAGACGTTGCGCGCGGACCTGGACGGCATCGCCCGCGCGTTCGCCGCTGACCCGATGTGCGAGACGCTCGCGCGCCGCGGGGATGCCGCACATTTGCCGGAAGAGGCAGCTGCCCTTCGCGCGCTGCTGGACGATGTTTCCGCGCCCCGGCGCGTGCGCCTGGTGTACGCCCTGTGATGCGGCGGCGCCGGGCGGCGATCACCGCCCGCGAGACCTGGATCACGGGGACCTCGGCGTATGCCGCGCGAGCGATCAACTCGCAGGCGGCGATGGCGCTCATCACCCCGCGCGTCCAGCGCATCATCGACCTGCTCGAACTTCGCCCCGGGCGGCGCTACCTGGACATAGGCTGCGGGACTGCGGCCTTCGCAGACGCCATCGCCCAGAAGGCGGGACTCACCGAAACACCCGTGACCGTCGACATTGCGGGCGGGCTGGGCCCGGTCGAGGTCGTTGGCTGGCCGGAGAAGTTGCCGTTCCGCGACAACGCGTTCGATTGCATCACGTCGCTGTATTTCATGCACCGGTTCGACGACGACGTGTGCCGGGCGTTTGCGGACGAAATCGGGCGGATCCTCGCGCCCGGCGGCTCGGCGCTGATCCTCGAAGTCGCCCCGGTGCGGAACCGGATCCTGAACAGGCTCCACGAGCAGATCATGGGTCTCGGTTGCGCCGAAGTGGACCTGCGCGGCTGGGGGCGGCTCGCCGCGCTCTTCACGGAAGCGGGCTTCGACGGGATCGACCTCGTGAACGTAGGTCCGTTCCTCGTGCCACCGGTGCCGCGCGTGGGCGTGCTGTTGCGGAAAGGGCTGGAAGGCGATGTAGCAGCCGGCGGAGACTACGCCAGCAGCGCTGTGCCCTCCATGTAGCCCGGTTCGAGGAGTTTGGCAGCGGGAGCGACGCGGGCGAGCTCCTTGCGAATTGGCGTGACGTCCGTGCCCCCGTCCGGTGTGACCGGGGGCATCCAGTTGTCGTGGTGGTTCAGGATGATCACCTTCGGCTGGAGGAGGGTGGCTTCGATGCCAACGAAGCCGGCGAGGGAGCCCTGGATCGGCTCGCCATCTATATTGCCGCGGCCCGCCGCGGCGAGCAGCGCGACATCCGGTTTGGGCATCAGCTCTTTGAGCACGCCCGTCCAGCAGCCTGAGGTGTCCTGCCAAAAGATGGAGCCCTGCGGCGTTTCGATCAGGTAGGCGAGCGGCCCGCCTGTGAGGCCGCTGCCGACGGCGCCGGCGAGGTGGGCGCGAAGTTCGGCGGCAGGCCCGTCCTGGGTTTGGGCGCGGCGGCCGATGGTTGCGCCGAGGCCACGCTGGGCGGCCATCGCGGCACGCTCGTCCTCGCAGAGGCCCAGGTCGCCGGTCACCGCCTCGGTGGCCGCGAGTGCCCCGGTTGTCCACGTGCAGGAGTGGAGTGACGGCAACACGCGGACCGTGACGCCGGGCGCGAGCCGGTGGCGCTCGCCGCCCTGGGACGCGATGAGCTGGCTTTCGGGCACGCCCTGCTCGCGCATCACCCGGCAGCTTTCGTGCGAACCAATGACCTTCGCGCCCGTGTTCTTCGCGATAGTCTCGGCGCCCGCGATGTGGTCGAAATGGGCGTGGCCCACGAGCACGAAGTCAGCCCGTGTTACTTCGGCAGCCTTGAGGCCCACTGGCGGGGCGCTGGGCACGCGGTCCATATAGGCGTCGAGGAAGACGACGGTCTCGCCGAGGGTGAGCCGGAACGTCGCGCAGCCGAGCCAATCGAGCCGGATATCCATGGG
>CAYTBM010000164.1:0-1282 GCA_964436025.1 uncultured Anaerolineaceae bacterium
TGCACCGAGACTTCGCGCAGGCGCCGAGCGATGCGCGCCTTCTCGTTGCGTTCGGGGTGGGCAATTTCCACGGTGGCGTCCAGGGGCGCGACCGCGCGGCGGCGAAAGATGGGCAGCAGCGCGGGAGCGGCGGGCAGTCTGCCCAGCGAGCCCATCAGTTCGGCGCGGCGATTGACTTCGGCGAGCTCGAAGCGGGCGGTGAGGGCGGCGGTCTCGTAGTTCATGTGCGTGGTCTCCTCTGGCGTTGTGCCAGTTAGACCGCGGGCCCGCGAAAGTCTTACACCGGACTGCGAAAGAAAATTCGAAGAGGCACGCCGCCCCGGCGCGGTTGATTACCGTAAACGGCCCGCGCCTGTTACGATGCTTGTCCGGCGCGGGGTGTAGCTCAGCCTGGCAGAGCGCTACGTTCGGGACGTAGAGGCCACAGGTTCAAATCCTGTCACCCCGACCAACTTCCTCCCGGTTCGCCTGGCTCCTACTGCTCCTCAACCCGGTTCACTGCGAGCGCGGCTTACTGTTCTCTCCATGCTCTCTACCCGCCGCGCTAAGGACCTGGCCGTGTACCACGGCATGCGCTCGCGGTCCCGGCTGCGGCGCTATGCATGGACAGGGCTGGCGCTCGTCCCCTCCCATGTTGCTGTCACTCAGTTAATCGAACCTCAGGGCGATGTTTCGCGGATGGACGGACGCGCGCCGCTGCCCGGGGTGACCACGCGCTTCGCCGTGCGTGTCGATGGGCCCTGCGTGATCGAACCGCGGTTCGGTTGGGCGTTCGCGCGGCCAGCTCGGTTCCTGGGTCAGTCCTTGCCATACGCGGAGTGGCTTTCCTTCCACCCGAACATCGTCCAGGCGCCGCCGCTCTCCGCACTCGGGTTGCGCCCCCAAACCACGCTCCCGGAGGCGGTGCTTTTGCGCGCCCCGTGGGAAGGCAACTACTTCCACTTCTTCGACGACATCCTCGGGCGCCTGAACTTGCTCCAGGAGGCCGCCATCCCGGAGTCCGTGCCGGCAATTGTCGGGGGCGAGCTGTTTCGCAGGCCGTACTTCCAGGAGGCCTTGCGGCGGGGCGCGTTTGCAGGCCGGCCGGTCATCCCGCAGGACGGGCCGATCGCCGTCCGTCGCCTGTACCTCTCCAAGGAAGCGGGCGGCCGCGCCGATGCGTATGAATTCTTTCTTGACCGGATGGGACAGAAGCCGGCACCCGGCGCCAGCCGCCGACTCTTCCTGGCCCGCAGCCCCGCGCGCGGCCGCACGCTGACCAACGAAGCGGAAGTGGAAAAGC
>CAYTBM010000164.1:1382-7473 GCA_964436025.1 uncultured Anaerolineaceae bacterium
CCTCCAACCCTGCCCTAATCTTTCTTCGCAACCATGATCCTGTCGTCACTGGAGCACGAACCGGTGACCCGCAGGAGACCAACTATGGCGAAGAACCACCACCAACACGAAGGCGACGCGGACAGCATCTATGACCGCGGGCTCGCGTTTGACCTTGCCACCCTCATGCAGCGCCGCAGGGCGCTGAAGCTCTTCAGCGGCGCTGCGATCGGCGGGGCTTCGCTTGCCATCGTCGGCTGCGGCGACGACAACAAGGCCGCGAGTGGCGGCACTTCAACGGCGACCAGCGCCAGCGGCGCCGCCGCGACCAACACGCCGGGGGCGGCGGTCTCAAACGGCTCGGCGTCATCCAGCGCAACGGCACTCGTCAGCCCAATCCCCACCCAGGCGACGCCTGCTTCGGCGTGTACCGCGGCGATCCCGAGCGAGACTGGAGGTCCATTCCCGGGCGACGGTTCGAACGGGCCAAATGTGCTCGCCGCATCCGGCATCGTCCGAAGCGACATCCGTTCCAGCTTCGGTACTTCGACCAATGTGGCGAAGGGCGTCCCGCTCACGATCAAGCTCCAGATCGTCGACACGAAGAACGGTTGCACGCCGATGCCTGGCGCCGCCGTCTACCTCTGGCATTGCGACATCAACGGCGCCTACTCGATGTACTCGCAGGGCGTGACCAACGAGAACTACCTGCGCGGCGTGCAGGCTGCCGATGCGAACGGCGTTGTCACCTACCAGACGATCTTCCCGGGCTGCTATTCGGGCCGCTGGCCGCACGCACACTTCGAGATCTATCCGAGCCTCTCGGCCGCGAGCACCTCGAAGAACGCGAAGGCGACATCGCAGCTGGCGCTGCCTGAGGACATCTGCAGGCTGGTCTATGCCACCACCGGGTACAACCAGAGCGCCCAGAACCTGTCGCGCATCAGCCTGAAGAGCGACAACGTATTCAGCGACGGCTGGGCGCTGCAGATGCCGGCGATGACCGGCGACGCGACCTCCGGATACACCGCCTCCCTGGTGGTGGGCGTGTAGCGACGGTCCGTTTCCAAGAATTGACGTACGCACGAAGAGGGCCTCACCGGCCCTCTTCGCGTATTGGCCGCGGCGGTTGGAGGAGCAGCCACTCCTCTGCCCCGGCGCGGTCTTTGAAGACGGCGATGGCTTCGCCTTCCACGCCGGAGAACTGCGCGATTTGCCGTCCCACCCCGAAGAACTCGGGTGCGCTGGAGGCGATCGCGATGCAGAGCCCCTGGCCGGCCAGACGCTTCATGGCCTCGCCGAGGATCAGCGGGTCGAACGCGAATTTCTCCACGGCTGAAAAGTCCATGAGTACGCGGCCGTTCGCGAGAATGGCCTGCACTGCGCCGGGCGCGGAATCCAGGGCGCCGCGCGCAGATTCGGGGACGACGTCCCCGAAAAACTCGATGCACACATACCCTTCGCGGATAAGGACCGTCTGCCCCATCGCGTCGCCCCCGGTTGGCGAATCTACCACGCTCAGCGGCCGGCGGATCCATCCTATCCATCACAGGGCGAGTAAAGCGCTATTGTCGCGCAGAAAGCCCCTCACGGATTTTTTCGAACGGGCTGCGCGCGGTGGAGCGCGCCCGGCCCGGGGCGCCCGGAGGGATGCGGCCGGCCGTCTCCTTCGTCACGATGTCGCGCAGCCGCGCGACAACTGCCTGGGCGGCCGCGAAGCTCGCTTCCACCTCCGCGAGCGTCGCCCCGGTGACCATCGATGGTTCGATCGCAGGCTCACTGGCGAGCAGCGCCTGGCGCAGCCGTTCGACTGCGGCCCGCTCGGTTTCGCGGCTCGCGGCCAACTGGGCGGCGAGCGTTTCTCCCGCTTCTTCGGCTCCGTCCGAAGGATCCGGCGTTGTCTGTTCGCGGTCGTCCATTGTGTCCACCTCTGGGTCGTGATGCGTTCGACCGTGCGGCGGCGGGCGCCGTAAAGCCAAGGTGCAGATGGCGCATGGCCCGAAAACAGATGGGGATGCTACCCTCGGCTGTGCCCATGAACCGACGAATTGTTGCAATTGCGGGGACGTTCGCCCTGCTGCTTGTTTCCGCGGCCTGCGGCGACGGCCCGGATTCGAACACGACGCCCACGCCCCGGCCCACGCCCACCAGCGCCGCCAGCGGGGGATTCGGGCCCGCGCCGGTGCTTGGCGGGAACATCCTGAAAGTCTCGCCTGAACACGGAGCGCGCGTCTCTCGCGCCTCCACCGTCACCACCAACCAGCTCGCGCCGAAGGGCGTCTGCGTGGATGTGGACTTCACCGGACTGCCGACGACGGGCCAGGCGTTCCGCTTCATTGTGGATGAGCAGGATGTGACCGCCGGCGGCGACACCGTCTGGAAGGTTGATTCGACCACGGCGCCGAAGAACGGCACCCTCTGCTTCGCCCCGGCGAGCGGTCTCGCCGTGGGCGTGCACAGCGCGGCGGTAGGCGTGCAGGATTCGACGAACGTGCAGGCGCCGTTCAAACAGGTGGTCGCCTGGAAGTTCGAAGTTACGCAGTAGGCGGCGGGGCCGGCGCGGCCAGCCTGAACGGCACCGAGCGCCGCACCATCCGTTCAGCGGCGCCGGCCGTGAGCGAGACGCGGTAACCGCCGGGCCGCGGCAGCTTCAGCGCAAGCGCGAAGGTCATCTGCGAGAGTTGGCTCGTCCCCGGCGGCAGGTGCGGCGGCCGCCCGACGTTCATCTGCCCTTCGAGGCGAAACACTTCCTGTGCATCATCGTCGTCCACGCGTACGAGCAGCGGGACGGGCGCGTTCGTTTCGTCCCATTCCACGCGCACGCCGGCTGCGAGGTTGAGGCGCACATTGGCGGGGGATTCGGCGACGGTCATCGTGTCCCAGCCCCCACCCATCAGGTAGAGCTTGTTTCCGGTCACCTCGGCGTGTTCTGCGAGAAGCAGGTAGTCGATCTCCATCGCCGCTGATCCTACGCCCGGCGGTGCAGGTTTTGCCCGAACCGGAACCCAATTTCATACGTCTGTCGAATGCGTTATCAGCGGGACTGTTCTAGACACTGTAAGTCCACCGGTTGGCTACCTGCCCTCAGGGTCAGTGCGCCAGTTGCGTTGGGGGATTCCCCAACTTCCGCCCCCTGACAGCGCCTCGATTATCGAAGGGATGTCCAGCCGCGATTCCATGGACAGCTCGTGGAGTTCTCGCTAAGCCCAAGGGGGAAGGAAAGTGAAAGTCAGGCTCATTCATAAGATCCTCGGCGGATTCGCCGTGGTCCTGGTCCTCATGGCCGTTGTCGCCGTCATGGGAATCCAGAAGCTCGATTCTGCCGCCAACCGTACCGCACGTCTCTACCAGGAGAACGTGCTGGGCGTGCAATTCGCCCTCGATACCAACGTGAACATGGTGGCCAGCGCGCGCGAAGAGAAGCGCGCGATGCTCGCTTCGGACCAGGCGAAGCGCCAGGCCCTGGTTGAGCAGTCCCGCAAGGAACTCGCCGCCGCCGAACAGTCCATGGCGGATTACCACCAGACCTTCGCCAGCGCCGAAGACGCGGCGCAATGGGCCAAGGTCGAAGACCAGGTGAAGAAAGTGATTGCGGGGCGCCGCGATGTGCTGGACATGCTGGCCAGCTCCAACGTCACCGGCGCCAGCCAGCGCGCTGCCGAAATGGACGCCGACATCGCCGAGATGAACAAGACGCTCGACGACACGGCGCAGTTCAACGCGGACCTCGCGAACACCTCGCGCAAGGCTGCCGACAGTGCATCATCGAGCGCGCGGACGCTCCTGATTTCGCTCTCCGTGTTCGCATCGCTGCTCGGCCTCGGCATCGGAATCTGGCTGGCGCGGTCGATCTCGCGCTCAGCAAAGGAAGCGGCCGCGGCGGCCACATCGCTCTCCCGCGGCAACATCAATGTGAGCGTCAATGCCACCTCCAGTGACGAAATGGGTGACCTCGGCCGGGCCTTCGGCGAGATGACGGTCTACCTGAAGGAAATGGTCGCTGCCGCCAGCGAGGTTTCGAACGGAAACCTGGACGTGAAGGTGAACCCGCGCGGCGGCGACGACGCCCTGGGCAACGCCCTCCACCGCATGGTGGGCAGCCTGAGCGAGCTCGTCGGGACCGTGCAGGAAAAAGCCGGCTCGATCCTCGCCGCTTCGCAGCAACTTGAGGAGTCATCCAGCCAGATGGCCTCGGCGACCACGCAGATTGCCACGGCGATCAACGAAGTCACCACCTCCACCGTCTCGCTCAACACGCTGGCGCAGGACTCCAGCATCGAAGTGTCGCGGCTGGCGAGTGGCTCGGAGCAGCTCGCGGCCAGCGCGAGCAGCAGCGCGGAGTCCGCACTCGCATCAAAGCAGGACGCCGTGGAGATGGGCGCCCGCATCGCCCGGGCAGCGGAAGCCTCGCTCGCCGTCGCCCGCACGGCGCAGGAGAGCCGCGGCTCGGCAATCGAAGGGAAGCAGGCCGTGGCCCAGGCTATCGCCTCCATGGAGTCGATTGCCACGGCGGTGGACCGCGCCTCGGAGCGCATCGATCAGCTCGGGGAGCTTGGCCAGCAGATCGGCGCCATCGTAAACACCATCGATGAGATCGCCGCTCAGACGAACCTGCTGGCGCTCAACGCCGCCATCGAAGCTGCCCGCGCCGGCGAGCAGGGCCGCGGGTTCGCCGTCGTCGCGGAGAGCGTGCGCGGGCTGGCCGAACGGTCCAGCTCGAGCACACGCGAAATCGCCGAACTCATTAACCGTGTGCAGACTGGTACGCAGGACGCGGTTGAGGCGATGGCCATGGGCGTGAAGGATGTCCAGGAAGGGCGTGCAATCACCACCAACGCCGGCAACTCGCTGGAGGCGATCATCGTCTCCGTGCAGGGCGCCAGCGAGCAGATGGAGCAAATTGCCGCGGAAGTGCAGGAACTTGCCACCGGCGCCGAGCGCATCCTGGTCTCGACCGAGCAGATCGCGAGCCTCGCCGGCGAGTCCGCGGCCGGGGCGAGCGAGATGGCCCAGGGCACGGGCCGCGTCAGCGACGTCATCACCCAGGTGTCTGTCACTTCGGAAGAGACCTCGGCGTCGGCGGAGGAAGTCTCCGCCTCCACGGAGGAACTGAGCGCCCAGTCCGAGGAGCTGGCGGCGACGGCCTCGCAGATGCGGGACTTCGCCAAGGCTCTGAACGACGTCACCGGCCGCTTCCGGCTGGCGCGGAGCTAAGCGTCCGCCGGACAGCCACCGAATGGCGACGGAGGCCGGGCCGGGGAACCGGTCCGGCCTCTTCCTCTTTTGACTTCGATGCACTCCTGCAACCCCTTGCCGGGGCCGTTTGACGGGCCGGCGAGGGGTTCTTTCCTACCGTGAAGGCCAGGAGGCTAACCATGTCTGACGAACGCCACCGAAAAGCCGAGGCCATGCCGGATGACCCGCGGCGCCGGCGTGAACTTCGGAACCAGCTGCCGAATCACGGCCCCACCGACCGTGAAGCCCTCCCGGACGACCTGGAGCGGGACATCAGCCAGGACGGAGTGACGCCTAGTCCTGCTCCGGAGCGCGGTAGTTAACTACCTCCGGGTATCCAACACACGAAAGATCTTTCCCCAGAGGGCGGCGCCCTCTATTGTGCCTTCATGCCACTATTCGGCGCCGCCGGTGAGCGGATCGGGTACGAAATCTACCCTCATCCAGAGTCCGCGCCGCCCATCGTCCTCGTCCATGGGTTCACGGCCAGCAGAGCGTCGTTCGAAGCCAACCTGCTCGGCCTGCGAGAGCACTTCACCGTCATCACCATGGAACTGCTCGGCCACGGTGATTCCGATGCCCCGGATGATGCAGTCCTCTACCGCCCGGAACGCGCGATCCGGCGCATCCTGCAGCTGCTGGACCATCTCGGCTACCAGCGGGTGCTGCTTTGCGGCCATTCGCTCGGTGGAGCGCTTGCACTCCGCCTGGCACTCGACGCGCCGGAGTGGGTAGCCGGGCTGATCGTGATCAACTCCAGTTCCGCCGCCGGCAACCCGGCCTGGCGCGAGGCCGCGCGCCCGCGCATGCAGGAGATGGCCGCGCGGCTGCGCGAAGAAGGCAGCACCGCCTTCATGAAGAGCACCCGCCTCTACCC
>CAYTBM010000165.1:0-7455 GCA_964436025.1 uncultured Anaerolineaceae bacterium
CCTCAGCGGATCAAGCTCTAAGTATGGAACGCATACCCCGCAAAGGCAAGAATTCCCGGCCGCCCTGGGCCGCACGCCCTAACGAGATGGCGATGCTCATCCGCCCGCCGCCAGGGCAGCCGTCTCAGCGCTCCGCAACCACTCAACGGTCGCTTCAATGCCGGTCCCGAGGCCCCAGGAGGGCGTCCAGCCCAGAAGCCGTCGCGCCAGTGCATTTGCAAGGACACTCTCGCGAATGTCTCCAGCGCGCGAGGGGCCGAACTCCGGCTCGCCGCGATAGCCCGTGACCTCTCGAACCCGCCGAAACACTTCCAGCACGGTCGTCGCTGATCCGGAACTGACGTGCACGGTGAATTGGCCGGGCACGGCGAGGGCGAGCTCCACTGCCCGCGCCACATCGCCCACATACACGAAGTCTCGCGTCTGTGTCCCATCGCCGTGAATCGTTACGGGCAGCCCGTCGAGCATCCGCGAAGCGAACACACTGATGACGCCGGCCTCCGTGTCGGGCGACTGGCGCGGGCCGTAGACGTTCGCCAGGCGCAGCACTTTCACCGCCATCCCCGCTTCACCGAGCAGCCGCAAGTACTGCTCGGCCGTCCACTTGGAGAGCCCGTAGGGACTTACCGGCCGCACCGGGTGGCGCTCGTCGATTGGCAGGTACTGTGGCCGTCCGTACAGCGCGCCCCCGGTGTTCACGTACACGAACTGCTCTACTCCCGAGGCGAGCGATGCCTGGACCAGGTTGAGCGTGCCCATGATGTTCGCCCGTGCATCAGCTTGCGGCTGCCCAACGGAGACCGGCACCGAGGCCTGCGCGGCCGCGTGGACTACGGCCCGAGGACGAAATTCCTGCATCAACTTCCACAGTGATGAATCGGCGATGTCCACCAACGCAAGGGGGCAGTCGTCCGGCACGTTCGTTGCCCGTCCGGTCGAGAGGTTGTCGACCACGAGCACGCGGTTCCCCGCCTGCAGGAGTGCATCAACGATGTGGGAGCCGACAAAGCCTGCCCCGCCCGTTACCACGACTCGACCATGGAGATGCGAACTGAAGGATGTGATTGTCATGGCCGGATCGCCTGTTGGCCTCTCTTCACCGCGAGGCCGAAGGGCACGATGGCGCAGGCCAGGATTGCCATCGCGAGCCTGATCCCCACGAGCGAAATGCCGCCTGCCGCGACGAGCGGCCCGGCCGCCGCACCCAGGCCTTCGACCAGGAAAATCCAGCCGAGCGTCTCGCTGTGCGCGCGGGACCCGGTGTCCAGGACGGCGGCGTTCACGAGGGGCGCCGTGGCTGCCAGGGCGCCCACTACCGGTACCGTGAGCAGCCCAACGAGCAGGAGGTGAGATTCGCGCGCGATCAACAAGAGGGCCAAACCGCCAAGGGCGTAGAAATCACCGGCGAGGGCGAACCGAAGCCCCGCCCGCGACCGCGAGCCGCTCCAGAGCATGGTCAGACCTCCTGCGGCAGCGGCCGGCACGAGGACCGCCGCCGCCCGTGTCGTGGAAAGGTCGAGGTCGCGCAAAAGGAACGGGATGTACAGCCCGGCTACGGCGGTGAGCGCGGCGAAGTGGCAGAACACAATCAGGAGCAGCGGTAGCCGCTCGCGAAGGACGCGTCTCCGGCCGAAGACCCGCGCATCCGGCGGCCGGAAGGTCGCAAACGCCAGCAGGGAGCAAACCACGACCACGAGCGACACGCCGAACCCAAGCGCTTCGCGCGGCGTGCCGATGGCAACGAACGCTGCCGCGAGAAACACGGCGCTGCCGGTTGCCGCCCCGGAAAGGAGCCCAAGTGTCGAGGCGGCGGCCCCGCGGTCGTTCACGTCCGCTTCTTGCGAGAGCGCCGCCATCACTACCACCCACCCAATCGAGACCGTTACGGCAAGTAGGCCCACGGCCAGGAAGAACGCATCTGCGCGGCGGGCGTGGGCCGCTGCCGCGAGGCCGATCGCGCCCGTTGCCAGGGCGATCGCGACCACCGGCCCTTTGCCCAGACGGTCCAGCAGCCATCCCGCAGGTTGGGATGTCCCCGTCTTCATGCCGCCGTAGATAGCCAGGGCGAACGCAGGGTAGGCCGACGGCGCGTGCAGGACTCGCAAGAGGTACGAGCTCCCGTAACCGAACACCACGAACACACTCAGCAAGTCCAGCAAGAAGGCGGCCAGCAGCAGTCGCAGTGTGGCTGGACGCCAGAGCACAGCGAATCCGCGGGAATTAATCGGCGCGCGCACGCCACCACCCGAACGCCAGCAGCGGGGGCAGGAGCGCCGCCGCGAGCACTGCCTGGTCCGCCAACCTGCGCAGCCGAGGGCTCGCGGTGCGCCGGCAGACTGCCAGGCGGTACCAGCTGAGCGGCATGCAGACCGCATCCACGGCCGCGTCGTAGAGGCGCGTCCGCGTCCGCGCGACGGGGATTGTCACCGGGTAGCTGTTGCACATCCGGTAACCCAGCCGCGCGAGGATCACGGCGACTTCGACGGTCTCGCTGTACTTATAGCCCCGGTAGTACTGCTGGGCGTCGAGCAGCGGCCCAATACGGAACACCCGGTAGCCGCTCTCGACGTCTTCGAAGCGGAAGCCGCCGGAAATCCGGCCGATCCAGGTCATGACGCGGTTGCCGAACTGCTTGTACCCGGTGTGGTAGCTCAGGTCGCGCCGGGCGATCACGCAGTCCAGATCGTTATCGACCAGGTGCTGGATCATGCCTTCGACGGCGGCCGGTTCATGCTGGCCGTCGGCGTCTATCGAAAAGGCGACGTCCTCGGCCGAGATCACTCCGCCCACCACCAACTGACGGATATGGTCCCACCCGGCGCGCAACGCCGCCGAGAGACCGCGGTTCACCACGAAGTGGATAACGTGCACACCCTCGCGGCCTTCGGCCCAGGCGTCGACGACCAGGGCGGTGTCGTCGAGTGAGCCGTCGTCCACAATCACGAGATGGTCGATGCGCCCCACCAGGCCATCGAGGACGCCGGCGATCGTCGATGCTTCGTTGTACGCAGGCATCACAGCCACGCGCCGCGGCCGCAGGCTGGAATACGGTTCGGTGGTCATGCCGGCTGCGCTTGCGGCGCCCATTGCTCAACAAACCATGCGAGGGTGGAATCGAGGCCGGCCTCGAACGCGGTCGTGGGCTCCCAGCCGAGCACCTGCTTCGCTCGCTCCCGCGAGACCACGCGGCCCTGGTAGTCCCCGGCGCGAGCCTCCGTGCGCTGGATGCCGCCATTGCCTTCGATGCGCGAGTTCACCGCTTCCGCCACCTCGATAATGGCAACCTCCTTCGGCCCCTCCAGGTTGAACGTGCCCAGCGCGTGCCGGCCCAGCACGCGCACGTGGGCGTCGGCCAGGTCCTCCACGTACACGAAGTTCCGGTACTGCTTCCCGTCACCAGCCACCGTCAGCGGTTCGCTGTGCATCGCCTTCTTGATGAAGATCGGGATCACGAGCTGTTCACGCATTCGAGGGCCATAGGGGATGCCGTAGCGGAGGACTGTGGTCGGGATGTTGAACATCTGGCTGTACGAGTTCACCAGCAGTTCGCCGGCGATCTTCTCCGCCGTGTAGAGGTGTTTCGCGCCGTCGGGGCGCAACGGAGTGGTCTCATCCACGTTCGTTTCGTCGCTCGCTTCGTACACCCACACCGTGGATGCAAACACGAAGTGCGACACCTCGTGCATCCGCGCCGCCTCAAGCAGGGAACCCGTCGCGGAAACGTTGAGTTCGATGGATTCGTGCGGCGCCCCGGCGACATCGTTGACGTTCGCCATGGCGGCGAGATGCATGATGGCATCGCACCCGCGTGTCGCCTGCAGAGCCTCGCTCGCGACGCAGAGATTGTTCGAGCACCAATCGACATCGCTTCGGTGCGGCGGCTTCAGGTCCAGGACGCGAACTGTGTGCCCCGCAGCTAGGAGGTGGTCGACGACGTGGCTTCCGATGAACCCGGACCCGCCAGTGACTGCGACGTGCACGGCCTACACCCCCACCGGCAGGCAACGGGCGAGGCTTTCAACCACGTATCGGGCGTCGTCCTTGGTCATGCGCGCCGAGACCGGCAGGCAAACTTGCCGCGAGCACACCAGGTCCGCGCCGGGGTAGCTACCCGCGGCCCACGGTTCGAACACTGGCTGGGCGTGAAGCGGGAGTTCGTACACCTCGCCGGAGAGCCCAACTTCGCGCTCGCGCATCGCGACCTTCAGAGCCGTGCGGTCCATGCCGTCCGGCAGGTACGCGACGAATTTGTAGAAGTTGCTCTCGTTGAGATGCTGCGCCGCCGGGAGCGTGAGGAGGCCTTCGCGCTTGAGGCCCGCTTCGTAAGCAGCGGCAATCATCCGCCGGTGCGCGATGAAATCGTCGAGCCTTCGGAGCTGGATCAGCCCGATCGCGGCGTGGACCTCGCTCAGCCGCCAGTTGTTGCCCATGCGGGTGTGGAAGTTGCTGGTGAAGCCCGCCTTGCCCTGGTCCCTGTATACGCGCGCCTCGGCGGCGATGGCCTCGTCATCGGTAACAATCATCCCGCCCTCGCCCGACGTCATGACCTTCGTTGGATAGAAGCTGTAGGTCGATGCTGAGCCCCAGGCTGACGCGTCGATGCCGTTAAGCGTTGCCCCGTGTGCGTGGGCGGCATCGCAAAGCAAGAAGATGCCTCGCGCCCTGCATTCCGCTTCGATCGCCGGAAGTTCCGGCGAGACAATCCCGCCGATGTGTACCATGACGACGCCGGCGGTCCTGGGCGTGATGCGCGCTTTCACTTCCTCGAGAGTGATCGCGAGCGAGTCGCGGTCCGCGTCAGCGAACACCGGCGTGCCCCCTGCGTGTACGACGGCCGCTGCGGTCGCGAAGAAGGTGTTATCGGGGACGATGACTTCCCTTCCTTCGATTCCGAAGGAGCGGAGCGCTATCTCGATCGCGCTGGTGCCACTGCTCACGGCAACGGCGTGCTTGCGGCCGCACCGGGCGGCGAACGCCTCTTCGAAGGCCGCTCCGTGCTTGCCGAGCGTCAACTGCCCGCTACGCAGACTCGTCTCGATGAGTGACAGGGCGTCGGCAATATCCTGGTCGCTGAAGACAATGCTGGCTGCAGGGACCCGCATCCGGGCGGCCTCCAGGTGCTGGTGTGCGGCCCCTGCTCAGGGACCGCCGCGCGCCATGGTGTCGCCCGGGCAGTGAACGCTTTCGCAACGCACTCTGAAGTTTGCCTGAAGCTGGCGCGCGCCCCTACCCGACCATCGGCAGGCGTATCCGTACGAGCGCCCCGCCCGCCGGTGACCGTGCGATCTCAATTGTGCCGTTGTGCAACTGGACAATCCGTTTCGCGATGGATAGCCCGAGGCCAGAGCCCTCCGCTCTCATGGCTCGCGCGGCTGTCCCCCGGTAGAACCGGTCGAACGCATGCGCCCGTTCTTCGTCGCTGAAGCCCAAGCCGCTATCAGCCACTTCGACGACGACATCGGCGCCCTCAGCGACGCTGCTGACGTTCACGGACCCGCCCTCCGGCGTGTACTGCGTTGCGTTTTCGATGACGCTCGCGAAGAGCGCGCTGAGCTGATAGCGGTCACCGGCAACCGGCAACGAGCCCTCGATGGAAAAACGGACGCGCAACGCCGGGTTGGCCGCCGCCACCCCACTCACCTGGTCGCGCAGGAGTCCATCGACGTCCACCACCTCCCAAGTCGCAGGGTCCGAAGGGCCGTCTCGGGAGAGGAGTAGGAGTGCGCTCACGGACTGCGACATGCCCTGCAGAGCGCTGTGCGCCTGGGCCAGCGCGCGTTCGCGCTCTTCGCCGGTCGCGCCGGCATCCAGCGTTTCGAGCGCGCCCTGCAGTACCGCCAGCGGCGTGCGGAGGACGTGCGAAGAGTCCGCGAAGAATGCCCGCTCGCGCGCCAATGCCTGCCGCTGCGCCTCGACGAGCTTGCTCAGCGCCTGGCGCAGCGCCCGGGCCTCCTCGCTGCCGTCCCCGTCCGCCACGAGCGGTACCGGGAGCCCGGAGGATGAGGCGGCAAGCGCCTCGTCGGTGAGAGTGCGCAGCGGCGCCACCTCGCGCCGGACGAGGATGACCGACCCGACGACGCCAACCAGCAGCCCGAAACTCGCCGCCCCGACGAGGACACCGCCCAGGTCCACCAGGCGCCGATCGCTGTCGGGGACGGCGCGGGCCACGATGATGTAACCGCTGACCTGCCCGCCACTGAACAGCGGGTGTCGCACCAAGCGCAACTCCTGGCGCTGGAATTCCACGGTGTGGAACCCGTCGGTTTCGATCGGCGTATCGGTGTGAGGGCGATAAGGGATGCGGTTCCCCTGCAGGTTGGAGGACCGCGCGGTGATTCGCCCTTCGATGTCCTCCGTCTGGAGGAACGTCGCTGCAGTGGAGAACTCGTCGAGGACGGCGCCGGTGTCGGATCGCCCCTGGAGCCGTTTCGCCGCCGCTTCCGCGATGTCCCGGAGCGCCGCGTCTTCGCTGCCCGTGTAGCCCTGCTGGTCGAGGAACAAGGCGAGCGTGACGATGACGACGAGTACCAGCGCGAGCACAATCACGAAGTAGAGCGTCAAACGCGCGGCCAGTTTCTGCGGGAGGATCACCGTAGGACGAAGCCAATCCCGCGTACCGTCTGGATGATCCGCGGCTTGTTCCCGGCCTCCAGTTTCTGCCGGAGGTTCGCCAGGTGCGCGTCCAGCAGGTTGTCGTCCACCTCCTCCTCGAGCGGCCAGATCGCCGACGAAATGATCTGGCGCGTGACCACGCGGTTCGTCCGCCGCGCGAGGAAGACGAGGAGGTCGAACTCGGTGGGCGTGAGGCTGATGCGGTCACCGCCGCGCCGCACTTCGTGCGCATCCAGGTCGACCTCCAGGTCCTGGTACTCGATGCGAGGCGAGTTGGGCGCGCTCCGCCGGAGCACCGCCTCGATCCTCGCCACCAGCTCGGCCATAGCGAACGGTTTCACCAGGTAGTCGTCGGCTCCGGCGCGCAGGCCTTCCACGCGGTCGCTCACCGAGTCGAGCGATGTGAGCATGATGATCGGCGGCCCTTCCATCTCCCGGAACCGGTAGCACAAGTCGATCCCTTCGATGTCCGGGAGGAGCAGGTCCAGCACGATCAGGTCCGGTCGCGCGCTGGCGAAGGCCGCCAGCGCCGTCCGCCCGTCGCCAGCCGTGACTACCTCGAATCCCGAACGTTGCAGGCCCAGCCGGACGTTCAGCAGGATCTCCGGATTGTCTTCCACCACGAGAAGGCGGCGTTGGTGAAGGCGGTTCGGGCTGGTCATGGCCGTACTCCGCATTCCCGCGGCGAGACCCTGTAGACGGCATACTCCGGATCGCGCCGCATCACCGTCGCGCAGCCGTCGCGCGCCATGGTTTCCAATAAGGAGCCTTCGTTGGTGTGAAATGTTGGGTCGAAGTTGGCGAAGATCATCACGTACTCAACCGACCGGTCCTCCAGGAATG
>CAYTBM010000166.1:0-7295 GCA_964436025.1 uncultured Anaerolineaceae bacterium
ACGTCGACGACGTCAAGCGCCTGTTCGATCACTGGGAGCTGCACTGCGAGCCCATTGGCGTCGTCACGAACTCGCGCGAAGTGGTCATCCGCGAGAACGGCGTCGACGTCGCGCATGTCCCGTTCGACATCGCCACCGAGCCGCCACAATACCGGCGCAACGGCGTGCGCCCGCAGGAACTGGCTGCGCTGAACACATTCGACCTCGGCTCCCGTCCGGACCTGCGCCCGGGCGAAGCAACGGACGTCCTCCTTCGCCTCCTCGCCCGGCCCAACATCGCCTCCAAGCGCGGCGTGTTCCGCCAGTACGACCATCAGGTGTTGAACAACACCGTCGTCGCGCCTGGCGGTGATGCCGCGGTGCTCCGCGTGCCGGGCACCAACAAGGGCATCGCCGTTACCACCGACTGCAACGGCCGCCTCTGCTACCTCGATCCCTATGCCGGCGGCGCCATCGCCGTCGCCGAAGCCGCCCGCAACGTCGTCTGCACCGGCGCGACGCCCGTCGCTGTCACTGACTGCCTGAACTTCGGCAACCCGGAAAAACTTGAGGTCTACTACACGCTCGAACACGCGGTCCGGGGCATCTCCGAGGCCTGCCTGGTCTTCGGCACGCCCGTCGTCAGCGGGAACGTCTCGCTGTACAACGAGACCCAGGGCCGACCGGTCTATCCGACGCCCGTCATCGGGCTGCTCGGCATCATGGACGATGCGTCGAAGGCTCTGCGCGCGAAGTTCGATGCCCCCGGCCGCGAGGTCTACCTCCTCGGCGCCGGCCTCGAACAGAGCGTCGATACGCTTGCCGGCAGCGAGTATCTCGAAGCCATCCAGGGCATGGTCGCCGGCCTGCCGCGCATCAACCTCGAAAACGAACGCCGCCTTCACCAGCTGGTCCTGCGCGCCCACGCCGAGGGGCTCATTGCCTCAGCCCACGATTGCTCCGATGGCGGCCTCGCCGTCGCCCTGGCCGAATGTGCCATCCTCGGCGACCAGGGTTTCGCCGGCGCAGCCGAGATCGGCGCCGGCCGCCTCGATGCGGCGCTCTTCGGCGAAGGCCAGGGTCGAATCATCGTCACTCTGCAGCCCAACGCAGCGGGCCGGCTGGGCGAACTGGCAATGGAGATCGGGATCGCGATCACGCGCCTCGGCGAAACCACTCCGGGTGACGCCTTCACGCTCGGCCCCATTGCCACCACCATCACCGCGATGCGCGCCGCCTACGAATCCCTCATCTAACGGGATCACCATCCGGAACCGAGCGGAAGCGAGCGGATCTCGGCTTGGCGAGTCAGCCATGGCCATCACGAAGCGCCGCGTGTGCGGACCGCTCGTTCCTCATGCCGCGGTGATCCTACCCTCGGACCAGCTTCCTCAATCCCCGCAACGAAAGCCACGCCGCCACACCCGCGGCAATAATCACCGGCACGGCCGACGTGGGGTCATGTGCGCGCCGAAACTCCGCGCGCCCGTCGCGGATCTCGATGAACCCGAGCGGCGAAGCGGCCACTCCGCCGCCACCGCCCGATCCTTCGCCAATCTCGCCGTTCTCGCTGCCCTCTTCAATGCCGCGCCCGGCCCCGCCGCCGAAACCCCAGCGCACTTTCGCGACCGGGACGACGGTCACTCCTTCGCGATCGATCGGGTCTCCGAACACCGCGCTGGCGCCGGCGTGCACGCCAATACGATTGGCGAGCCTTTCCAGGAGGTGGTCGCCGCTGCCGCTTGCCGCGGCCTGGGCTTCGCGGAGCACTCGGCTCAGTTCGTCTGCCATTGGGAACCTCGGTCCTCCGCGTCCCGGGGAGACGCGGTTACTTGAAGCGGTAGGTGATGCGGCCCTTCGTCAGGTCGTACGGCGAAAGTTCCACGAGCACGCGGTCGCCGGTGAGGATCTTGATGTAGTTCTTTCGAATCTTGCCGCTGATGTGCGCCAACACGATATGCCCATTCGCCAGCTCCACCCGGAACTGTGCATCCGGGAGCGGCTGGGTCACGATACCTTCGACTTCAATTGCTTCTTTCTTCGCCAAACAGGACAACCCTCAATCGGAACTGTGATTATCCGTAACCGTACCACAATCGAGGCCCTACTTTCAGCGCTGGATACGCCTTTGCTGGCGTTCCCGCCTGCCCGCGCTACGCTTTCGTCATGGCCCAACCGCTCGCCGCTATCCTCACCCTCGGCTGCAAACTCAACCTCGCCGACAGCGAGGAGATCGCTCGCGGCCTGAAGGAAGCCGGATTCCGCGTGGCCGATGGCCTCTGCGAAGCCGACGCCTACGTCATCAATACCTGTTCAGTCACGCACACCGCCGACCGCAAATCCCGCAAACTCGTCCGCTCCGTCCGGCGACTTGCTCCTGGCGCCCGCGTCGTCGTTACCGGTTGCTTCCCACAGTCGGCCGGTTTCGACGCCGCGGCCGAACTTGGCGCGGACCTGGTGGCCGGCACCCGGGACGCCGGCAAGGCAAGCGTCGTCCAATTCCTCCGCGTTCAGACGCCCGCGAGCGCGACGGGCTCGGCCCACCCTGGCGCGAACCGCATCGGCCGCGCCTTCGTCAAGGCGCAGGAGGGCTGCAACGATGTCTGCGCGTTCTGCATCGTGCCCAGGACGCGTGGTCGCGAGGTCTCACGGCCGGTGGCGCGCGTGGTCGAAGAGGTGCAGCGCGCGGTGGACGCAGGCGCCCGCGAAGTGGTGATCACCGGGACCCAACTCGGCGCCTGGGGGAGGGATTTCGAGGACCCGCTCGGCCCTGATCGGCTCATCGCCGGCATCCTCGAGGACACCGACGTGCCGCGGCTTCGTTTCAGTTCGCTTCAACCGCAAGACATCACGCCTGAGCTGCTTGCGCTGTGGACCGACCCCCGCCTCATGCCGCATTTCCACCTGGCGCTGCAATCCGGCAGCGAAGCAACGCTGGCGGCGATGCGCCGCCGCTACACCCCCGCCGAGTTCGTCCGTGCGGCAGAGCGCATCCGCGCTGCCGTGCCGGACGTCGCAATCACGACCGACGTGATAGCGGGTTTCCCGGGAGAGAGCGAGGAGGACTTCGCCGCGACCGTCACCCTCTGCGAAGAGGTGGGTTTCGCACGAATCCACGCCTTCCCGTATTCGCAGCGAAGCCGAACCGCAGCGGCCCGCATGCCCGGGCAGAATCCGCCTGACGTGCTGAAAGAGCGGATGGGCCGCCTGATTGCCCTCGGTTCCCGGCTCTGGACCCAGTTTCGCGCGGACCAGCGCGATGCCCTTCGCCCCGTACTCTGGGAAGCCCCCCGCGCCGGCCGCGATGGCCAAGTGCTCGCTTTCGGGCACACGGATAACTATGTGCCGGTTTACGCGGATGCGAGACACATGGAAAACCGGATTACGCAGGCGCAATTGGGCGGGGTGTACGATGACGGTGTCCGGGGTGTTGTCCCCGGGGAGGCGTTATGAACGTCGTCAGGCGCGCCCTTCTGGCGGTCTACAGCCTGCTCCTGCTGGGAGCCCTCGGAGGGCTCGCGGCCCTCGCATGGAACCAGGACGAACAGCTCGACCTCACCATCGGCGACCTCAACCTGCAGGGGTTTGTCGATGCCGGCGACGGAGCGAAGTGGGCCTTCACCGGCGCCCTGGCCGGCATCGCTCTGGTGGCCCTGATTACGCTTCTCATCGCTATCTGGCCCAAGCGCTCCGGCTATAGCAGCAAGGGCACGCTTCGCATCCGCCAGGCTGACGGCGGGACGGTGGAAGTCACCGCCGGCGCCATCGAGTCGCTTCTCAAGGGCGAGCTGGAGGCTCTGCCGGAGGTGCGTTCCGCCTCGCCCCGCGTCCGTCTCAGTGGCGGCGCCGTCGATACCCACCTCGAGGCGAACGTCGAGCCCAGTGCGAGCATCGCCCAGGCCACGAAGCTCATCGGCAAGACGGTCGAAGACACCCTTCGCGACCATGTTGGCGTGACCGCCGTCCGGCGGCCCGTGATCCGTGTGACCTACGACGAAATGGGTGTGCGCCCGTCCGGCGCCGTCCGGCGGCCACCCCCTCCCGACGACGGAGTGTACCGGTCGACCTCCTTTCCGCCGTCCGAAGAGCCGTCCCGGAGCATGGCCCCCGAAACCCAGATGAAACCGCCCGCGGACCCGGCGCGCCCTCCGGAGGCGCCTTACTTCGTAAACCCGCACGATGAGGGTGCGCAGGAGCGCAGCCCATCCGAGGAACACGCTGCCGATGACCGAAGCTGACCGCATGACGCCGCCTCCGCCCGGCGAACTGCCGTGGGTACTGGAGGCGCTGCTCTTTGTCGCGGAGGAACCGCAGACGCTGCAGTCCCTCGCCCGCGCGGCCGGCGTGAGTGACGGCGCCGCGCGAAAGGCCCTTACCCAGCTCTCCGCGGACTACGAGGCCCGCGGCTTGCGGCTGCTGGAAGACAACCAGCGCTACCAGCTCGGCGCCGCGCCCGCCTTCGCCAGGTACATCGAGAACATGCTCGGCACGGGCCCCGGACAGCGCCTCACGCGCGCCGCCCTCGAAACACTGACCATCATCGCTTACAAGCAGCCCTGCACACGGGCCGAAATCGAAGCCATCCGCGGCGTGAACAGCGACCGCCAGGTCGCCCTGCTCGAGCAGCGTGGCCTCATCGAGAACATCGGCACCGGCGAAGGCCCGGGCCGCCCCAAGCTCTATCGCACCACCATGCGCTTCCTCGAGCACTTCGGCATCCGCAGTCCCCGCGAGCTGCCTCCGCTGCCGGACGCCCCGGCAGAACCGCTGGTAGAAGCGGAAATCTGACCGCTCGGTACGTCTTTCCTTCTCACGTCTCACCCTCTTCCCTCTCGTCCATGCGCTAGACTCTCGCCCACGCTAACCCCGGGGGTTCGAGGCCATGACCGCACCAGTCCAGGACCGTGTTACCACGCGCGAAGGAGTCGTCTTCGGGACGGGCGGTGGCCGCGAGTTGCGTTGCGACATCTACGAGCCCCCGCCAGCCGTGAAGAACGGCATCGCGGTGCTTCTGATCCACGGTGGCGGCTGGTCTTCCGGCGACCGTTCGCAGCTGAAAGGCTACGGAGTCTTGCTCGGCCGCCGTGGCTACACCTGCATCGCCAGTGAATATCGCCTCACGGGCGAAGCCCTCTGGCCCGCCCAGATTGAAGATGTGAAGTGCGCCATCCGCTACGTGCGCGCCAACGCGGCCGCGCTCGGCATCGACCCCGATCGGCTGGTCATCTCCGGCAACTCCGCCGGCGGACACCTTTCGCTCATGGCGGGAGGAGCGACCCCGTCGTCGTTCGAAGGCAACGGCGGTAACGCCGGCGTCAGCTCGGCCGTAGCCGCGGTCATTTCGTTCTACCCGCCGACCGGCCTCGACAAGCGCGAATGGGGCGGCATGCCCGCGCTCTTCGGCAAGGGCGCGCCGGTGGAAACCATGAAGGGCGCCAGCCCCCTGGAATACGCCGCCGCCGACTTTCCCCCGACGCTCCTCATCCAGGGCAACGCCGACGACGTCGTCCCGGCGGCTGAAGCGACGGCTATGTACGACGCGCTCCACGCCAAAGGCGCGCCGGTCGAACTCCACATGTTCGCAAACCAGCCACACGCCTTCGACGCCGACCCGAAGCTCGGCCGCCTCTGCTCCGAGCTGATGCTCTCGTTCCTGGACCGCTACATCCTCAGGCGCTGAGCGGACCGCGCGGGCGCGTGTGCGCGCGAGCGGTACACTCTCGATCGTGCCTGACGCCGCTGCCGAACCGAACCAGCCCGAGCTGCGCGGCACCGCCGGCTACGAAACGCCCTACCCGTACCTGGATCGGCTCCAGGAAAAGATGGAGGAGCGGCTCGCTCATCGCGTACCCGCGGCCGGCCGCTTCTGCGGCTTTTGCTACGCCCGTCTGCGCACCGAAGAAGCCGTCTGTCCGTACTGCCAGACGCGTACCGATGAACGCCCGACCACCAGCGAAATCCCCCAGGACGTGCTCAAGGCGTACAAGGCGAAGGCATCGACGGAGGCCCGCTGGGTACATACCGGCGCCTTCACCGGCCTCATCCTCGCCTCGGCGATCTTCATCTGGATGGTCATCTGGGGGCCGGGCATCCTCGGCAACCCCGCGCTCGCGTTCCTGGAGCTCCTGATCGGCGGGTACTTCCTCGCCCAGTTCTTCGGGCCAATCCTTTTCGCCCAGTGGGGATACGCAAAGGGCGCCCGCAAAAGGGACGCCCTCTGGTCAAAGTACCTGGCCGAACGCGACGGCCCGCGCTAAACGCTGGCTTACTGGCAGCGCTCGAATGCCGGCAGGTGGTTGTTCTGGGAGACGTCGCGCTGCTGCTGCATCACCGTCAGCACATCTGACTGGGTGACCGTCTTCATCAGCCGGTCGTACAGCGCCACGTCTTCCTTTTCAGCGGCGACTCCCGTTGCGCATGCTTCCTTCACCGTGGCCGGCGCCGTCACCTTGCCCAGGAAGGGGTCTTCGGGGATCGCGATCCCGTACTTCGTCAGAAGACCCTTCCAGGCATCGATGTGGCTCTGCTCCGAGCTGACGATGTTCGAGAACGGCGCCGTACTGCCGAACTTGTCGATGACCGCCTGGTAGGTTGCGTGCGCCTTGTACTCCTCGTTGATCGCTTCAAGCAGCGCCGGCTTCAGCGCGTCAGCGGGTTGGGTTGCGTTTCCGCTCGCCGTTACCGATGGGGCCGGCGTGGCCTTGTCATCGTCGTCGTCGTCACCGCATGCCACCGCTCCGAGGGCCGTGGCCGCCGCGGCCGCGAGGACCAGCAGGAATCGAGTTTTCATCGTGATGTCCTTCCTGCGCGTCGTTCAGCGCGGGATTCCAGTGTCAGGCTGCTGTGCCGACCGTGTGCAGTGCCGCGGCGAGCCGCTCGCGGGCTTCCGCCGCCGCTTCGGCGAGGCCCTCGGTATGGAACGTCTCGGCGATCAGGCCCGGGTCCTGCAAGCACACCGTCGTCTTGCCTTCCTCTTCGTAGAGGGCCAGGCCGCATGGCAGGAACGCCCCGACCCGCGCGTCCGCTTCAAGCGCACGATGGGCGATCTTCGGGTTGCATGCGCCGAGAATCTTGTATGGCTTCGTAGCCACCCCAAGCTTGTTCTGGAGCACGGCGGTCACGTCCACTTCCGTGAGAACCCCGAAGCCTTCGGCCTGGAGCGCGGTGCGGACCGCCGCTTCGGCTTCGGCGAGATGACCTTCGACATGGAAACAGAGGACGGGTTGCATTGGCGAAAACCTCCTTGAATTGATGGTCTGTCCCCACCCGGCCCGGCGCACGGGCCGGATGGGGCGAATCGACACGCCGGACGGCTA
>CAYTBM010000167.1:0-7220 GCA_964436025.1 uncultured Anaerolineaceae bacterium
GTTCTGCGACCCGACCAATTAGAGGAACTTCACGACACGTCATCGCGGCCGCGCACCGAATAGACTGGCCGGTAGATTCCGATTCCGAGTGTCGTTCGGGCAATGTTGCTGCGCGCGCGCTGGCCCGCGTCAAACGTAAACATGCATCAGCCGGAAGCGTGGAGCCTCGACACGGATTCGAACCGTGGACCTAGCGATTACGAATCGCTCGCTCTACCAACTGAGCTATCGAGGCCTGCGGGACAGCAATCGTAACGCGCCTCACGCTCAGAGTGAACTGCCGCCCGGTCCCCCTCGTAACCGCGAACCTATGCCGCCCGCCGCTGCTCGTTGCTGCGGAACCGCTCACGCAACTCCGTGGCTGACTTGATCGCTTCGCTGGCCGCTCTCTTTCGGCGCTGCTTCGTCAGTGCCTTGCGGCCGATCCTGTTGCCCACCTCGGCGACAATTCCGAACGCCAGCACAACGGCCATGGTGATGGACCAGTCGGCGACGCCCTGGTAGCCCGCAAACGCCACAACGCCGGCCATTGCAACGCACAGGTTGCGCACGCCCCAAAGCCAGAACTTCACTGCCATATATGAGGTATCGGCGGCTGCTCGCCCTTGCGACAGTGGTTCAGGAGAAGAGGACATCCAGGTCGATGCACACGCCAGGCAAGGATGCGACCGGCGCCTCGCCGCCCGCGTAGGACGTTTCGGCGTAGGACCCGTCCGCCTGGCGCGTCCACGCCCGGGCCGTTTTCTCGTACGGATGCACCCGCCAAACCACCGCGTCTCCGCGCGCCAGGTAATCCGGGAGCTTCGTGTCGCTGTCGTAGTCGCCGGTCGGCTTCGACCACACTTCAGCGGCGAACGGGAGGGGCTCCGCGTAGGACTCGAGCTTGCCACTGCTACCCTTCGTCCTGGCCAGGGCAAGCGGGATGACCACCACATCGGGCACATAGTCGTTGCCGGACCGCGTCTTGAGGCGGCAGGCATTGCTCAGCACGCGGTACTCCGTGATTGGCAACTGCGACTGGAGGAGATAGGTAAGGAGCCCCGCAACCGCATTGTGCTCCTGAGTCATCGCCGGTTTCTCGCGCAGCCGCCCACACACGTACTCCCATGTGACATCGCCATCTTCGAGCGCGACTTGCTCGTAGGTAGCCGGAGACACTGCCATGCGCCCATCATAGCCCACCGGCTTCCGGTTCAGGCGCGAGAAGCGGCGTGCGCCCCCGCAATCCTGCCAAACACAGCCCCGCGGATGACTGAGCTCGCGCCGGGATAGTTGTAATAGAAGATTTCGCCCATCGGTTCGCCCGCCGCGTACAGGCCGTCCATTACTTTGCCCCGCGTATCAATCACCCGGGCGTTCGGGTCGCAGCGCAACCCGCCAAACGTGAACGTGATTCCGCCGGTGACCGGGATGGCGATGTAAGGAGGCGAATCGATCGGCAGCGCCCAGTTGCTTTTCGCGGGCGTGACCCCAACCGTCCGCTTGCCGTCGAGCTTGTCCAGGTCATACTCGCCCGGCTGCACGGCTGCGTTGAAGTTCGCCACGGTGTCCAGCAGGTTCTCGGCCGGCATGTCCATCTTCTCGGCGAGTTCCTTGAGCGTCGCGCCTTCGAATGGCGGCCCGACTGGCCGCCAGGCCCGCGCGAACTCCTCGCGCTGGTACGCCTTCTGGTCGAACAGGCACCACGCCTCGCCACCCGCCTGCTCCACGATGAACTTCGAGAACTTCACGTAGGTGTGGTCCCGGAAATCCTCGCCTTCGTCCAGGAACCGGTGCCCGGCCCGGTCCACGAAGATGCCCATCTGGTAGTTGTAGAGCGCCGTCACGCCGCATTCGATCCGCGGCGAGCGGGCATCCAGCACCGCCGAGTGGTAGTCGCCCCATTGGCCCGCCGGCTGGGCGCCGGCCGCAATCGCCATCCGCAGCCCTTCGCCCGTGTTGTACCGGCTTCCGCGCAGGATGAGCGAGTCGGCGAACCGACCGAGGTAGCGCACTCTCATCTCCACATTCGCCTGGAACCCGCCGCAGGCGAGCACCACGCCGCCGCCCGCGTAAATGTCGGTGATGCCCTCCGGGCCCCGGGCCCGTGCTCCCGCGACCGAACCGTCGTCATTCACGATGAGCTCCGTCGCCCCGGTTTCATAAGCGATGATTCCGCCCAGCCCTTCCAGGCGCCGGTAGAGGAGATCCACCAACCCTTGGCCGCCAGACTTCGGGCTCCGCCTGTAGCCGGCGGTGTGGGGGTAGCCGGCCTCCCACTCCAGCCCCATCCCCGTGAGCCACTCCGCCGTCTCCCGGGCGTTCTCACACAGCGTCCGGATGAGATCCGCGTTCGCACGGCCGCGCGAAATACGCATCAGGTCTTCGAACATGTCCTCGACGCTGTAATCCCGCACGCCGAACTCGTCCGCCTCGTGCGGGAAACGCATCTGCGCATCGGCGAAGCGTGTGTTGCCGCCACGCCCTTCCCGGGGCGCTTTTTCAATCAGGATCACTTCGGCGCCCGCCTGGCGCGCCGAGATCGCCGTCGAAAGCCCGGCTATCCCACCACCCACCACCAGCACTCTCGTCTGGTACGTGGCCGCGGCCCCCGGCGATCCCGCTGGAACAGGCATGCGCGACATTAGGAATGAGCAACGACCAACGAGCAACGCCTCAACGCCCCCACACCCGAAACCTGATGCCTGATACCTTCGGCCCCCGTATTGTTGTACCTCTTGGAACGTTCCTTCTTCGACGACCACGTCCCAACCCGGTTCGCGGCGAAGTGCGCCTACCTGCAGATGACCATGGGCAGCCACCGCCTCGGCCAGGGCCTCATCAATATCTGCCGCCACGTCGTCCGCGATGGCTCGGAGTGCGTCGGCCCGTTCCTCGACGACACCGAGACTACCTGCGGACTCTGGGAGCCTCGGCCGGACCCGGCGAAAACAGCGGCTCGCTGAACCCACCGGCTGCGTTAGCGCGATTGCAGGTGAAGCCGCACCAGTTCGCGGTCCACGCCCCCGAGCCGGCGTTTGTACTCTTCCTCGCCTCGCAGGAAGTCGAACCGCCGCTTGCCTCGCTCGATGCTGTCGCGAATTGCGTAGGCCTTGCCGACCAGGCCCACTGCCAGGTGGCTGGACGCCGGGTCGTAGCCGCTGTTGTACAGATAGGTTGTCTCCGCGTCCTCGAACGCGAGCGTCATCGCCACAGGCGTGCCATCCAGTGACAGCGTTGAAAGGCGCGCCATCCCCAGCTGGCCCAACGCAGCGACAACGTCCCGGAAGAAAGACTCCATCTCCGGCGTCAGGAACTCGTCCTTATCGCCGCGGCTTACCCGCATCAGGTGGAACAGCCCTTCCAGCGCTTCAACCAGAGCGCCGGGGTCGGTCACCGAAGCGAAACTCGACGACCCGGCGGCGGCCTCGAAGTTCCGCAGCTTGCGGCGAAGTTCATGCCGGTCCTTCTTCGAAAGCGCCGCAATGTACCCCTCGAAGTCACCCGGCAGGTCGACGCCGGGACAGACCGCTTCGTGCCCGCGTTCGAAGGTCCAGCCACCTGAGGCCGCCGCCGCTTCGACCGCCGGGACTATGGCCGAGTCTGCGGGCACTCCCCACAGCATCAGGCCCGGCGTCAGGTCCTCGCGGAGCCATTCCAGCAACCCGGAGGCGACAGCGCCTTCTTCGCCCGACAGCGCGAGCGGCCCGCCGTAATCCCGCACGTTGTGGTCGCCAAGCTCCCTCGCCTGCTCCCGGTCCATGTCGAGCGCCGCCACCCCGATCAGATCCTCGCCGCGCCGCACCGAAAGGAAGACCGGCCGGACTGTCTTCCCGAACGTCCGCAGCCACGCGCGATGCCAGGCGGGATGGAGGAACGGGCTCGCGCCGGGGACCCGGGCGTGCAGCGCCGCCCATTCGCTCTCGAGTACGTCGAGGTCTTCAGAAGTGATGAGGGGCAGTTCAGCCACGAAGCGATCGTAGCGGCTGGCCCGTTCAGCGTTCCAATGCCGCCCACAGCTCGGCCTGGCTCACCGAGAACCCGGGCATCACCGCCGTTTCGAGCGGTTCGTCTTCCGCCAGCCGCGCACCATCCCGCTCGCCTTCGAAAACCTCGACATTCCTCGCGTACGGGTCAATAAGCCAGCAGCAATCCACGCCGTTCGCGCGAAACGCCCGGCACTTCCGCCGCAATTCGGCCATCGTCTGGTCGCTCGACCGGACCTCGACAACTACCGAGGGCGCCGTGTCGTTCCCGGAGGGCCGCCCGGATGCCCAATACGCCGTGTCAGGAAGTCGATAGCCCGATCCATCCGCGAAGCGCATTCGTCGCTCCGGGCCGCCATCGCCACCGGCGCGAAGGATGTATCCGTAGAAAAGGTAATCGAGGAACTGGATCAGTCGTCCGTGAAACGCGTCAGGCATAGGTTTCTGCAGCACCACTCCGTCGACGTATTCCAGGTAGGGCTTCTCCTCGGGCAGCGCCAGGTACTCCGCCTCGTCCATCCGCCGGCCGTGATACCTCGAGACAGGGATCCGTTCTTCCCGCGCAATCGGACGTCGAATCGCCATGTGGTCAGTATACCGCTCGGCGCCGGACCGCCTGGCGCCCCTTCAGCGTTCCATCGCCGCCCACAGCTCGGCCTGGCTCACCGAGAACCCGGGCATGACCGTCGTTTCGAGCGGTTCGTCTTCCGCCAGCCGCGCACCATCCCGCTCGCCTTCGAAAACCTCGACATTCCTCGCGTACGGGTCAATAAGCCAGCAGCAATCCACGCCGTTCGCGCGAAACGCCCGGCACTTCCGCCGCAATTCGGCCATCGTCTGGTCGCTCGACCGGACCTCGACAACTACCGAGGGCGCCGTGTCGTTCCCGGAGGGCCGCCCGGATGCCCAATACGCCGTGTCAGGAAGTCGATAGCCCGATCCATCCGCGAAGCGCATTCGTCGCTCCGGGCCGCCATCGCCACCGGCGCGAAGGATGTATCCGTAGAAAAGGTAATCGAGGAACTGGATCAGTCGTCCGTGAAACGCGTCAGGCATAGGTTTCTGCAGCACCACTCCGTCGACGTATTCCAGGTAGGGCTTCTCCTCGGGCAGCGCCAGGTACTCCGCCTCGTCCATCCGCCGGCCGTGATACCTCGAGACAGGGATCCGTTCTTCCCGCGCAATCGGACGTCGAATCGCCATGTGGTCAGTATACCTTCGCCCGCTCAGACCCTTGGCCGTCAAGGCTCTCCAGGATTTCGAGCGCGATGGCAGCGGTTGCGGCCTCCTCAGTATCGACAACGAAGTTCACCGGCCGGTTCGGCACCACAAGCTGATTGAAGGCCGCCCAGACCCGGCGGTTGGCTTCGAGTTCGTCCGAAAGGTGACGCCCGGACGACCGCGCAGCGATACGACGGAGAGCCCCGGCCTCCGAAACGTCGAGGCGCACCACGAAGGTGTCCTCCCGCTCTTGAAGTTTGTCGATGAATTCCGCGTCCGAGATGCCCGTGGACTCGAGGATGGCCGGCGCGTGGTCGGCGTCGACGAACGTGAGGAGCTCGCCATGATGTTCCGCCAGAGCCGCCTGCTTTTGCGCGATGAACCCCTCACGACCTCCCCAACGGGCCAGCAACTCGGGCTCCCACTCGCGCCAGCGCAAGCCGAGCAGTCCCAACTCATGGCCGACGCTCGACTTTCCGCTGCCGGGAGCTCCGAGCAGAACAACAGCGCGGCCCATGGCGCCGTGCCCTACGCTTCCTTCAGGAACTTGATCAGCGCCGCATTCACCTCCGCGGGGCGCTCTTGCTGCACCCAGTGGCCGGCGCCCGGCACTATCACCAGGTCCTTCAGGTTCGGGACGTTCTGCCGGATCGTGTCCTCCGGCGCGAACGTCCGCACCACGTCCATCTCGCCCGTAATGAAGAGCGCTGGCACGGTCACTTTCGCCTGCCGCCAGGCCCCCATGAGCTCCCAGTTGCGGTCGATGTTGCGGTACCAGTTGAGTCCGCCGCGGAAGCCGCTCTGCTTGAACTCGTTCACAAAAAAGTCCACGTCGGCCTGCGTTAGCCACGCGGGCAACGTCTCCGGATCCACCATTCCGTCCATGAACTTCGTCGTCGCCGCCGGGCGCGGGGCGGGCGGCTCTGCGGGCCGCGGGATATCGCCCGACGCTGAATACAGCAGGCCGCGCATCGTCCGGTTTACATCCGCTTCCAGTTCGGCTTCAGCCTTGCCGGGCTCCTGGAAATAGAGGATGTAGAAGAAGTTGTCGCCGAACGCCGCCTTCAGCCCCATCGTCGGCTGGAAGTCGCCGCGCGGGCCATACGGCACGCTCATGCCCACAACGCGAGGGAAACGGTCTGGACGCAGCAGCGCCGAGTTCCAGGCCACCGGCGCGCCCCAATCGTGCCCGACGATTGTCGCCGTCTGTTCCCCCAGCGCGTCCAGCAAACCCACGATGTCGCCCACCATGTGGAGCTGCGTGTACTGGTCGACGGACTGCGGCTTGTCGGTCTGCCCGTAACCGCGCTGGTCCGGCGCCACGGCGTGGAAACCTGCCTCCGCCAGGGCCCCCAGCTGGTGTCGCCACGAATACCACGATTCCGGCCAGCCATGGCACATCACCACCAGCGGCCCGCTGCCGGCTTCTGCGATGTGCATGTTGATGCCGTTGGTCTGGATTGTTCGGTGGGTAATCTCGGTCATCGCGGCAGGCTCCAGCTCGAAAGTGATTCGGAAGTTTGCACCAGCCACCTCCCACCGCGCTACAACGGCTGCCGCGCGCTTCAGCTCGCCGCCGCTCTCCACGTCCCCCGCAACCCATTGACACGCCGATCAACGCCGGTCCGCTTTCCTCCTCAGCCTCATTCCCCGTCCGTTCGTACTACCATGCGCGGCATAGCTCACCCGGGAGGCGCGTCGTGTCCGTCATCTCTACCAGCGAGATCCTGCCCGAGGAGCCTCAGCAATACGACTGGCCGAAGCTCGTCGACGACCTGAACCGCCTGCTTCGCCTGCGGACCACGCCCATTGGCATGAAGATGTTTGCAACGAAGGCCGAGATGGAAGCGGTGCCGCGCATCCGCCGCCCCACGGACATCCACACCACGGACCAGATCGTGGCCCAGGCGGCACGGCTCGGCTGGACAGTCGGCATCACCGCGGAGGACCTGGTCGGCGCCCAGTGCAGCGCCGTCATTGGCCTCAGCCCGCGCGATGACCGCTGGCTTTCGGGCAAGAACATGGCCGGCGTCT
>CAYTBM010000168.1:0-7163 GCA_964436025.1 uncultured Anaerolineaceae bacterium
TTCTCCCAGGCCTCCTCCAACTCGAGAGCGGCCTTCCATGCTTTCGGGGTGTAGCCGACGACTTTGAGCGCTGCGGGAACGGCATTGCCGATGCGTTTGGGCTTGACGCGGCCGCCCCAGGCTTCTTCCTCGGGGAATTTCGGCGCGAGCGCCGCACGTACGCCCGCAACGTCGAGGATCTCGTGCACCAGCGCGTTGGGGCCGCTCATTTCCAGGTCAACCACGAACAGGGATGTGACCCCCTTCAGGTCATCGGCGGTACCGGATTCCGGAGTAAGCCGTCCTTCTCCGTCGAGTTTGCGCAAACCTGCCTGGAGGGCGGCGTGAAGGGAGTCCATGAGCGTCAGATCCTTCGCAACTCGCGGGATATTACGGTGATGAGCAGCGTCAGCAGCGCCGCCACCACCATCCATCCGCCGACCACGTGGGGCGCGCCCCACACGTCAATCATTCGCCCCATGAGCAAGCCGGCAAACGGTGTAAGGCCCCAGGTCATGGTTTGCAGCGCCACGACGCGGCTGCGGTACTCAGGCTGCGCCTTCATCTGCATCAATGAAGCATTGAACGCGGAGTAGATGCTGTGGAAGATGCCCGCCACCGCCAGCACGCCGACTCCGAGCCACAGACTGCGCGAGAGCGTGAAGCCGGCGACCGAGGCGCAGTAGAAAAAGCACGCCCACATCATGCCTGGCCCGAGCCGCTCGCGGTTCGATGTCGCTGCGACAATGCCGCCGCCGAGCAACGAGCCCAGTCCAACCGCCGCGGCCAGGTAGCCGTACGCGGTCTGGTCTTTGTGGAGGACGTCGGTGGCGAATACTGGCAGGAAGGTGACGTAGGGATAGACAAGCACGCTCGGAAGGATCGCCATGATGACGATCAGTCCCATGCGCCGGTCGCGAATGACGTATTTCAGGCCTGAGGCAACGCTCGCGAAGATGCCTTCCTTCGCATCGCCGCGGTCCGGTGGACTGGCATGCAGGCGTGAGGTGAGAAGCACGGCGATGCAGAGGAAGATTGCCTGGGCAGCGAAGGTGCCCTGCGTGTGGACGGCGCCGATCAACACACCACCGATGGCAGGGCCGATGACGCGCATGGCGTTTCCGCCGAGGGCGTTAAGGGCCACGGCGTTGGTCATCTCGTCCTTTCCCGCGGTGTCGAAGACGAGGAGGCTTCGGATAGGCCCGGCCAGCGCCTCAACGATCCCGGCGGCCGCCGCGAAGAGATAGACCATCCAGATCTCGATGTGCCCTGACCAGACGAGCACGGTGAGCGCGGCAGCGATGGTCGCGCTTCCGGTCGTGTAGACCATCAACTGGCGACGGCGTTCGTACCGGCTCGACAGGTAGCCGCCGAACGGCGACAGCAACACGAGGAAGGCGCCGCGCAGCAGTGCCACGGTCGCCAGGTCCGTCGCCGAACCGTGGAGGTCGTGCTTGACGAGCCAACCCTGGCCGATGGTTTGCACCCATGAGCCGATTTGCAGCGCCATCGTCGATGCGAGGAGGAAGCGGAAGTCCCGGTGCCTGAGAGAAGCGAGCGGTCGACCGGGCGCGGTCAGCCCTCGGCCGGAGACCCGGACAGACGGAACAGGCAGGGCGGGAGAAGCCAAAAACATTCCCCGGGCGCTGGCTGCTGCCCGATAGTTCGACCGTACACAACCATGTCCAAACGAACCACCATATGGCGCCGCGAAGGCGCGCTTTTCAGGGTGTTCCCCAACGGCTTCGGGGGCGGCCAGACATGGGCTACGATGGAAGGCAACTCCGCTGGAGGGCTTCTATGGCCAGTCCGGGCGCCGCTTCGCTCGAATTCTTCAGTTCTCACTACAACATCGATGCTGCCGCGATGTCGTCGTTGCTTTCGATTGCCCTCAGCCGTGGGGGCGATTTTGCCGAACTCTTCTTCGAACACCGCACCAATAGCGCCATCCAGTGGGAAGACCAGCGGGTCAAGTCCGCATCTCGCAACGTTGCCCAGGGCGTGGGCATCCGCGTGGTGAAGGGCGACGCGATCGGCTACGCGTATACGGAGTCGCTCGAGATGGAGGCGATGCGCCGCGCCGCCGAAACGGCGTCCCGCATCGGCACCGCCGAGGAACGTCCCAGGCCGATCGACGCCACCCCGTTCCTGACCACCGGCTCGTTCTATTCGACTTCCGATCCCCTCACCGATGAGCCGGCGGCGAAGAAAGTGGCGCTGCTGGAGCGCGCCGACCGCGCTGCCCGCGGCTATGACCCGAGCATCGCCCGCCTGGATGCGAGCATCGGCGACGAGTTGAAGTACGTCATGGTGGCCCGCAGCGACGGCAAGGTCGTCGGCGACGTACAGCCGTTGATCCGCTTCAACGTCTCGGCGCTTTCGCAGAATGGCCCGAGCCGCCAGGTGGCGCGGACTGGTGGCGGCGGCCGTCTCGGCATCGAATACTTCGACCGTGTCACACCCGAAGAGCTGGCCCGCGACGCCGCCCGCCAGGCGGTGCTGCAGCAGGGCGCCGTCGAGGCGCCCGCCGGCACGCTGCCTGTGGTCCTCGCCGCCGGAGATAGCGGGGTGCTCCTCCATGAAGCAGTGGGTCACGGCCTCGAAGCCGACTTCAACCGCAAAGGCACGAGCAACTACTCCGGCCGCGTCGGCCAGCCGGTCGCGAGCCCACTCGTCACGGTCGTCGATGACGGGACGATCGCCGACTCGCGCGGTTCCATCAACGTCGACGACGAAGGGAACGTGACGACCCGGAACGTCCTGATCGAGGATGGCACGCTCCGGGGGTACCTGCATGACGAAGTGAGCGCCCGGCACTACGGCGTGTCGCCGTCCGGCTCCGGGCGACGCCAGACGTTCAAGGACTACATCATGCCGCGCATGACCAACACCTTCATGCTGCCCGGCCAGAGCACTCCCGAAGAGATCATCCGCAAGGTCGACCGCGGCATCTACGCCGTCTCCTACTCTGGCGGCCAGGTCAACATTTCCAACGGCGACTTTGTCTTCTCCGTGACGGAGGCCTACCTCATCGAAGGCGGCAAGGTGACATCGCCGCTCAAGAACGTGATGCTCATCGGCAACGGGCCGGATGTCCTCTCGAAGGTGACGGCCGTGGCAAACGACTACCAGCTCTCGGACGGGCGCTGGACGTGCGGGAAGGACGGCCAGTCGGTCCCGGTCGGCGTCGGCATGCCGACGGTGCTGGTGAGCGGGATAACTGTGGGCGGGACCCAGGTTTGAGGACCTCAACGAACAGCCGCGTTCCCTCACCCCCTGCCCCCTCTCCCGAGACGGGAGAGGGGAGTCGGTGGCATGCAGACAACGTTCCGGCGGCTCGCCGCCTTCGCCAGTCGACGGCCGCCGGCGAGGCGATTCTCTGGGAAGCGTTACGCAACCGCCGATGCCTCAATCTGAAATTCAGGCGGCAGCACCCCATCGGAAAGTTCGTGCTTGATTTCTACTGCGAGTCGCTTCGAGTCGCCATCGAAGTCGATGGCGGCATTCACCTCGAGGCTGAGCACCGCGCGGCTGACCTCGACCGCCAGGCGATCCTCGAGGACATGTCGATCCGATTCATCCGGATTCCTGCACATCTCGTGACCCCCGCCGGAAAACCCCAGTTGATGCAGTACCTCATCGAGACACTTTCGCTCCAGTCGGGAACCCCTCTCCCGTCGCGGGAGAGGGGCAGGGGTGAGAGTCAAACGCTCAGGAGTACACCCTGAATGGAAGGTCCAACTCCACTCGAAATCGCTCGCAAGGTCGTCAGCATCGCGCGCCGCGCCGGGGCCGATCAGTGTGACGCGATTGTCTCGATGTACAACGAGGCCAACGTCACGGTCCGTCTTGGCGAGCTTGAAAAGCTCATTGAAGCGGGCTCGATGTCGCTCGGCTTGCGTGTCATCAATGGCGGGCGAACAGCCGTCTGTTCGACGTCCGACCTGTCGCCGGCCTCGCTCGAACGGTTCGCCGCCGAGACGGTAGACCTGGCATCCATTTCCGAGCCGGACGAGTTCGCCGGCCTTCCTGAACCGGCGTTGTTGTCCAAAGCCACGAACGCGGACGGGCTGGGGCTGTACGACGAGCACATCGAGACGCTTTCGACCGAAGAGAAAGTCCGGATGGCCCGCGCTTGCGAAGGCTCGGCTTTCGCCTTCGACAAGCGAATCAACAACTCGGACGGCGCGAGCCTCTCGACCCGCGTGGGGCAGCTGGCCCTCGCGAACTCGCTCGGATTCGAAGGCTTCTACCCCGCGACCAGCATCTCCCTCATGGTCGAGGCGATTGCGGACGACGCCGAAGGCAAGAAACGCAACGGCTACTGGTACTCCGCTGAGCGCGCCATGCACCGGCTCCTGGAGCCTGAGGAAGTCGGCCGCATCGCAGCTCGCCGCACCGTGGACCAGCTCGGCGCGCGCAAAATGCCGACCCGCCAGGTGCCGATCGTCTTCGAACCGATGATGACCGTCGCTCTGATGAGCGATCTGATTGGATGCGCCAACGGCAGTGCGCTCTACCGGGGGTCGACCTTCCTGGCGAACCGCGTGGGAGACGCGATCGGTTCTCCGCTCGTCTCGATAGTCGATGACCCGCGCGCGCCGGGCCGCCTGGGCTCGCGGCCCTTCGACGGAGAGGGCGTGGAGACGCGGCGCAACGAAATCTTCAATGCCGGGCACTTCTCGAAGTTCCTGTTCGACTGCTACACCGCACGGAGGACGCAGAACCACACGTCGGGGAGTGCCCAGCGCGGGATCGAGACGCTTCCCGCGCCCGGTCCATCGACGCTGGTGTTCGAACCCGGGCGTGATGACCCGCAGTCAGTGGTGGCGGGCGTGTCCGAAGGTCTGTACGTCACGGCGCTCATGGGCAACGGCTTCAACCCAACGACCGGCGATTACTCGCGCGGAGCCGCCGGGTTCTGGATTGAGAACGGACGGCTCGCTTTCCCGGTCACCGAGGTGAACATCTCCGGGCATATGGAGACGATGCTGAGGGAGGTCGACATGGTTGGGAGCGACCTCACGTGGTTCGGCTCCTCGGCCGCCCCGACAGTGCGGATCAAGTCGATGACCGTCGCCGGGACGTAGTCCAGATGCCCGGCCTTTACCGGCCCATGGTCAGTGACGACTTCGCCTTCGCGATGACCCAGTAGGCGTTGCCTTCACGCAGCATGCGCAAGTTGTTGAGGAAGCCGGGGAGGCCGGGGAAGTAGCGCTTCCACTCGCCAGTCGCCGGGTCCCATTCGTAGACAACGGCGACGCTGCTGTTGCCGGCGAAGGCGACCGCCGGGTCGACATTTCCGCCGCCCCAGGCGACGAGGTTCGCGCCTGGCACGAGCGGGAGTGAGCTTCCCGGCGCGGGCGGCTGAGTTGGAGTCGCGGTCGCGCTCGGAGTTGCGGTCGGTGTGTTCGTACTTTGCGGGGTGGCGGTGCTCGTCGCGTTTGGCGTGGGCGTGCTTGTGGAACTGGCCTGGGTCGGCGTGTTTGTGGGGGCGCCCTGGGTCGGGGTGCTGGTTGCCACGGACTGCGTGGCCGTCGGCGTGCTGGTGGAGTTGGTTCCAGTCGGGGTTGGCGTACTGGTCGAAGCCGGCTGCGTTGGCGTGCTCGTCGCCGCAGCCTGGGTCGGAGTGTTCGTCGCGATGGGCGTGTTCGTTGGAGTCCGCGTCGGGGTGTTGGTCGCGGTGGGATTGCCCGCGCCGCCGCCACCCGTGCCGTCATTGGTCGAGCCGAAGGTTGTGGCCCAGTACCACGTGTATTGCGAGCCGGCCTTGTAGTACCTGGCAATGCCGATCTGCTGGTAGTACTGGCCGAGCATGTTCGCGTTATGCCCGGGCGACGCCTGCCAGGCGCTCATCGCTGCGCTTGCTGAGTTCCAGCTGGTGCCGGCGGCCAGGTTCTCGCCCGCCCCAGACGGGTACCCGCAATCGATGGCGCGGGCGTACGGAGAACGCCCGAGCGAGTCGGTGTGGGAAAAATAGTTGTTGTCGGCGAGGTCCTGCGCCATCCAGGCCGCGCCGCGATTGAGGTTCGTGGAGATCGTGAGTGCGCCGAGGCCGTTCGAGGCCCGATAGCTATTGATCATGCCGAGGAACGCCTGTTCCTCGCTGTCGAGCGCATCGTGCGAGACCGAGCAGTTGGTGATTGCGCCCGCCTCTTTCCCACTGCCAACCATCAACGCGAACGCCGCGAAGAGTGCGCCGGCGAGCGCCAGCACAAACGGTATCGCAGACCGGTGTTGCATCGTCCGAGCCGCCATCTGAACCCCCACAGTCCCAACCCAACAGGAACCTGTATGAGAGTTCGGCGTCCCAGCGGGAACACCGGGTTGACGCGCGGTGACCGGTTCGAGGCAATGCGGGATCGATCCGCGCGGTTGCTAAGGGATCCTGGAGGCCTGCGCGGCCGCTACGCCTGAGCGCGTGAACGGTAATCCTGTATCGCGGCGCGCAGCGCGTCGGCGGCGAGGACGCTGCAATGGACCTTGTCCTTCGGGAGGCCGCCGACCGCGTCTGCAACTTCTTCGCGGGTGAGCGCTTCGACCTTTTCCAGCGGCCACCCGACCACCATCTCGCTTGCCACCGAGCTGGTCGCGATCGCCGGAGGGCAGCCGCGGGTCTGCCAGCGGACCTCGCCGATGGCGCCATCGCGGACGCGGATCATCACGCGCATCCTGTCGCCGCAGACCGGATTCGATTTCGTCGCTTCGCCATCCGGTGAATCCATCTCACCGGCGTTCCGGGGGTTCTTGAAGTGTTCGACCACGAGGTCGGAGTAGGCAGCCATCACCCTCGACGGTAGCAGGAATGGGCGCATTGGTGCAGCGAGAGGCCGTCCCCGTCGGGTAAGCTGCGTCCACATGCGCTGGCACGATATCCCCGAGCTACCCACCCGCGTTGACCTTCGCGATCCGCAGTACAAGGCGAACCGTACGCGAAACCTCGAACTCGCGGCTGACCTTCGCGCGCGACTCGACCGCGTAGCCCTCGCCGGGGGCGAAGAGTATGTGCGCCGCCACCATGAGCGGGGCAAGCTGCTTGCCCGCGAACGCATCCAACGGCTGGTTGACCCGGCGACGACTTTCCTCGAATTTAGCCCGCTCGCGGGCGACGGAGTCTACGAAGACGATATTCCGAGCGCCGGCATCGTGACGGGAATCGGCGTCGTGCACGGCCGCGAGTGCGT
>CAYTBM010000169.1:0-7142 GCA_964436025.1 uncultured Anaerolineaceae bacterium
GTCGAGCCATCCGCAACCCGAAGTATCCCTTCGTGCTCGTACGTCAACACCCTGACGCCGTTGGGCATGTGGGCCTCGCGCAGCGCCTGCCCGCTTATGGGTGAGGCGGTGGGCAGGATGACTTCAACCGCGGCGAGGTCGGCGGTGAACGGCGAGAGCGGCCGCACCTGGTGCTCCATGGCCCGCCTGTACGAGCGCAACAGGTCGCCGGCGTCGACGATACCCAGCACCTTGCCGTCTTCGACAACGGGCAGCCAGCGGCGCTCGTTCGAGTTGAGAGTGTCCAGCGCGGCATCGAGTGCCACGTCGCCGCGAATGGCGACGGCCAGGGGATGGGCAACAGCACCCAGCGCAAGGGTGTCCGCCTGGAGGGCGCGTCGCGCCTCGGCGAGCGTTACTTCGGCAAGTGCGCCGTCCTCGCCTTGCACGAGCGCGAGGGTAGCGCCGGACTCTTCGAACGCGGCGATCGCTTCGGCCGGCGCAGTGGATGGCCGGAAGATTGGCACGGAGCGGACCGCCCGTTGTACGGGCAGGGCGGTGAGGAGTGGGAACGCAAACCGGTGGCGGTGCGCCGGCGAATCGGCGCGGGACCAGACCTGGCTCTTATAGATGGTTGTGTCGCCCACCAGGAGCGTCGCGATGGCCACCGCCGCCATGGCGGGGGCGAGGAGCGAGAGGTTGCCGGTCATTTCACCGACCATGAGGAGCATGGCCAGCGGCGAGTGCGCCACGCTTCCGAACAACGCAATCATGCAGATGATGATCACCGGCCCTGGATCGGCAGGGAATCCTGGCAGCCCGTGGCCGAAACGCCATGCGGCCGCCCCCACCATGCCGCCGATGACCATGCCCGGCCCGAAGATCCCGCCAGAGCCTCCCGAACCCACGGAGAACGAGGTCGTCATGATCCGCGCGAACGGCAGGGCGATGAGCAGCCAGGGGGAGAGCTTCAGCACTTCCTCGGCGTCGAAATCGCGCTGGATCCAGCCGTAGCCCACGTGGATCGATTCGGGCATCACGATGCCGATGAGCCCGGCAGCAACGCCGCCGAGCATCGGCTTCAACATCCGCGGCACCTTCAAGTGATGAAAGAGTGCGGTGGTGCCATAGAAGCCGCGCACATAGAGGATGCCCATGAGCCCGCAGACCGCCCCGAGCAGCGCGTAGTACGGCACCTCGGAGACATGCGAGAACGTGAAGCCGCCGGTGTTCCCGAACATCGGCGAAAAGCTGAACCAGGAGCAAAAGACCGAGTAGCTGACAATCGACGAGATCAAGCCGAGAAGGATGACATCGGACTCGAAGTCGTGGGTGTACATCACTTCGGCGCCCATCATCGCGCCGCCGAGCGGCGCCCTGAAGATCGCGCCGATACCAGCGCCCATGCCGGCCGCCAATGCTTTCCGCCGCTCGTTCGCATCAAACCCGAGCTTGCCCGCGAGAAACGACCCGAATCCGCCGCCTATTTGCGCCGTAGGCCCTTCACGGCCCGCAGCCCCGCCGGATCCGATGGTGATGGCGGAGGCGACAAGCTTCACGGGGATGACCTGCCAGCGCGTGCGTCCCCCGCGGCGGTGGAAAGCGTCGATGGCGGCATCCGTCCCGTGCCCCTCGGCTTCCGGTGCGAGGCTGAACACGATAATGCCGGAGAGCAGCCCGCCCAGCCCAAGCACAAGCGGCAACGCCCACCGCCGGTCTGGTCCGGAGAATGACGCGGCGCCTTCCCCCAGCGGTTCAGGCGGGTAGTAGCCCGCGAGCGAGCCGAGCAGGTGCTCCGTGGCGAACTTGATAGCCTCGGCGAACGCAATCGCGCCGATTCCCGCCACAATCCCGATCGCCGTGCCAAGCCAGAGCGCCCGCACAACCTGCTGGCTGGTCATTTGTCCGAGGTTGTAGCGGCGGCCCCGGGTGGCGAAGCGTCTGAGCATCGGCGTGGCGTTTCCTCTCGAATCAGGCCGCGCGCGGCGACGAGGCGTTTCCCGGGGCGTTCGAGTCGGACGGCGGTGTCAGGAGTCCGGCGCGGCCAGGCGGCGGTGAGCTGCGTCCTCGCCGCGCGCGACGCACGAGACGAAGTAGTTCATCTCCTACTATCTATCTTCTGAGCGGAATGCGGTAGCTCGACACACCGCGAATCACTTCGCCGGGAGGAGTTCCAGCAGCGGATCCGGCGCAGGTTCCGGTTCGCCCGGGGCAATCCAGAGGTACGCGAACCCGGCCACCCCGGCGAGCGTCGACGCCGCGAGGATGCCGAGTTTCGCTTCGTCCACAAGCGTCGCGCTGTCGAAAGCCAGGTTCGTAATGAACAGCGAGACGGTGAACCCGATACCAGCGACCAGCCCCAGACCCACCATGTGCCCGTAACCGGTGTTCGAGGGCAAGTCGGCGATCCCCAGCTTCACCGCGATGTAGCAGGCGAGCAGGATACCGAGCGGCTTCCCGACCGCGAGCCCGCTCGCCACACCCAGGCTCACCGGGCTGGAAAGCGAGTCCGAAATCAGCCCCCCGGAGATCACGACGCCGGCATTGACCAGCGCGAAGATGGGGACGATGAGGTAGCTCACCCATGGGTGCAGCGTGTGTTCCAGCCGGTCGAGCGGGGATTCGGTGCCACGGCTGAGCGACTCGAACTCCGCGAGGACCTGTTGCGATTGTGCATGGTCGCCGGCATCGCGCGCATGGCGGTAGCTGACCAGCAAGTCCAGGGCGCTTGCTTCGAACGCGCGCGGGGTGAACTTCGGCTTCGCGGGCGTGAGCATCGCCAGCACAACCCCGGCGAGCGTCGCGTGGATGCCGCTCTTGTAGACCGCCACCCAGAAGAACACGCCAAGCACGACGTAGACGTCCGTGCTGCGGACGCCGGCTCTCGCCGCAGCGAGCATCACGCCGACCAGCAGTGCCGCCCAGACGAGCGCCTGGATCGAAATGCTGTCCGTGTAGAAGACCGCGATCACGAGGATCGCGCCGAGGTCATCGACAATGGCGAGGGCCAGCAGGAACACCTTGAGCGAGAACGGCGCCCGCCGTCCGAGCAGGGCCAGGACGCCCATGGCGAATGCGATGTCCGTGGCCATCGGCACGCCCCAACCCCTGGCGCCTTCGCCCGAGCCGTTCCAGGCCACGTAGATGAGCGCGGGGACCACCATGCCGCCGAGCGCCGCCGCGACCGGGAGGGCGGCCTTGCGCCGCGAAGCCAGCTCTCCGTGGAGCAGTTCCCGCTTGATCTCCAGCCCCACCACGAAGAAGAAGACCGTCATCAGGCCATCATTCACGAGGTGCCCGAGGCTCTCTTCGATTGAAAACAGCGCTACATCGATGCTCAGATGGGCGTGGACAAGGTCAAAATAGCTGCCGTCCCAGGGGGAGTTCGCCCAGATGAGGGCAACCGCGGTGGCGACCAGCAGGAAGATGCCGCCGGACGCTTCGGTGTTGACGAAGACGCCGATTGGCTGGATGAACTTCTCGCGGACGAATTGCGTGCCCGCTCCGCCTGAAAGCCTCGAAACTACGTCCACAGCGCCCATTCAACCACAACCGGCGGAAAGGTGAGAAAGGGATCTGCGGTAGACGAAAGAGCCCCCATCGAGGGGGCCCTTTCGCGTGTGTGGCGTGTGTCCGGCGGTTCAGAGCCGTTCGATAATCGTTGCCGTGCCCATGCCGCCGCCTGTGCACATGGCGATCAGCGCGGTGGACTGGTTGCGGCGCTCGAGTTCGTCGAGGGCCGTCTGGATCAGCATGCCGCCAGTCGCGCCGATGGGGTGGCCGAGGGCGATCGCGCCGCCGTTCACGTTCAGCTTGTCGTTGCCCAGGTCCATCTCCCGCTGCCACTTGAGGACCACCGAGGCGAAGGCCTCGTTGATCTCGAACAGGTCGATGTTGTCCTTCGACATACCGGCCTTCTTCAGGACCATCTGGGTAGCCGGGGCGGGGGCAGTGAGCATGATCACCGGCTCGCTGCCGGCGGTGGCGGTCATCACCACGCGGCCGCGCGGCTTCAGGCCGTGCGCCTTCGCGTACTCCGGCGAGGCGAGCAGCAGCGCGCTGGCGCCGTCCACCACACCCGAGGAGTTGCCGGCGTGGTGCACGTGGTTCACTTCCTTGATCTGCGGGTAAACGGCCTTGCAGATCTCGTCGTAGGTTCGCGTGTCGTTCGCGGGGGTCATCACACCCATCTTCGCGAACGACGGATTCAGGCCGGCGAGGCTCTCCATAGTGGTGCCGGCGCGGGGGTACTCGTCGTGGTCGAGAGCGAGCGAGCCGTCGTCGTTGTAGATCGGGACCACGCTGCGCTTGAAGTGCCCCGCGTCAATGGCCGCGGCGGCGCGGCGCTGGCTTTCGACGCCCAGGCGGTCGCAGTCTTCGCGGCTGAATCCCTCGATGGTGGCGATGAGGTCCGCGGAGATGCCCTGTGGCACCAGCGGGTACTGCGCGTACAGGTGCGTGTTGTTCGCGGTGAAGCCATCGACGCTCATCGGCGCCGGCCGGGACATCGATTCCACGCCGCCGGCGACGATCAGGTCCTGCTGGCCGGACATCACGCCCATGGCGGCCATATTGACCGCCTGCTGGGCGGAGCCGCAGAAGCGGTGGAGCGTCACTCCGGGGACGCGTGTCGGCCAGCCGGCGTCAAGCGTTGCCATGCGGGCGATATCCATCGAATGGTCGCCCGCGCCGCTGCCGCAACCCATCACCACGTCCTCGACGTCCGCGGGGTCGAAACCGGCGCGTTCCTGCAGGGCGTTGAGCACCTGCGCGAGGATGCGCTGGGGGTGGATATGCGTCATGCTGCCGACGCCGGGCTTGCCGCCACCGCGAGGGGAGCGGACGCCTTCGATGATCCAGGCTTCAGACATGTGGCTCTTTCCTTGTGAGTTGGATGGAAATGACGGGCACAGCCCAGCGGGCCGCACTCAAGATTCGCGCGACATGGTAACCGGGATGCGCGGTCGGTGCCCGCCTGTGGTGTCAGGCGACCTTGCGCCTCAGCCGCCCGTCGGAAGCCGGGCCCATATCTCGCTGGTCAGGCCTCCCACCACCTGAGTACCCGCCCCGCCCGCAAGGTGTTCCAGCGGCTGGGCTGGCCGTCGCCGGCTTCGAGTTCGAAGGGCACGGCGCCGGGCTTCGTGTTTTCCAGTAGCCACGTCCCATCCGGCTCCCGCTTCGCACGGACGAGCCCGATCGCCTCCTCCATGCGCGAATCGTGGACGTTCGAGGAGCGGAAGTAGTCCAGCGCCCGGAGGATGTCGTAGTACCAGTACACGGGGAACGAGAACTGAAGCCACGCCGGGTCCACCACGTCGCCGCCGGTTTTGCGTCGGAAGAGGTTGCGCTCGAGAAGGTACTCTTCGCCGCGCCGCCGGGCGGCCGTCACCGGCTCGGATGGACCGGTCGCGCACTCGTACTCGCGCAAACCTTCGAGGACGTTGATCGTCGTGTGGAACGACGACCGGACGGAGCCGTTTTCCGCTTCGCAGTTCCACCCGCCATCTTCGAGCGTTTCGCCCAGCAGCCGCTCCACCACGGGCTGGACATCGACGCCGAAGTACGCCCCGAGGGCCACCACGCGGCCGTTGATGCATGGCTCCACTTCGCCGTCGAAGAAGGGTTGTCCCGCGTGTTCCCAGCGGCAGCCGCGTTCCACGCCGGCAATTGCGTCGCGCATGGTGGGCTCCGCAGCATCGACGCCGAACTCCCAGAGTAGCTGGAGGACGGGAAGCGTGGATGTCCACGGCTGGCCCAACTTCTGCATGTCCGCCCACTTGAAGTCGCCGGGGAAACAGGCGCCGCCGGCCCATTGGCCATCGGCGCCCTGCAGCGCGAGGAGCCTGGCGCCCCAGCCTTCGGCGGTGACCTTCGCGCGTTCGGCTGCGACGGCCTGCGGCGCCGCGTCGGAGAGGTCGCGCAACACCTGCCAGCGAATCGCAGGGTCAGAATCCAGCAGCCAGTCGAGCACGTCCATGGAGCCAGTGTACCGGGGTGACAAAGCCCGGTTCGGGCTGAGCGCGGCGCTCCCTATGGTGCGTGCCATGATCACCCTGACCGATATCCGCGAGCGCGTGCGCAGCGACCTTTCCGACACCACCTCCATCGTCTGGCCGGACGGACAACTCGACCGCCATATCGCCCACGCGCTGTCGGACCTAAGCCTGGCGATGCCGCGCGAACTCTCGGCGGACGTGGCCACCACCGCTGACAGCCGCGACATCTCGGTTGCCGCCATCGATGGACTCATCGATGTCGAAATGGTGGAGTTCCCCATCGGCCGGTTCCCGCCGTGCTACCCGGGTTTCGCGAGCTGGGCACAGACACTGACGCTGCATACCCAGGCGGCTCCGGACGGTGAGGACGCTCGCGTGTTCTACACCGCATCGCACCAGCTGGATGAGGACGGCTCGACGCTCTCTGACCACCTTGCCGAAATCCTGGTTACCGGCGCGGCGGCCTACGCGGCGCTCGAACTGGCAGCCGGCACGGCGAACGAGGTCGCACTGCAACCCGCTGCGAGCGAACGTTACGCGGCGCTTTCGCGGGCGCGGCTGACGGCCTTCCGGCAGCTGTTGCACACGTATGGGCGCAAGAACCGGGTGCGTCCGCGGCGGATGTACGTCCCCGCCTGAAGATTGGAAGTGGAAGGCAAAAGTGGCGGGGTTCGGGAGCGGCGCCTTTCGCCTCCGCTGCGCGCTTCCGACAATGGCGCCAATGGAAGCACCCGCTACTGGCGCCGACCTCTACTGGATTCCCGTGGGCGCGGGCACGCACTTCCAGAAGGCATCTCTCGTCCTCTACGAGTCGGTAGTCGCGGCGGTGAGCCGGCGGCCGCGGCAACGGCTTGTCCACGGAGGGCTTGTTTGCAGCCTGGATGGCGAACCGTTCACGGTGGAACTGATGCCCGCACCGTCGGGCCCGAACCGCCGCAACGAGGTGACCGGCCCGGTCGGCATCGCGCTCGCGGGAAAGCTGCGGCTGTTCCGGTACCAGGTCTGTCTGTTGCCGAAGGCGTCGCTGCCCGACGAGCAATGGGCTGTCGAGCCGCCGGTGAGGCTTTCCGACGACGCGGAGGCGGTCGCCGCCATCATCGTCGCCAGCCGCGCGGTTCCCGCCTACACCTGGGGCCGCCGCCGCCCCGGCCACCCCGAAATGTGGAC
>CAYTBM010000170.1:0-7119 GCA_964436025.1 uncultured Anaerolineaceae bacterium
CCGTGCTGCGCACGATCACGCTGCCGGCGGGCGCGAACCTCTACTTCTTCCTGGTCATCCTCGGCGGCTATGCGTTCGGGGCGCGTATGGGGTTCCTGCTCGGGGCGCTTTCGTTCTTCTTGAGCGCCGTGATCACCGGCGGGATCGGCCCGTGGCTGCCGTTCCAGATGTTCGCGGCGGCCTGGATGGGCATTAGCGCCGGCTGGCTGAGCTGGTGGTTGGCGCGAATCGGCGTGCGCGGGCGCGTGGAGGTCGCGGCCGTGGTGGTCCTCGGCGTCGCGTGGGGGCTGCTTTTCGGCGCGATTACGAATCTCTGGTCGTGGCCGTTCTTCGCGGCCGGGCCGGACATTTCGTACGAAGCGGGGCTCGGCCCGGCGGAAACGCTCCGGAGGTACTGGAACTACTACGTCTTGACGAGTTTCGGCTGGGACCTGGTGCGAAGCGTGTGCAACGCGGTGGTGCTGGTGCTGGTGGGTGGGCCGCTGTTGAGGGCGCTGGTACGGTTTCGGCGGCGGTTCAGCTTCGAACTGGGGTAACGCACGCGCGAATTCGATTCACCACGGGGACACGAAGGGCACAGAGGAACGAGAAGTACGGGTTCTGGGACCAAGATGCGGCCCTTGCCGGATCTGCCCTCCTTTGCAGTCGGGCCTTGGCGGGATGGGTGTCGCTTGCGCTGTGCGCACCCCATCGGGAGCGCGGGGCTGGGGAGGGTGCAGATGCACGCGCGGCGGGCGCCGGCGGCCCTGAGTACGTCGAGCGGCGTACCCTCAGTGACCGTCGGGCTGCGGATCCGCCGCCCCAGAGTTAACCATGCGTGGACCCGGCGCTTAGGGGAGGACAGCTACGACTTCGACTTCGATGAGGAGGCCTTCGAACGCGAGGGCTGTGACGCCGACGAGAGTGCTGGCGGGCGGATTCTCGGCTGGGAAGTACTGGCTGCGGACTTCGCGAATGACCGGGAGGGCTTCGGCGTTCAGGTTCACGACGTAGGTGTTCATCTTCACGACATCGGGGAAGCCGGCGCCGGCGGCGGCGAGGGCAGCTTTGACGTTCTCGAGCACCTGGGTGGTCTGGGCGCGGAGGTCGCCTGCGCCGACGACATTGCCGTCTTTGTCCATGGAAATCTGGCCCGCGACGAAGACCATGGTGCCGCTGGCGGTGACGACGTGGCTGTAACCACGCGGGGTGGAAAGGTCCGGCGAGACGGGGTAGTTCTTCACCGGCGAATTGTAGCGAAAGCGGGCGGCAATCGACTGCTCGGGACCAGGAACGCCGAGATCCGGAGGGGGCTTAGAATCCGGCGGCGCAGCCTGCGCGGGGGAGTTGTCTGGTGGCTGAGACTTGGTCGAACTGGTCTGGCGGCGTTACGGCAGAGCCGCGGCGCATCGAACGCCCCCAAAGCGAAGCCCGGTTGCAGGACGTGGTCCGCGCTGCTGCCCGTGACGGCCTCGACGTCCGCGTTGCTGGGACCGGGCACTCGTTCACGCCAGTGGTGGCGACAGACGGCGTGATTGTGTCGCTCGACGGCCTCCAGGGCCTCGTTGCCACGGACGCGGCTTCGAACGAGGCGACGCTGTGGGGCGGCACGAAGCTGTGGCGCGCGACGCATGAATTGTGGGAGGCGGGCCTCGGCCTCGCGAACCAGGGCGACATCGATATGCAGTCGGTGGCTGGAGCGATCGGCACAGGGACGCACGGTACTGGCGAAACGTTCGGCAACATCCCCAGCCGCGTGACCGGCATGCGGCTGGTCACGGCTTCGGGAGAGATCCTGGACACGCGCGATGCCCACCCGGATGTGCTCCGCGCTGCGCGCGTGTCCCTGGGGATGCTCGGCGTTACGAGCCAGGTCAATATCGCGTGCCTGCCTCGCTACGCGCTGCACGAGCGGCGCTGGCGGGCGCCAATCGATGAGGTGCTGATGCACCTCGCTGCCAACGTCGCGCGCAACCAGCACTACGAGTTCTTCTGGTACCCGATTGGCGATGAGGCCGAATGCAAGGCACTCAACACGGTCACTGACGTTCCAGAAGGAGAAGAGCCCCCGGCACTTGACGGGCCGGGGGAACGGATTGGTTGGAGCCACAGGATTTATCCGTCGATCCGGGACCAGAGGTTCAACGAGATGGAATACAGCGTGCCGGCGGAAGTGGGGCCGGAGTGCTTCCGTGAAGTCCGCCAGGTGATGCGTTCGGAGTTCCCGAAGTGGGGCTGGCCAGTCGAGTACAGGACACTGGCGGCGGACGACACGATGCTCAGCCCGGCGTACGCCCGGGCGACGGTGACGATCTCGGTGCACCAGGACGCGTCCCGGCCATACGAACCGTACTTCCGGGCGGTGGAGGCTGTGTTCCGGAAGTACGAGGGCCGGCCGCACTGGGGCAAGATCCACTGGCAGACGCGAGACGACCTGCGCACGAGCTATCCGGAGTTCGATGCTTTCGTCGAGGCGCGGCGATCACTGGACCCTGAGGGGCGGTTCCTTTCGCCGTATCTGCGCGGGCTGTTCGCTTAACCCACCGCGCGCGGCCGTACGAACGGTCTTCGCGGAAAGCGGTACTGTCGAGGTATGGATTTCCACTGGTGGATGTTGCTGCCGCTCATCCCGCTCGGGCTCATCGGCTTCTTCGTCTACAAGATTTTCCGTATCCGGCGGCGCGCCCGGCGGTTCCTCCAGCTTTCGCGACAGGAACGGCTGGCCTTTGCTCGCGCCATCCTCCGTGATCGCGAGGTGGCAATCGGTCCGCGCCTGCTGGTGGCCCTGGCGGCGGCCTACCTTGCGATGCCCTTCGACCTCATCCCGGACTTCATCCCGGTGATAGGCCAGGCCGACGACTTTTTCGTCGCCACGGCGATGCTCGCGGTCATCAACCGGGCGGTGCCGGCGGGGCGGGTGGAGGCGGCGATGGATCAGGCCCGGCCGCCGCGACCCTTCGCGGGAAGGACAACGGGGGCGGGCAGGTCAGTCTCCTAGCAGCTGGAGGGCCTGCTGGATCCCGGCGGCAGCGTCCCTTTCGTGCTTTGCGACGCGGCGGAGGGCCATTGCGGCGGCGCGACGAAGGCCGGCGTTGTTCACATTGCCGTGGCCGCCGCTCGGAAATGGGAAGAGCGTGATGAGCGGCGCCAACGCCTTGACCTGGTCGCGAATCGCCGACTCGGCGTCCATCAGCGGCTTCGAAAGCTCGGGGATGGAGTTTGCGATGTCCGCGAGGAAGGCGGCGCCGTCCATGCGCGCGGCCTGGAGCACGACCAGGGTGTATGCGTTGCCCGCACGGTCGACCTCGGTTTCGCCGTCGAGCGCTTCGGCCCAGGCGTCGATGGCGGCGGTTCCCCGTGGTTGGCCGTCTCCGGGGCCGTCGAGGCCGGCGAAGCAGTCCAACGCGGTTTGTAGCGCCTGGCCAATGCTCTCGAGGGGGTCGAGCTCGAGCGGGCCTTCCGGCGCGAACAGCTCGAGCCTGCCAAGGTTGGTGGGCCACACGTCCCAGAGGACGAATGGGCCAAGCTCTTCGGTCAGCATGTCGTGGACGAGGAAGCCGGCGCGAGCGCGGTCGTAGCCGTAGACGATGCCGTGTTCGTGGAGGTGAAAATCCCAGCCGATGAGCGGCCGCCCTGCGTCGAGGCGCGTTACGGCCCAGTCGATGGCGGCCTGGCGCATGTCGTCCCAGGTGCCTTCGGCGGGAAGTTCACCGCCGAAGCGCGCCCAGCGGAAACCGGTGCGCGCGTAGCGTTCAACCATGGCCTGCCAGTCGAGGTCGGCGACGCCAGAAGGGAGGGCCGTGACATCGCCCTTCGTGCCGAGGCAGGTGTGCCAGGCGTGGCCGGTAAGCCCCATGACGGCGTGGCGCGGCAGCGGCTGCCCGAGGAACTCGAGGATACCCTCGAGCGCCGCGGCGGCACTGGTCCAGTTGGGAGCGAGGCGGAGGCCGGGGATTTCATGGCGCACAGGAAGAGTGTAGGGGACGGGAGGTTTGACGTTTCAGGTGTGAGGTATGAGGGCCGTCCGTATAGTCCGGGCCATATCAACCAGCCAGGAGCGTCGCCATGACCGACGAAATGGGCATATTCGAAGTGATCTACAACTGCCGCGCGATGCGGCGAATCAAGCCGGACCCGGTGCCGGAAGAGCTGCTGATCAAACTCATCGACGCTGCGAACCAGGCGGCCTCGGGTTCCAACATGCAGAACGCGCGCTACATCGTGGTGCGAGACCAGGGCCAGAAGGAGAGACTGGCGGATCTGAACCGCCGGGTGTTCGAAGCGTACGTCGGCGCTGGCCGCGCCGCCGCCCTGCCGCACCAGGATGCCGAGAAGCGCGCGCGGATGCTCAGCGCGGTGCAGTGGCAGGCGGAACACTTCGCCGAGATCCCGGCGCTGGTCATCGCCTGCCTGCAGGTTGCGCTGCCGATCCGGGAGTCCTTCAGCGCGGGCGCGGGGGCCGGTGGCTCGATCTGGCCGGGGGTGCAGAATCTGTTGCTCGCGGCGCGGGCGCTTGGGCTCGCCGCCACGCCGACAACCTTCGGGATCGCTGACCGCAAGGCGGCGAGCGAAGTACTGTCGCTCCCGGAGGACATTCAGCCGTTCTGCCTGATCCCGGTCGGCTATCCGAAGGGCAAGTTCGGTCCGGTGACGCGCAAGCCGGTGTCCGAAATCATGCGCTGGGACCGCTGGAGTTAGGCCCTCACCCCCGGCCCGCTCCACCGCTGCGGGCGAGGGGAGTGCAGCTGCAATGGACAGCGGCCGCGGTGGCGGGCATCATCTCGCATCGTCATGGACCGGAAAGCTGAGCCCGAAACACTGCTCGCAGGCCTGGCCTGGACGCTGGCATGTGTCGAGAGCGCAGCAGCGGCGCTAACGCCGGCTGAGCTCCGCACCGCGCCTGCTGCCGGCGGCTGGTCGGCGAACGAGATCCTGTGGCACATCCGCGCGACGGCGGACGTCCACGGCGAGCACATCGCGCGCATCCTCGACGAAGACGAGCCGCGCTGGCGGCACGTCTCGCCGCGGGCGCGCATGAAGAAGTCCCGGTATGACCAGATGCAGTTCGAGGAGTCGGCCCAGGCCCTTGCCGAACAGCGTAGGGAGCTGCTCGCGCGCCTGAGCGGCCGGCCGCCTGCGGCGTGGGAGCGGTTCGCGCGGGTGTGGGTAGCACACCGCGAAAGCGAGTGGCGGCTGACCCTGCGGGCGCAGGTCTGGGGAATGGTCAGCCACGAAGAGGTGCACTGCCGGGAGCTGGATGCGATCGCGCGTGGTGGAAGCGGCGGCTGACACCGGGGCCTATGCCAGGGCGAACTGCAGCGCCGGCTCCTGGCTGAGTCCCGAAGACACGATCTGCTCGCGGCTGGTCGGGGCTCCATGGTGGGCTGAAGCGGCCTCGTTCAGGTGGTGCGCGGGGAGTTAAACACGGTTGTTTAAACGATCGACTGGACATTTTGCGAAAATTCGTTGACAACGGTTTGCCGAGGCCCAACGATCCGCTTGCCGGCTATCCGCGAGGAAGTCGAGCTCGAATGGCACTGGTCTCAACCAATCGTCCGCCTGGACCCGAGTGGCCGGTACGGATACGCGAGAGAGCACAACGGCGCGCGGATGCGCCGCTGAAACCTCCCTTCCGGACCCCCGCTCAATCGAAGCGGGGTTTGTTGTTTCCGGGAGCCGTTGAGGGGCAACCGCTGCAATGCGAACGATGATGTCCGGGAAGATTCACCGGGCGACCGTCACCGAGGCGAACCTCGATTACGAAGGTTCGATCACCCTGGACCCGGACCTGATGGAAGCGGCCGGGATCCTTCCCTATGAGCAGGTGGCCGTTGTGGATGTCACCAACGGCGCCCGGCTGGAAACGTACGCGATCAAGGGCGAACGCGGCTCTGGCGAGGTCTGCATCAACGGTGCGGCAGCGCACCTCTGCCATCGCGGAGACACGGTCATCATCATCGCCTACCAGCAGGTGAGCGATGAGGAGGCGCGCCGGATGGAACCGCGCAAGGTCTTCGTCGACGCCCAGAACGAGGTCAAGCACATCGAAGTGGGCGACGGGTTTGCCCATCATCCTCGCCCCGCGGCCGCGGCCCGGGAACTGTCGCTGGCGGGAAGCCACTAAGCGCTCAGGAAGGAAGTGCAGACAATGGGACGCATCTCGGTCCATCAACTGAAGCAGTACAAGGCCGAAGGCAGGCGGTTCGCGATGATCACCGCCTACGACTACCCGATGGCGCGGCTCGTCGAGCAGGCGGGCATCCCGATCATCCTCGTCGGCGACTCCCTGGGGTCGGTAGTGCTGGGCTACGAAAGCACCGTCCCCGTGACGATGGACGACATCCTGTACCACACGCGGGCGGTGGTGCGGGCGACCAGCAAGGCGATCGTCGTCGCGGACATGCCGTTCATGAGCTACCAGGCGAACGCGGATGACGCGATGCGCAACGCCGGCCGGCTGCTGCAGGAAGGTGGCGCCACCGCGGTGAAGCTTGAAGGTGGCAGCCATGTCGCCCCGCTCGTCCGGCGCATGGTCGAAAGCGGCATCCCGGTGATGGGCCACCTGGGCCTCACGCCGCAGTCAGTGAACCAGTTCGGCGGGCACAAGGTGCAGGGGAAGACACCGGCGGCTGCGGCCAAGCTCCTGAACGACGCGCGCGCCCTCGAAGAAGCCGGGGCCTTCGCGGTGGTGCTCGAGACCATCCCGGCGCCGCTTTCGCGGATGGTGACCGAGCGCATCTCGATCCCGACGATCGGCATTGGCGCGGGCCCACACTGCGATGGGCAGGTGCAGGTACTTCACGATATGCTCGGCATCTACGATGACCGTCGTGCGCTGAAGCACGCGAAGCAATACGCGGTCCTCGGCCAGACCATCCGGGATGCCGTCCGCAACTACATCGATGAAGTTGAGGGCGCTCAGTTCCCATCGAAGGAGCACTCCTTCGAGATGGATGAATCGACCATGACGGAACTCGCCGCCGTCTAGGGACAGCACCCGCCGGGGCGGCGCCCGCCGCTCCGGCACCGTCGGGGACCTGGAGGTCTCGATGGCACAGTCACCGAACGACCTGCGCGATGCGCGATTCCTCCTGGACGTCGATACGCGGCCGCTCAACCCGGTCCCACCCACGATCCTGA
>CAYTBM010000171.1:0-7064 GCA_964436025.1 uncultured Anaerolineaceae bacterium
GACCTGTTTTCGGTCTCGCCGCCCGCGCCGAACCTGACGCTGCAGGGTGAAGCCCCCTTCCAGGTCGTTATCACCTTCGTCGAAAAAACCGTCACGTCCGGGCCGCTGAGCATGAGCGTGACGTGGGGCGACGGGGCCAGTGGCCAGGTTGTCATCGTCTCGTGCGGGGACGAGGTCTATTCGTTCGCCGCGCAGCAGCTTTCGCACACGTTCACCACTCCAGGGACGTACCCGGTGCAGTGGCACTTGAACTCGCCGTTCATCGGGCAGATCGATTCGCTGGCAGTGATTGTGACGGTTACGGCCGCGGCCACGCAGGCGCCCCCGACGCCGACGGCCGTGCCCACGGCGACTCCCCAGGGCGCCGCCCCGACGCCCGTGCCCACCGCGGCGGCAGCGGAGACCGCCGTCACCACTTCGCCGAGCGTGCCCCCGACGGCGTCGGCATCGGTGACGCCCTCACCGACGCCAACGAAACCTCTCGCGAGCACGCCGACTCCCGCTCCGACGGCAACGCCTACGCCAACGCCCACACCCGCGGCCGTTGCGGTAGTAGCGACGGCGACTCAGCCGCCGCCTGCACCAGAGGTGCCCCAACTGGTGCTGGACGTCCCGGACCTGGCAGACATTTCCACGAACCCGAACGTGGCGCTAACGAACCTGGTGCTCGCCGGCGTGACGGTCTGGGTATTCTTCAGCTCGGTACTGTTCAACCAGACGCTGCAGCAGAACCGAACGGAAGTCGAGGGCTGGGTGGGCCGATTCCGGCCGAAGACGAAGCGGCGCATGCCGAAGCTCGTTACGGAACGGTTCGGGCGGAAAGCCGCCATCGGTTCGGTGCTGGTGGGCACCGGGCTGGTCTACGGGTTCCTCGAGCCGTCGTTCGGGTTCAATCGAGTCAGCGTTCTCCTGTTCAGCAGCGTGGTGATCGGCGTCGGGCTGGTGGGACTGTTCTTCGCCGGCCTGGAAGCATGGATTCGCGGCCGGGAACCAGGGGTGGCGCCGGTGGTCAGCCCGTTTCCGCTCGTCCTGGCGATCGGCGTGATTTGCGTCCTCGCGTCGCGAGTGCTCGGCTTGCATCCCGGTGTGATGTACGGTTTCGCCGCCTCGTGCGTGGTCACCGGAAGCGCTGGCATGGGCCGGTTCGAAGGCCGCGTGCAGGCAGTGACCGTCGGGGCGTGCATCTTGCTCAGTGTAGGTTGCTGGCTCCTGCTTGGACCTGCCCGTGCGCTGCCCGACGGGTGGCCGGCGCAACTGCTCCAGGGCGTCGCGGTTATCGTCTTCGTCGGGGGCATGGAAGGGTTACTGGTTGACCTCATGCCCCTCGACGTGATGGATGGGGCGAAGATCTACCGCTGGAACCGCGTGGTCTGGGTTGGGTTGGTGCTGGTCAGCGCGTTCCTCGTCTGGCACGTGCTCCTGAACACGCAGCGGTCGTACTTCGAGAGCCTCCGACCGGCGAGTTCGTGGTCGGTGCTGGCAGGCTTCGTGGTGTACACGCTTGCGGGTGTGCTCTTCTGGAGTTACTTCGCCGTCCGCGGGCGGAGAGAACGACGGGCCGCGGCGGTCTGAGCTTCTTCATCGGCAGGCGGCGTTGCACGCTGCCGGTTCAGCTGTCGATGAACATGAGGATCTCTGCCAGCGACGGCTTGTAGCCATCGGAGGTCGCAACCCGCAGCACCCGCGCCGGCGAAAACGCAGGGAAAACGAAGTCGTCGTGGCGACGGATGGCTTGCGGGTCAGCGCGGATCGCGGCTGCGTCCATATGGATGGCGTGGATTGGGTTTTCTTGCACACGCGCGAGCCTGCGCTGATAGGCGGTCGCGGCATCGACCACGCAATGGATGAGTCTGATCTGGGCGAGCGGGGCAAGCCGTTCGAGACCAGGACGCCAGAGCCTGTCCTGGAAAGCCGCTTCCGCGATGACCGTGACGCGCGACTTGAGCATAAGCTCCAGCACTTCGAAAAACACCGGGAAGGTGGCGTGGGTCAGTTCATCACCGATTTGGGGATCGAACGCACCGTAAGCGTGGACCATTCCCTCTTTGATTTCGTCACGACAGATTGCCGGGCAGCCGATGGCCCGGGAGAGCTCATGGGCAAGGGTCGTTTTGCCGGAACCGGCTGGACCGCTAATGACAATGAGCGTTGGACTGTGCACGGCAGGGCAGTGTAGTCGATGATGGCGCGCCGGTATGAGCCTGGGCTCCAGCCCTTGCGGAGATGTGGGACCGTGGTCAGTCAGAGCGCGCCGGCCCGAGCGTCAGCCCAACCCGATTTCCCGCAGGGTCGCCGAAGTTCGCAATGACCACGTTCGGCGCCACTTCGGTCGGCGGGAGGAGGACGGTGCCGCCAGCCTCGATTACGCGGGCCAGAGCGGCTTCGAGGTCAGGGACCTGAATGTAGAACATCAGGGCCGGCTCGCCCTCCGCGATCCCGCCCCCGGCCGCGCCGGGCTCGAAAGTGCGCCATTGATGTTCGCCCGAGAACTTCCAGGCCGGCTGCCCGTATGCACTGCCGATTGTGACGCCCTCGTTCATGTAGGCGTCTTCGCCGGTGAACGTCATGGACCCGCTCGTGTCCTCGTGGTTGTGGCTGGTGGTTTCGACGGCTGCGTAGCCACTCGGGAACATGAACGTTTGCCAGCCGAAGACGCTTCTGTAGAACTCGCGCAGACGAGCGGGATCAGGGCCGCGGATTTCGAAGCTGACAACGGGATTGGGCATGGCACACCGCAATTGTGGATTTCGGACTGCGGATTGTGGATTGCAGGGCCGGTTTTGTCGCGCGGGACTCCTCAGAGCGACAGTTTGTCCCCGACGGCGACGCGGCCTTCGACCAGGACGGAGCAGTACATCCCGGCGCAGGCGTTATTCAGTTCGCCAGCTTTCTTGAGGACCGCCGGCGTGGAGTCCCCGGTTTCCGGATGCAGGGTGATCATGTTGCAGCGCCTGTCCGGCTCATGCACTGCGATGGTGGCGCCGCCAATCCTGACCGCCTTGCCTGCCCACGCGTTTTCGGCGAACGGCTCATCGCCGATGTCGACGACGAAGTTCATGCGGAAGCGCCGCTGGTCGTTGTCGACACCGCCGGCTTCGGTCAGCGCGCGGATGGTCGCCGTCGAGATGATTGAGACGTACGCGACGTCCTGGCAGCCGCGGTAATCGGTGCGTAGCGAGGCGGACTTGCCGCTCCACTCCTGGAATTTCGCTCTCAGCTGCGGGCTATCGATGTCGAAGTCGCCCTCAGGTGTGGCGATACGGACGGTGGGCCAGCGTTCACCGCTGAGGGTGGGCTGGCACTGGAGGAGCTGCGGGCAGTCCCGCGCGGTGAACCAGGGGAATGGCGAGAGCACACCGTCCTGGACGAAGGCGAATGCGCGGTCGAACGGCAGGCCGACGAAATCGATGTCGACGGAGTCCATCGCCTCGCCGCGCATGGATTTCACAGGATAGCGGGTGATGTTAAGGACGGTGCCGATGCTCACGCGGTCGCCCCGGCCAGCTTCTTCTCTTCGATGAGCGCGTCCAGCTCGATCTTCAGGCGGTCGAGCACGGTGTCATAGGGAAACGCGCCCAGCTCGTCCTCACCCCTTTTCAGATTAACGAAGGTTGGCGCGCACCAGAGGCCGAGGTCGGCGTCATCGGTCTCGCCCGGGCCATTCACGCGGCAGCCCATGACGGCGATCGTGATGTCGTACGGCTTCGCGTATTGCGACATCTCTTTCACTTTGAACGCCAGATCGACGAACGCTTCGTTCTCTACTCGGCTGCAGCTCGGGCAACTGATGATGTTCAGACCGTGGTCCTGGAACACCGGCACGGAGCGGAATCGGCCTGCTTCGACGTCGGCGATGATCTGCTGGCCTGCTTCGACTTCCTTCCACTTGTCGGCGAAGGGGAGCGTGAGGGAGACGCGCAGGGTGTCGCCGATGCCGCGGCTGAGGAGCTGCTCGAAGGCGATGCGCGTCTTGATGACGCCGTCTGGCAACATGCCGGCTTCAGTGACGCCCAGGTGGAGCGGCACGTCCGGCCGGACGGCGGCGAAACGCACGTTGCCTTCGATGACCTTGCGCGGGTCGCTGTCCTTCATCGAGACCACGTAACGGGTGAAACCGAGGTCATCGAGGATGCGGCAGTGCTCCAGCGCGCTTTCGACCATCGCGGTAACGCCGTCAAGCTCCGGAGGGTCGGCGCCGTGGAACTTTTCGTCCATGGCGGGGTCCACCGAACCGCAGTTCACACCTATACGAAGCGCTAAATCATGATCGACCGCCGTCTCGGCAATCAGCGCGACCTTATCCCGGACCGGCTTCGTCTTCTCATGGTGGTAGAGATGCCCCGGGTTGTAGCGCACCTTGTTCACATGCGGCGCGACCTGTGTCACCAGCCGGTAGTTCTCCTGAAGGTCGACAACCAGGTTCGCCTGTGGAACGCGCTGACGGATGACCGCGAGCGCTTCGACGTCCTTCGGGTTGTCGACCGCGATGCGCACGAGGCCCGCGCCCGCGTTGTGGATCATCTCCGCCTGGTTCACGGTTGCTTCGATGTCCTGCGTACGGGTGGCGCACATCGATTGGACGACAATGGGGTTGCCGCCGCCGATGGTGACGGAACCGGCTCGGACGGGGCGGGTATTGGCGCGCTTCATGGGACGAGTGTACCAGCGAGAGTGCGAACGAGGGTGTAAGGCTTCGGCCCGAAGGCGCGAACAAGGCCGGCCCACTGGGCCGGCCTTGATCCTGATAGTTGGGGGGGTTAGCGCACGGTGATGTTGGTCGCCATGCCCTGCACCGTATGCGACACCGCCTTGCCGCCCACCTCTTCCACAATGTCGCAGGAGAGCTGGTACTCGCCGGGCTCGAGTTCCACGGTGAGCAGTTGGTGGTCGCCCATCTCGATGGGTTCGGTGCGGTCGATGAGCTCATAGCTGCCGTCGGCGAGCTTCCGGCTCACCACCAGGTCGTGGTCCTTGCCGGCTTCGCCGGCGCCGTGGCCATGATCTTCGTCCAGGTGGACGGCATCGAAGGTCACCTTGCCCGCAGTGATCTCACTTGCAGCCGGGTCGACTTTCCAGTTGGACAATTCCACCCGGATAGCACCCGCAGGCGTGGTGTACGCGCCACCGCCGAACCAATCGCGGTCGATTCCAGTAAAGATGACCAGCGGAAGGACGAGCAACGCCGTCGCGCTCGTCATCGCGAGGATCGGCCCGCGGCTGGCCGAGAGCACGTTCTGCTTCGGGGCCGTGTAGGCGTTCCCGCTCGCCTCGGCCAGCTTCCGCGCCTTCGTGCGCAGGCGCAGGCTGTTCGCCATCACGCTCACTGAGCTGAATGCCATGGCAGCCCCCGCGAGGACAGGGTTAAGCAGCCCGAGCGCGGCAACCGGGATGGTCACAACGTTGTACCCGAATGCCCAGATTAAGTTCTGGCGAATCGTGCTAAGCGTGGACCGCGAGAGTGCCACCGCCTCAGCGATGCGGGAAACGTCGCCGTGGAGCAGCGTAATGTCGCCGGCCTCGATCGCCGCGTCCGTGCCGGTGCTCATGGCGATGCCGATGTCTGCCTGTGCGAGCGCCGGGGTGTCGTTGATCCCGTCACCGACCATTGCGACCGACAGACCCTGCGCCTGCAGTTCGCGAACAAAGGCCAGCTTGTCCTCCGGACGCGCACCGGCTCGGAACTCGTCGATTCCCGCGCCTTGCGCGACGGCCGCCGCAGCCCGCTCGTTATCCCCCGTCATCATGACGACGCGTAGACCGCGATCCTTCAGCGCCTGGATGGCGCGCGGGGCGTTTTGCTTCACGTCATCGAAGATGCCGAGTACGCCTTCAAGCCGGCCGTCCACTGCGACCAGGATGGCGGTGCGACCGCTACCCTCGAGGTCGGCCACTCGGTCCGCCACCGGTCCCTCAAGCGCGAAACCGTATTCCGTGAAGAGCGCGGGACTCCCGGCGAGCACGAGCTTGCCCTCGACCATGGCCTGCACCCCGCGGCCGGTAATGGCTTCGAACTGGCTGGCGGCTGGGAGATCGATGGCGCCTTCCACCGCGCGGTCGACGATGGCACGGCTGAGTGGGTGCTCGCTACCTGACTCCGCGGCGGCCGCCCATCGCAGAAGTTGATCTGGTTGCAAATCACCGAGAGGGAGAACTTCGAGCACCTGCGGGCGTCCTTCGGTCACCGTCCCCGTCTTATCGAGGACGATGACATCCAGGTTGCGGGTGCGTTCGAGCACCTCGGCGTTGCGGATCAGGATGCCTCGTTCCGCCCCAAGGCCGGTGCCGACCATGATCGCCGTAGGAGTGGCGAGGCCTAGTGCGCACGGGCAGGCGATGACAAGCACCGCGACCGCGGCGACCATGCCGTCCTGCCAGCTGCCGGCGACGATGCCCCAGGCCAGGAACGTCGCCAGTGCAAGGACAATGACCGCCGGCACGAAGACCGCAGCCACTTGATCGACGAGTTTCTGAATCGGCGCCTTGGAACCCTGGGCGTCTTCCACCATCCGGGCCATGCGCCGCAGGACTGTCTCATCTCCCACGGCGGTGGCTTCGGCATAGATGACGCCGTTCTGGTTAATCGAGCCGCCCACGATGTGGTCGCCAGGTTTGCGCTCAACGGGAATCGACTCACCGGTGAGCATGGACTCGTCGATGGTGGAATGGCCGTCCCGGACAAGTCCATCGACCGGGATGCGCTGCCCGGGCCGGACCACGAAGGTGTCACCGAGCCCGATTTGCTCGACGGGGATGTCTGTCTCGACGCCGTCGCGGAGCACGGTGGCGGTCTTAGCGCCGAGGTTGAGCAAAGAGCGGATCGCGCTCGAAGCCGCGCCCTTCGACGTTTCTTCGAAGTACTTGCCCATCGTGATGAAGACAAGTACCGCCGCGCTCACGTCGAAGAACATGTGGTTCATACTGTTGGTTATGACAACCCAGGCGCTGTAGATGTAGGCAACGGAAGTGCCGAGGGCAACGAGCACGTCCATGTTCGGATTGAGATGGCGCAGCGAGATCCAGCCGCCACGATAAAACCGCCAGCCAAGACCGAACTGAATCGGCGT
>CAYTBM010000172.1:0-6989 GCA_964436025.1 uncultured Anaerolineaceae bacterium
CAGAACGCATCCATACCTACGACGACGACCTCCACGAGAGGCGCCGGCGGCTGGCAATCGTGCGCGTGCCGATCGATTTCGAGTCGGAGAGGCTGCGGCGGCTCCAGGAGAAATCGCGCGACACCGTGGACCCGTGAGTTTGCCGCGGTAATTAGCCACTCATATACTTCGGGGCACGACGCGCCGCCGCCCGGCGCACCCGTCTGCCTTCCGGAGTCTCCACATAAATGCCTATCACGACGAAGCGCGAGTGGCTTCAAGGTCCATATGCCAAAGCCATTGAACGTGCCCCCGAACGCTCCAAGTCGTTCGAAACCACCGGCAAGATGCCGATCGAGCCGGTCTATACCCTGGACGACCTGAAAGATTGGGACCCGGCCAGCGAACTCGGCTTCCCAGGGGAATACCCGTTCACCCGCGGTATCCAGCCGACCATGTACCGCGGGCGCTTCTGGACCATGCGCCAGTACGCGGGCTTCGGCACGGCTGAAGAATCGAACCAGCGCTACCGGTACCTGCTTTCCCAGGGCCAGACCGGCCTTTCCGTGGCATTCGACCTGCCAACGCAGATCGGCTACGACTCTGACGACCCGATGGCTACGGGCGAAGTGGGCAAAGTCGGCGTCGCTATCGACTCCATCGACGACATGCTGACGCTGTTCGACCAGATACCGCTGGACAAAGTCACCACATCGATGACCATCAACGCCACGGCCTCCGTGCTGCTGGCGCTCTACGTGGCCGTTGGGAAGAAGCAGGGCGTGTCGCCAGACAAGCTTGGCGGCACGGTCCAGAACGACATTCTCAAGGAATACATCGCGCGCGGGACGTACATCTACCCGCCGAAGCCGAGCATGCGGCTCATCACGGACATCTTCGCCTACTGCAAAGACGTGGTGCCCCAGTGGAACACAATCTCCATCTCGGGCTACCACATGCGTGAGGCGGGCTGCACAGCGGCACAGGAAATCGCGTTCACGCTTGCGGACGGCATCTCGTACGTCGACGCGGCGATTTCCGCTGGCCTGGACGTGGACGACTTCGCTGGCCGGCTGAGCTTCTTCTTCGCCTGCCACAACAACTTCCTGGAGGAAGTGGCGAAGTTCCGCGCGGCGCGCCGCCTCTGGGCGCGCATCATGCGTGACCGTTTCAACGCGAAGAGCTCCCGTTCGCAGATGCTGCGGTTCCACACGCAGACGGGCGGCGCGACACTGACCGCGCAGCAGCCGGAGAACAACATCGTGCGAACTGCTGTCCAGGCACTCGCCGCGGTCCTTGGCGGCACGCAGTCTCTGCACACGAACTCGATGGATGAAGCGCTCGCTCTACCGACGGAAAAGGCAGTGCAGATCGCGCTCCGCACCCAGCAGATCCTCGCCTATGAAAACGGCGTCGGCGACATTGCCGATCCTCTCGGCGGTTCGTACTACGTCGAAGATATGACCAACCGCCTCGAGGCCGAAGCCAACGAATACATCAAGACGATCGACAACATGGGCGGCTCGCTCGTGGCCATCGAGAAGGGTTTCCAGCAGCGGGAGATCCAGGAGGCGGCCTACCGCTTCCAGATGCAGATCGAGAGCAAGGAGCGCGTGATTGTCGGCGTGAACGATTTCGTCAGCGTGGAGGAAGGGTCGCCCGACCTGCTGCGAGTTGACCCTTCGCTCGGCCAGAAGCAGGCGGCCAAACTGGCGAAGCTGCGCGCCACCCGCAACAACGGCGCCGTCGAGGGGCTTCTCGGCCGCCTCGAGGCTGGTGCGCGCGGGACCGATAACCTGCTCCCGATCATGGTCGAGTGCGTGGAAGCCAAGGTGACGCTCGGAGAGATCAGCCACCGCCTGCGCAAGGTGTGGGGCGAACAACGCGAGCCGGTGTTCATCTGATGACCGACGACGACGCTCGCGCGCTAACCGACGAACGCAGGCGGCTGATGCATGAGCTGGAAGTGGAGCGAAACCAGCTGATCCGCAACATCGAGACCTGCCGAATCCGCGACATCGATCGTCCCTTCGTGGATATGTGGTCGGTGAAGGACATCGTGGGCCATGTGGCGAGCTGGGAAGCAGAGTACATTTCCGCGCTGCGCGACATCCGGGCGGGGCAACGGCCGGCGATGCTGGACCTGGATGCGGCACACCGGGACCAGTGGAACCAGGACCATGTGGAGCGCAAACGCGACCTGAACTTTTGGAGCGTGCTGGAACAGCTCAAGGGTGGGCGCGCTCGCTTGATCGAGGAACTGGCGCACTTCAGCGACGAAGAACTGGTAGCGGACGACAGCCACTCCGGGGCGGTTGTGCGCATTGCTATCGAGCACGATCGCGAGCACTGGCACCGCCTGGCCGCACACCTCGCGGGCCTCGAAAACGAACGCAGAAGCCGGCCGCAAGAAGCCGGACCACTAACCTGAGGAGTCCACGAGCATGTTGACGAAGATTCACCACGTTGGCGTGGTGGTGCACAGCGCCGACGAGGCGATGAAGTTTTACCGCGATGCGCTCGGCCTGAAGGTCACGGCGGACAGAGTGATCGAAGACCAGGGCGTGCGCGGCGTGCTCCTGGAAATCGGAGGCTCGGAGATCGAACTGCTGGAACCGACGCGCAATGACACCGGCGTCGCGAAGTTCCTCGAGTCCCGCGGCGAAGGGATGCACCACATCTGCTTCGAAAGTGACAACGTGGATGCCGAACTCGACGGCGCGCGCCAGAAGGGCATCCAGCTGATCGACGAGAAGCCCCGCCTCGGCCTTGCCGGGATGATTTGCTTCCTCCACCCGAAGTCGAACCACGGGGTCCTGGTGGAATTCGCCACGCCCCTTGCGGAAGGCCACTAGGATGGCAGTCAACCCGACCCATATCGACCACATCGTCATCTCGTCGAACGACAGTTCGACGGTCGCGCAGACGTTCGCTGACAACCTCGGCATCGAAATCAAGCGAAAGATGATCCGGCCGGGCACTTCGGCCCAGCTCGCGTTCGCGAAACTGCAGGAAGTCATCCTTGAGTTCGCCGGCCCGCCGCAAGTGACTCCCGGCGACGAGGTGAAGGCAAAGCTCTGGGGGATGGTAGTCGCCGTTGACGACATTGACGCTTCGGTCGCTGAACTGCGGGAGAAGGGCTACACCGTCGGAGATCCGTCGAAAGCAGTTCAGCCCGGAGCGAAAATCGCGACCGTGAAAAACGGCACGAGCGGGGTACCCTTCGCGCTGATCCAGTACAACGCCCTGCCTATAGAGGCAGCGTCCATCGAGGGGGGCCAATGAACGCGAAACGCATCGACCACGTCGGGATCGTCGTGAAGGACCTGGAGGCCGCCCTCTCGACCTACTCGAAGAACTTCGGGTTCAGCGTGGACGCCGGCCGCGGCGGCGACGTGCCCGCGCTGGGCATCAAGAACGCGTTCATGCCCGTTGGAGGAAGTGACCTGGAGTTCATTCAGCCCACCGCCGAGAGCGGGCCAGTTGCCCAGTTCGCGAAGGACCGCGGCGAGGGCACGTTCATGCTGTCAATCGAGGTCGAAGACATCGACGCAGCCGTCGAACACCTTCGCGGTTTGGGCGCTCGCGTAGGCGACCCGAACAACGGAGTGGCCTTCGTTTCGATGAAATCCACGCATGGAGTGAACCTGCAGCTCGTACAGCGCTAAGCACCGCGAGCCGCTAGTCTTACCCCACAAAGCCACCATAACGACGAGGAAGACCATGACCACGACCACCGCGCAGATCCGCGTGCTCATCGCCAAGCCCGGCCTTGATGGCCACGACCGGGGGGCCAAGGTCGTTGCCCGCGCCCTCCGCGACGGCGGCTGCGAAGTCATCTACACCGGTATCCGCCAGACGCCTGAGATGATCGCGGAAGCGGCGCTGCAGGAAGATGTTGATGTCGTTGGATTGAGTATCCTGTCGGGCGCCCACCTGGAACTGTTCCCGCGCGTGGTCGAGGAGCTGAAGAAGCGAGGCATCGACGATGTGCTGCTCTTCTGCGGGGGAATCATCCCTGAGGAAGACACCGCGGCGCTCACACAGCTCGGTTTCAGCGCGGTATTCCGGCCCGGCACCAACACGCAGGACATCGTGAAGTTCGTCCACGACCATGTGAAGAAATAGTCCTGTGGACGACCTGGTCGAACGGTTCCTGGCGGGCGACCGCCGTGCCCTCGCGCGCATCATCAGCCGGGTAGAGAACGAGACTCCGGAGGGCCGCGAGTACCTCCGGGCGCTATTTCCTCACTCCGGCAAGACACACATCCTCGGCGTGACCGGCGGCGCGGGTTCGGGCAAGAGCACGTTGACGGGCGCGCTCGCTGCGGAGTACCGGAAGCGCGGGAAGACTGTGGGCATCGTGGCCGTCGATCCCTCGAGCCCATTTACGAAGGGCGCCATCCTGGGGGACCGCATCCGCATGCAGGACCTCGCCCTCGACCCGGGGGTCTACGTGCGCAGCATGGCGGGCCGAGGCGCGCTCGGCGGGCTCGCGCCGACGATTGCCGACGTGGTCGCGGTGATGGACGCCTTCGGCTTCGACGTCGTGATTATCGAGACGATTGGCGCCGGCCAGGACGAAGTCGAAATCGCGGGAACGGCGATGACGACGATCCTGGTCAACAACCCCGGCACCGGCGATGACATCCAGGCGCTGAAGGCCGGCATCATCGAGATTGCCGACATTTTGGTCGTGAACAAGGCCGACCATCCGGGCGCGGACGTGCTCGTTAGTCAGCTGCAGGCGCTGCTGGCGCTTTCGCCGGCGGGGTCCCGGCGTCCGCCAATCCTCAAGACCATCGCGATCAAGGGCGAAGGGCTCGATGCGCTCGCGGACGCCATCGCTGCTCACCACGATTTCCTCGAGACTTCGGGCGTGCTGGCGAAACACCGGGAGGAAGATGCCCGGCATCAGGTGCTCTCCATCGCCCGGCAGATCCTGCTCGAACGGATTCGCCAGTCGACGAGCGAGAGTGCTCTGGCCGGGCTCGTGCATCGGGTCGCCAGCCGCGAACTGGATCCGCATAGCGCCGCCGAGGAACTCGCCGCAGGCGTCCTCCACTGAAGACCGGTGGTACCATCGCTCCCATGGCCCAACAACGCTTTCGGGTCTGGTTTCGCAAGGGAGAACGGGTGCGCTACATCTCGCACCTGGACGTCCTGCGCGCGTGGGAACGCTCACTGCGCCGGGCGGAGTTGCCGCTGGCCTATTCCCAGGGGTTCACGCCGCATCCGAAGCTCGCGTTCGCGTCGCCGTTGCCGTTAGGGTTCGTCTCCGACGCGGAAGTCATGGATGTCACGCTCGACGACCGGGTAGAGCTGCCCGAGTTCGTGCGCCGCCTCTCGGAGCAGACGACCGAGGACCTCGCGGTGCTCCGTGCCGAGGAAGTGGCCCTGACAGCGGCGGCGCCCCAGGCCGCGATGCTCTGGTGCGACTACCGTCTCACCCTGGCGGTTGACCCCGGCGTCGCGAGGGCGGCAGTCGATGACTTCCTGGCGCGCGAAAGCATGCCCTTCAGGGAAGACCGCGGCGAACGCGTGCGTGAATACGATCTGCGCAAGGCCTGCGCCTGGCTTCGGGCCACACCGGTCGATGGCGGGGTGCAGTTGGATATGCGGTTGCAATCGGACCAGGAATTGACGGCACGGCCGGAGGCCATTGTCGCCGCGCTCTTCCCGGGGCAGACTGCACCGCTGATCGCGAGGACGAAGATCGTGCTCGATGAACGCTCGGTAGCGAGGGAGTTGTGGCGAAGGACCGGCCAGTACCAGTGAGCACGTATACCGTCCGCCCCGCGCAGATGGACGACGCCGCGGCGCTCTTCCATGCGTGGCAACGGCTGAGGAACCACAACGCGGAGGTGGACCGGCGGTTCATCCCGGCTCCAATAACCCAGGACGATTTCGTTGCGGACCTGGCACAGCTCTTGCGGCGGGATCAATCAGCGACGTTCGTTGCCGACTACCAGGGCGGGCTCGCCGGGTTCATCAGCGGGCGCGTCGAGCGAAACCAGCCGGACCGCCTGCCCGACACGCACGTCACGGTGGGGTACCTCTGGGTGGAGGAACGATACCGCCGCCTGGGCATCGCGCGGGCGCTGTTCGCGGCCATCGCGGATTGGGCAGGGACGCAGGACGGAGTGGCGCACTTCGAGATGGCCGTGCTCGGGGCCGACGCCGGCGCCGCCGCATTCTGGCGCTCGATCGGCTTCGCGCCGTTCATCGAACGACTGTGGGCGCCACTCAGCGCGCCCGAGCCAGACGCGTGAGCGTCTTCCTCGTCAGGCACGGTGAAACGGCCTTCAACCGCGACGGACAGGGGCTGGGCCGGGAGGATGTGGCATTGACGGAGCTGGGCCACGCGCAGGCGGCCGCCGTGGCTTCGCGACTCGCGGGCCACGGAGTGCGGCGCGTGCTGAGCAGCCCCCTGCGCCGGGCCAGGGACGTGGCCGAGGCTATCGCCGGGCAGCACGTCCTGGCGGTCGAGTCTTTCGACGCGCTGGCCGAACTGGACATCGGCCAAACGGAGGGCATGGACTTCGCCGAGATGCGCCGGCGATTTCCGGAGTTCCTGGCGGCGTGGGCGGGACCAGACGGCTGGCGCGCGCGCATGCCTGGAGGCGAGAGTATCGAGGACCTCGCCGCGCGGCTCGTGCCCATCCACCACATGCTGCTGGCGGAGACGACTGGCGACATCGTGGTGGTCAGCCACAATTTCGTGCTTCGCACGTTGCTTTGCATGCTGCTGGGCATCGAGATCGCCTCCTGGCGTTCGTTCCAGGTGGACCTGGCCTCAACCTCGTGCGTGCACGTCCGAAACGGCCGCGTGGGGGTTGGGTTTGTGAACGACAGGTGCCATCTCGTTAACTTGAACCTTGCATAAGCGAGGGTTAGCGTTCGCTCTCAGCGTATGGGAGCGCTATCGGGTACTCGTACCCGTCTCGTCATCGTGTTTTGCCTTGTTGTTGCCGCGTATGGGTTGTACACGGCGGCTGCGGGGTGGTACC
>CAYTBM010000173.1:0-6911 GCA_964436025.1 uncultured Anaerolineaceae bacterium
GGATGGCGGTTTCCATGAGCGCATAGTGTTAGCCAATACTTACGTAAGTGTCAACTAACTCACGCTGGCACACCGAGGATCTGCCCGGCTTCCTTCGGAGGCGCAATGGGTCGGCCCTTGCGGCCGCAGAGGTCCACCGCCTTCTCCACCAGCTCGACATTTCCCGGCGTCCGGCTACCACCGTAGTCCTCGAGGCCCACGCGGAGGTGCCCGCCGCACTCGAGCGCGTATTCGGCCAGCGGCAGCGAAAGCAGGTCGCCGCCGAGGACGGCCACGGACCACGAAAGCCCGGTCCCCTCGAGCATCGCCACGTAGGCGTCGAGTGAAGCAGGCGTTGGCGGCAGACCCCAGTTCGCGGCGCCGAAGTAGAACTTGATGAGCGCGCCGGCCGGGAGCAGTCCGGCGCGGTGATAGGCCAGGGCGACCCGCAAGAAACCCGGCTCGAAGATCGAGACGCTCGGTGCCAGCCCGAGGTCGTTGCAGGTAAGGATCATGTGCCGGGCGTCGGCAAACGTGTTGATGTAGGTGGCGTCGCCCATCGGCAGGCCCTGCGCGTCGTTCGCGCCGACATTGACGGACCCCGCATCGACGAGTCCGAGACGGGTCACGCCCGCCGCGTGGAGCGCCGGGATATGCGCGTATCGGGTCGCGATGTCGGTGCCGGGGCCGCCGCTCGCCATCGTCGGGTAGAGCAGTGCATCCGGGCGCTCGGCGAGGATTGCCCGCCATGCTTCGATGTACGGCTCCGGCGAATGCACGCAGGAAACGCCGCCGACCACCGGCTCATCGTTGTGGTTGTGCACGATGGCCGCGCCGGCCGCGAGGCAGCGCAGCCCGTCAGCTGCGATTTCCGAAGGGGTGCGGGGCACGTTGGGGTTGCGGGCCTTCGGCGTCCCGCCGTTGATCGCGGCTTCGATGATGACGGGCTGCGCCATGGCGGCCGGCTAATCCCGAACGGACGCCATGCCGGCGCCGAGCAACTCCACCAGCTCGATGGTGCCGCCTTCCTGGAGGTGCGGGCTGTTCACCACCATTTCCAGGGCGGCCTGCATGCTCTCGGCGGTGAGTACGCTATAACCCGTAGCGGGGTTGCCGCCCGCGTCTTCGGTGGTGCCGTCCTTGCTCACGGTCCAGGCGCGGCTGGCGGGGTGTCCCGCGTCTTTGACCGAGCCTGCGAGGCCGCCCATCCACTTCAGCCAGTTCTCCATGCGGGCCATTTTCTCTTCGCGCGTACCTTCGGCGCCGCCTGCGCCGTGATAGACCACCAGGTAGTCAGCCACTGTTCGTCTCCCGCCGCGAAGTGCGCGGCGCGGGGAGTATAGCGGGTGCCTCGCGGGCGGCTGCGCCTCCGCGTCCGCTCCGATACTCGCATGCGAGTGTGTTTTTGGGGTTTGTCCCGATACTATCGGGAAAAACGCAGCCGTACGTTCTGGCGGAAGGGCCGAACGGCCCCACTTTCGTGGACCGTCCAGACAGGGAGCCGCCGATGCCGCCAACGGAGACTGCGACCGACGCCGCATTGCGCGGCTACTTCGATGCCGACGTCGATGGCAAGGTCATCCTCGACCGGGAAGGCCGCACGCTCTTCGTCAATGATCGCCACCTGGAGTTCTGGGGAGTCTCACGCGCCCAGCATGGGCTCACGGCCGAGGAACGCTCGGGTACGATCCGCGCACGCGTTGTCGATCCTGAGGTGCTGAACGGGACTGCCGCCGCACGGCTGGACCCGGTGAATACGTTCACCTGGATCATCCCGATGAACGATGGAAGAACCGTCGAAGTCCGTTCTGCGCCCATCTTCGATGGTGCCGGCCAGCATCTTGGGCGCGGGTACACCACCCGTGACATCACCACGCAGCTTCATGCCGAAACCGCTCTACGGGAGAGCGAATCCCGCAACCGGGCGCTCATCGCTTCTCTCCACGTCGGCGTCGTCCTGCTGGGCGCAGACGGCAGAGTGGTGTTCACCAACCAGGAAGCCCTTCGCATCCTCGGGGCCTCCGAGTCGGACCTGGTGGGAAAGACGGCCGAAGAGATCAACTGGGGGCTGGTCCGGGAAGACGGCAGCGATGTTACGGACGCAGAACGGCCGGCGGCGCTCGCCTTCGCGACAGGAGAGCCGGTGCACAACCTGGTCTACGGCATCCGCAGGCCGCACAACGGCTTGCGCTGGATGCTCGTCAATGCCGAGCCGCTCGTCCGCGAGTCGTTCGGTGGCGTTGTCGTGACGTTCCAGGACGTGACTGACCGGCGGGAGGCTCGTATCGCCACGGCTCAGGCAGACCGCGACGAAACGGTCTCCGTGCTGGCCGGCGGCGTGGCCCACAAGCTCAACAACGCGCTCACGACGATCCTCGGCAACGCCTACATCGCCGGGACCACTCCCGGGATGGCCAGCGACGCCGAAAGCGCCATCTCCGAGGTAGTCGAGGCCGCAAACGGCGCAGCGGATGTCGTCGCAGACCTGCTCTCACTCGCCGTCGGCGGCCTTGAAACCGACGAGGAAACGGATATCCCCGCGGCCATCCGCGGCGCCCTTGCCAACCTGTCCGCTGACGACCGCACACGCGTGTCCATCCAATTCGCCGAGGGATTGCCCCACGTGTGCTTCGCGGGAGGTTCGCTGGAACGCGCGATCGGCAGCCTGCTGGCCAACGCCCTGGAAGTGAGCCCGTCCGCGAAGATGACGGTCCAGCGCGAAGAGCGCGGCGTCCAGTTCCTCCACCGTGCCGCCGCTCCAGGGCCGGTGAAGAAGGGCTCCTACCTCGTCATCGAGGTGACCGACAACGGACCGGGCATCGCCCCGGCCATCGAGGCCCAACTCTTCAAACCGTTCGCATCGATGAAGGGCGCCGGCCGGGGGCTCGGCCTTTCGGCTGCGGCCGGCATCATGGCTGCCCGCGGCGGATTCGTCGAACTCGTCACGCGCCCCTCGGGCGGCACTTCCGCCCGGCTCCTCATCCCGCTGCGCTAAGCGCTTTCCGGGTGTCCCTCACCTGCGCACAATGGCGCGATCTGTTTTCCGGAGGCGAATGCCGCGTGTCCAGGCTGCGGGTGCACAACGTTTCCATTTCGTTCGACGGTTACATGGCGGGACCCGGCCAAACGATCGAAGCGCCGCTCGGACGGGGCGGAGAAGCACTCCACGAGTGGGTGTTCAACACGCCCTCCGGGAAGCGGATGCTCGGCGAGAAGGGTGGAGTGCCCGGAATAGATGAGGACTTCATGCTCCGGGGCGAACAAGGCATCGGCGCGACAATCATCGGGCGAAATATGTTCGGGCCGGTGCGCGGCCCATGGCCCGATTACAACTGGCGCGGGTGGTGGGGCGACGAACCCCCGTATCACCACCCGGTGTTCGTCCTGACTCACCACGCCCGCGACCCGCTGGAGATGGACGGCGGGACAACGTTTCACTTCGTCACGGGCGGCATCCACGAAGCGCTGGACCGCGCACGGGAAGCCGCCGGGCCGCTCGACATCCGCCTCGGCGGCGGCGCCCTCACGATCCAACAGTACCTTCGCGAAGGCCTCGTCGATGAGTTCCACGCGGCCGTGGTGCCGGTGTTCCTCGGTTCGGGCGAGCGGCTCTTCAATCGGCTGGACGACGGGCCTGACGGCTACCGCCTCGTGGAGTGGGTGGCCTCGCCCTCGGTGCTCCACGCCCGTTTCCTGAAAGAGTAGGGCCGTCAACCCTTACCGCGTCGCCGTCCCCACCTGCCGCCGCTCTTCCGGCGGTATTGGCTTGTCGCCGTTCCCTTCGCATCCCTGGTGGAGGCACGGGCAGAGCGTTGTGTTCTTGTCAACCAGGTCCGCCGCGTCGGCGCAAAGCTGGCTGCAGTAGTTCGCGGCGTTGCGCACGACAGGCGCATTGGCGCAGCTGCAAAGAGTGTGGGCGCACACATCGCCCGGCTCAGTCTGCGCATCACGCGCGGCGCGCACTGCCTGGGGCAACGATTGATCGACTTCCCGATGCTGCGTGGTCACGCGGTGCTCCTCTTCTGTGTTAGTTACCCCGATACGGCGACGGGCTCGCACTGCGGCCGCTGGTTGGCAGCCTTCGCGACCGGCTGACCGTCAGCGTCCTCGACGACAACTTGCTGGATGTTGAACGGGCTTTGCATGAGGAACCCTGCGGCGGCCGTGCACAGTTCGTCGAACGCCTGCCGGTCGGTGCGGGCGCGGTCCAGCTCAACGGTCGCCTCGAACCCTTCGATCGTGAGGTCGCCGACATCGTCCACCCAGTCCCGCTCGCCGAATTCGACCTGGAGGTGGGCATCGAACAGTTCGGCGGGCGTCCCCGCAACCGGCGTTTCGCCGGGAGCGGTTTCCTCTGGGCGTGGCGTCGCGCCGGGGTTGCCGCTGTCGCGGCAGGCCAAGCCCGCCAGCGGCAGAGTCATCAGGAAAAGAAGGGCGGCAATCCGCATTGGGCCAGATTGCACCAGCCGGTCTTGCAGGGCGCTCAACGGGCGTCAGGGTGGCGTTGTGAAGTCGTGGCAGCTGCTCGCTGCTAGCGGCTCGGCGTAGCGCCCCACCGCCAGAGCGCATCAACCGGCATGGCCCACAGGCGCTCGCCGAAGGGCAGCGTCTGTTCGCCGGTGTAAATGAGGACGCCGCGGACGAACCGCTCCCCGAATTGCTCGCGCATGAACTCCAGCCCGCGAAAATCGCGCTTCTCCGCCCGCGCAGCCGCGCGCACCTCAATCCCGACGAGGCGGCCGTCGCTCGCTTCGATGACGAGGTCCACATCGATTCCGCTGTGGGTCCTCAGGTAGTACAGCGTCGCAAGCGTCTCAGACCAGCCGAGTTGCTTGCGCAGCTCCATCTCCACGAACGTCGCGAGGATGGGCCCAAACAACTGGCGCTCCGTGATCAGGCGCTGGGCGGTGACATTCTGGAGGAAAGCGAGCACGCCGCTGTCGAGGATAGTCAGGCGTTCCGTTTTCATGAGCCGCTGGCCGAGCCGCTGAGACCAGCCGGGCAGAGCCTGGACGACGTATGCGGCCTGAAGCAGCGCAAGGTAGCGCTTCATGCTGGTCGGCGGGATATCCACGTCTCGCGCGAGCCGCGCAACGTTCGCCAGCCCGGTGGCCTGGGCCGCCACCAATGACAAAATGCGCGGCAGCTCCGCGAGCGCGTCGATGTTCGAGATGTCCTGCACGTGCCGCTGAAGGACCGTAGTGGTGTACGACCGGAACCAGGCGCGCGTGCGGGCCGCGTTGGAACGCTGCACCACTTCCGGGAAGCCGCCTTCCAGGACGCGCGAAATCAGCTCTTGTTGGCCGAGCCGCGAAGGGCCGAGCACCGGCGGCCCGCCGTCGAAGACCGCGTCGATGAAGCCTTCGCGCATGCTGGAGAGTTCACCCTGGGAAAGCGGCCAGAGGGTGAGGAGCTCCATCCTCCCGGCAAGTGACTCGGAGAGCGATGGAAGGGCCATGATGTTCGCGGAGCCCGTGAGGACGAAGCTCCCCGGCCGCCGATCACGGTCGACCTCGAACTTAATGGCGCGAAATAACTCCGGGACCAGCTGCACCTCGTCGAGAATCGCCGGACGCGGCAGTGCGGCGAGGAACCCTTGTGGGTCGGCGCGCGCGGAGGAGAGGGTACCTGCGTCGTCGAAGGTGTAGTAGTTCCCCGCCACCATCGATTGGACGAGCGTCGATTTGCCGGTCTGGCGGGCGCCGGAGACAAGCACGACCGGTGTATCAGCGAGTGCGGCCTGGAGCGCCGGAGCGAGATTACGGCGAAACACGCCGAGATACTACACCGAACAATGGCTGACAATCCACCACTGAAGCGGTGATATTTCACCACGGCTCACGCTGCAGCAACGGGTCAGCAGGAGTGCAACGCGTACCCGATCCCGCGCTCGTCCAGCCAGGCCCCGAACGTCGTCCGCGGTGTCCGGTCTCCACCGAACACCTGCAGCATCAACTGCAAGAGCAGCCGGTCCTTGTCCTCCCGCGAGACCGAGAGGAAGTACTCGTACTCGTCTTCGCCGAAAAACTCGAGCGGCGCCTTGCCCAGGTCCTGCCCCGCCATGACGAGGTTGCCGGTCTCTTCGTGAATGTAGACTTCAACATGGACGGACGTCCCATCCGCGGACCACTCAAGGATGGTCACAGGCTCGTCTGTACTGATAGGTCACCTCCTGGGCACATGCTGACGGCACATCGCGACATCCTGTGTCGTGACGTAGAAAAAATGTTCTGCCGGTCCGCCCATCGCCTCGCAGATGCCCGAAGATCGAGTGGCTTACAGCCCCGGAATCACCGGCGGCTTCTTCGCGGCTTCGAGCGCCGCTTCCGGCGGCTCTTTCTTTTCAACCCAGACCAGCACCGCGCTATGCGGGTAGAAGGTGGCTTCCACGTAATCGCCTTCGCGGATGCCGTCGAGGACCATCTGGTCGCCGCGCAGGATCATCTTCCCCAGGCGCATGTAGTGCGCCTTGATGACCAGCGAGTCGCTCCGGGACCAGCGCCGGGTGACGAAGCCGCTCTCCACCCTCGGGTCGCCGATGTAATCCAAAAACGACTGCACGGACTGGAAGCCGAAAAGGACGGTGAGCACCAGGAGGACGATGACCAGGAACCAGGTCCCTCCGTGGTCGCCGCCGAGGAATGCGCGGTCGAAGGTGAAGAACAGCAGTCCCGCGAGCGAGGCAATGAAGAACGGACCCCAGAGGATGACCGAGCGGAGCAGCCTTCCCCGCACGCTTCCCTGGTGCGAAAGACGGACAATTTCCGGGTCGTCTTGCCAGTTCATGGGATCTTGATCTCGGTGCCGACGGCGATGGCGTTGGGATTCAGCCCCGGGTTCGCCGCCAGGAGGTCGTCCACCGTCACACCATAGGAAGCTGCCACGGCGGAAAGTGTGTCACCCGCTTTCATCACGTACACCTTCCCGGAGGG
>CAYTBM010000174.1:0-6900 GCA_964436025.1 uncultured Anaerolineaceae bacterium
GGGTGATCGATTCCGCTGACGTGCTGGTGGTCCGCTTTCACCTGATTGACCGGCGATTGCTGGTTGATTTCCGGACGACGCGGGAGGTTGGCCCGATGATCAGGGTGGTGCCGCGGGCGGAATCGATTGAAGACAGGTTCCGTTCCATCAAACGCCTGCGGCCAGAACTGCCGATGCCCGAGCGGCTGCCATCGTTCCAGTGGCCCCGGTCTGTGCCGGTGATGCTGGCGTCGGGAGTCTGGCAGCGCCTGGTGGACCGCGTCTCAGCGCTCGGCAGCGACGAGACGACCGACGAGTGCGGCAGGGCGATGGAGGAACTGATCCAGCTCGAGCGCAAGGAAGTGATGGGGGCCATTCGCGGCGCGGACCACTACCAGACCATCTGGGAACGGCAGCGCATATGAATGGCGTGATTGACCTGCGCAGCGATACGGTTTCCCGGCCTTCGGATGCGATGCGCGCGGCGATGGCCGCAGCGCCCGTTGGCGATGACGTGTTCGGCGACGACCCGACCGTGAACCTGCTCGAAGAGCGAGCCGCGGCTGTTGTTGGCAAGGAAGCGGCGCTGTTCGTCCCGAGCGGCACGATGGCGAACCTCGTCTCGGTCCTCACGCACACCAAACCCGGCGACGAGATCATCCTCGGCGACCAATGCCACATCTTCCAGTACGAACTGGCGGGCGCCGCCCGGCTTGGCGGCGTCATTACGCGAGCGCTTCCTAACCTGGACGATGGCGGGATTGAGCCGGCGGCAGTCGCGGGCGCGATCCGAATGGAGAACCTTCACTCGCCCGGTTCGACGTTGCTGTGCCTGGAGAACACCCACAATCGCTGCGGCGGTTCGGCCCTTCCCGTGAGCCGCGTGGCAGAACTGGCGGCTGTCGCGCACAACCATGGGATGCGCGTGCACCTCGATGGCGCCCGGGTGTTCAACGCAGCGGCGGGGATGGGCGTGACTCCCCGCGAAATCGCCGCTGACTGCGACACCGTTTCCTTCTGCCTTTCGAAGGGCCTTGGGTGCCCCGTCGGTTCGTTACTGTGCGGCCCCGCGGAATTCGTCGAACGGGCGCGGCGCAACCGGAAAATGCTCGGGGGCGGGATGCGCCAGGTCGGCATCATCGCCGCCGCCGGCCTCTACGCGCTCGATAACAATGTCTCCCGGCTGGCTGAAGACCACGAAAACGCCAGGGTACTGGCCGATGGCCTGCGGGAACTCGGCCCATTCCGCCCGAACACGCCGGAAACCAACATCGTCGTCGTCGATATTGTGCGCGGTTCGCTGGGCCAATGGCTTTCGGCGTTCGAGCGAGAAGGCGTGCTCGCCGTCGCGTTTGGCGCCGCGAGGATGCGGCTTGTGACGCACCTGAACATTTCGCGAGCGGACATCAACGACGCCCTGGGCAGGATCCAGGCCGCCGTGGGAGCAGCCACCGTTTGAAAACCACCGCCGCCCTGATCGCGTGCGCCGCAGCGGGCGCCATCCTTCTCTCCTCGTGTGCGTCGAGCAATGAAAAAACGCTGACGAAGGTGTTCGTCGGCCCACCCTGGACAGCCAATGAGTCCAGCGAATACAACCTGGTGATCGAGAACGACGAGCTCTACGGCACCTGCACGCTGGAAACGAAGCTCAACGACAGCGGCACGAACACCCGCCTGAACCGGCTCTGCGGCGACGGCGAGAACCGCGACGACGGCACCGTGGTCGTGGAAGCGGCCACGCTGAAGCCGATCGAGTCTCAGCGTACGTCTCAGCGGAAGGACAGCACGGTTTCGTTCACCAGCACCTATCACGAGTCGACAGTGACGTTCGTCTCGGACGAGAACGGGAAAACGCGCCAGACTGAGCGAGACCTCCCGCAGCCCGACAGCAACAGCCCCAATCCCGGCTACTACGATGACGAGTCGCTGTTGTGGCTTGTCCGCGGGATCGAACTGCGTGAAGGTTACGAAGGCACGTACCAAAACATCAGCGCGGGCACCGGACAAACATTCTGGGTCCAGTTGAAGGTGGAGAAGCAAGAGCGCGTGAAAGTGCCTGCCGGCGAATTCACCGCCTGGAAGGTGCGAATCAGCACGGGGACCGTGACGCAGTTCGCGTGGGTAGACGTGCAAAGTCCGAATCGCCTTGTCCAGGCCCGCATCAACGGTGTCCAGGATGTAACCTACAAGCTGGTCCGGACGCAGTAGCGGCGGGCCGAGCCTATCCGAAACGACTACAAGCGGCCTGCCCCCGGCCGCTGGAATCGTCATTCCGGAGCCAGGCGACGAACAACGAGAAGTTCACGCGCTTATGTCTGAAGGGGGCGCCGATTTTGCTTGACACCGCTTCGCCACGTCACGAAGATGCCACAACGCCTTCCTTAACCTCGAAATCCGGACGTGCGATGACATCCGTTTTCGTTATCAGCCGAGAGCCTCGAATGCGCGCCGCCGTGACCGAGTACCTGCGTGACCGCGGATATGACACGGCGACGGCGAGCAACTACGACTCCGCAATCGAGCACCTCGCGAACTATCGGCATGACGCCATCATCACGGATGTGCAAGGGCTTCCTCGAGGAGAGGATGGAGCCAACTTCGCGCAATTCAACCAGTGGATTGCGACGGCATACCGGTCGGCGGCGCCGGCGATGGTTTACTTGCTGCATAAGGGCACACGACGCCCGCACTTCCGGCTGGAAGGCGCAGTTATCAAGAAGCCATTTCCCATCGAGGCCCTGGGCGAAGCGCTAAGAGAGCGTGTTGGGCACCCGCGCCGGGACGGTCGTGAACCGGGGATCGACCTTGACCTGTCATCGAACACGCTGCGTTGCGCCGGCCGGGAGGCGCACCTGACGAACATCGAGGCGACGCTGCTGGCCTACTTGATGGAGCACGAGGGCGAGATCCTCCATCCCCGGGACCTGCTCGTAGACGTCTGGCAGTACCACGACGCGGCGGGCGCGAGCACCCTCGTGCGTGCGCACGTAAGCAATCTGCGGCGGAAGCTGCGCGATGTCCTGGGGAGTTCGGACCAGATCCAGACGATCCGCGGCAAAGGCTATCGCTTCTCCGCCTGAAACCTAACTTCACCGACTAAGAGAAACCACATGAAGCTCGCTACGGGTATCGGCTACTCCGGCGCATCGATGCGCATCGACATGGATTTCGTGCACGACGTTGAGCGCCTGGGGTACGACTCGATCTGGACAGCGGAGGCTTACGGCTCGGATGCGGTGACCCCGCTGGCATACATTGCGGCCTTGACCACGAAGATCAAGCTCGGCACGAGCATCATGCAGATCCCGGGCCGCACGCCGGCGATGTGCGCGATGACCATGTCCACGCTTGACGCGATTTCGGGCGGCCGGGCGCTCGTGGGCCTGGGCCTGAGCGGCCCTCAGGTGGTTGAGGGCTGGCACGGCGTGCCCTACGGCAAGCCCGCTGCGCGGACGCGAGAGTACGTTGAAATTCTGAGGAAGATCTGGGCGCGCGAAGAGCCGGTCGAGTATCACGGACAGGAATACCAGCTACCGTACACCGGCCCCGGCGCGACGGGGTTGGGCAAGCCACTAAAGAGCATCCTTCACGGGCGGCAGCTTCCCGTGTACCTGGCGACGATGGGGCCGATCAACATCCGGAATACAGCCGAACTGGCCGATGGCTGGCTGCCGATCTGGTTCTCGCCGAAGCGGATGGGCCTCTTCCGGCCGGCCCTGGAGGAGGGGTTCAAGCGCGCGGGCAACGGCAAGAGTTACAAAGACTTCGACATTGCTGCCGGCTGCACGGTGGCGATCGGGGATGATGTGAAGGCGCTGCTGACGCTGCAGAAGCCCAACCTGGCGCTCTACATGGGTGGCATGGGCGCGAAAGAGAAGAATTTCCACAACGAGATGGCGATCAAGTACGGCTACGCGGAGGCGGCGGCGAAGATCCAGGAGCTGTATCTCTCCGGGCGTAAGCAAGAGGCGACCGAAGCGGTACCGGACGAACTGGTAGACGAAATGTCGCTGGTGGGCCCCGTGGCCCGCATCAAGGAGCGCTACAGGGCGTGGGAAGACGCGGGCGTGACCACGATGATGGTGCAGAGCCGCCAGCGCGAGGCGCTGACGCTGATGGCAGACATCACGGGTGCCAGCAAGGGCGGTTGAGGGGCGGCGACGGGCCACACGGCCGCTACGGGTCCCAGAAGTGCCTCTTGAACCAGTTCCAGGGCTGGGCTTCGGCAAAGTGCAGAAGGTACTCCTGCGCCATCTTCGGGATGAACAGGATAATCATCGGCACTGCCACGCCACGCCATGACTGCGGTGTCCACTGCGCGTGCCAGGCGCGGACGGCCACGACGTACAGCCACCAGTTCTCAAACATGTTGGGGAAGATGAACAGGACGATGCGCTCCTGGGTAACCTCGAAGAGCACGACGCCGATCATGCGGTAGCCGAAGAGGATGAGCGTGGGCAGTCGTTCGTAGTTGTTCGCCCAGCGGCTGGCGACGAGGAATTCGAATGAGAGGTAATAGGTGTCCAGCACCTTGTCGATCTGGTGGTAATGGCCACCGAAGCCGCCGAGGTGCATCAGGTCGATGAGAATCACGTCGACGCCGTCGACGAGCATGGCGAGGACGCCGCCTGTGAGGTTCTTCTTGAAGATCAGCAGCGGCACGAGCAGCCGGAGCGTGATGACGATGAGCGCGCCGAGGCTCATTGGAGTTGCTGGTGTCCAGGGGTTGATTCCCACATCGGCGGCAGCTGGTGATAGCCGCCGCCGGCGGTCCAGCCGCCGTCCACGTAGAGGATGTGGCCGGTGACGAAGCGGGCGGCGTCGCTGGCGAGGTAGACGATCGCGCCCTCGAGGTCTTCCGGCTGGCCAAGTCGGCCCATGGGCGTACGCGAGATGCTGTAGTCGCGGGTTGCCGGGGTAGCTTCGAACACTTTGTCCATCAGCTCCGTGCCGTCGAAGTAGGACGGCGCTATGGCATTTACCCTGATGCCTTCGCGGGCGTATTCCAGCGCCAGCACTCGCGTTAGCGCATCGACGCCGCCCTTCGCCGCGTGATACGACGCCGCCCGGAATTCGCTGCCCACGCGACCGAGGATAGAGCTGATGTTGATCATCACGCCGCCCCCGCCCTGGGCGAGCATTTGCTTTCCGGCGAGGCGGCAGCCGTTGATCGTCGCCAGCAGGTCCAGCTCCACGATCGAGCGCATGCGCTTCATGCTGCCGAGGTCGTGGCGCAGCCCCGAGCGGTCGGTGTAACCCGCGTTGTTGACCATGATGTCCAGGCGGCCGAACTCTGCGATCGCTCGCTCGAACAGGGACTCGAATTGGGCTTCGTCCGTGATGTCAGCGGAGATAGCGAGCGCCTTGCCCCCGAAGCCGCGCACCATCTCGGCGGTGTGGTCGATCAGTTCCTGGCGGCGGGCCGTGACGACGACATTCGCTCCGGCGCGGGCAAGGCCGCGGGTAAACGCGACACCGAGGCCACTGGATGCGCCCGTGACAAGCGCTACTTTGCCCTCCAGGCTGAACAGGTCGATGAGTTTTGGGTCCAATGCGCTTGCTCCAGCGAAAGTGCCGGAATCGTACACGGCAGGCGGTCACAGAGAAGAGCGTGCCCGCCTGCCGTCTGGCCGTTCAGTCGTTCATCCGCCTCACGAAGACGCTGCTCGCCTGGAGACCCTTGTCGCCGGGTTCGGCGACGAATCGCACTGACTCGCCTTCACCCAGCAACTCGAAGCGGGCGCCTAGGACGCTGTTACGATGGAAGTACACCTCGGCGCCGTCCTCGGCGACGAGGAAGCCAAAGTCGTCTCCCGGCGCGAGGTGCAGGATCCTCCCGAACTGGCGCTGATCTTCGCGCAGGGGTTGGCCCCTTAGCCTGCGGAGATGGTCCTCCAACTGCCGGTGAGCGGCCTCGAACGCGAACCGGATAGCGACGCGCAGATCCCGGGCGGACTGGTGGCTGACGACGATGTCGGACCCTGGGATCTCGAGTCTGAGCATCACTGCGTAGGGGCCGCCGCGCCGGTGATGAGCATCGTGGCCCTCGATAGTTACGCGGCAGGCGAGGATCTGGTCCCAGAAGCGGCGCAACCGGTCGATCCGCTCGTTGATCAGTGCGTCGACTTCGGGAGTCTGTTCGAAGCCCTTGCCGACCACCTCCACGGGGATGCGGGCCACGGTGGGCGCCGGCGGCGGAGCGTGCGACTCGGACCGTTCCCAGCCGACGCGGACTGTTTCATCGCCTGGAGGGTACTGGACCGTGAGCTCGCCGCCGAACGCGCGGTGCAACGCCTCGCCGAGCCTGCGGGCGAGATGCACGTCCGTCGTGACGATCCGAAAACCGGAGTCTTCGTCGTCGACGCGAGCGATGCGGTTCAGCGCGTGTTCCTCGGTCTCTACCCTGGCTTCCGCTTCGATGACTTCGTCGATCGCGGCGCGGTGGTCTCGTGCGAACGCGCCGGACACGCGCAGCTCGCCCGCGCAGTAGCCGTCGCGGATGCGCAGGCAGGCCGGGCAGAGCGCCAATTTCGGCGGCGCGGCTGTCTCGGAGTGCCACGTCCAGCGGCCGCGAGCATAGACAGCGCGGCATTCGGGACAGGCCGTCCCATCAGGGAAGTGCTGGAGGAAGCGGTAAGGGTCCTCGCCTGCATCCGGCACGATGGTGTCTCGCCGGTGGGCGGGAACAGGCTGGTTGACTGGTTGATTCTGCCCTCGGGTAACCGGCATCGCCGTATCCTCGAAATGGACTTGCGGGCGCATGGGTGCTTCCCGCTGACGCCATTGTCCGTGGACGATTGCCCGCGGGCATGGTCCTTGGGTCCCCAGTGAGCAGGGCGAAAGGGCGGGATATCGCCTTCAGGCGATGAGCCGGGTCGGGGGCCGGCCGGGCCGCTCCCGCTCGTGTCGAATGATGTCTTC
>CAYTBM010000175.1:0-6886 GCA_964436025.1 uncultured Anaerolineaceae bacterium
GGGATGGCGTCGGAGACGCCCCGCCAGAGGCAGGCGCTGGTCAGGCCGAGCTGCTTCATGAGCTGAGGCATCTGTGCGATGTGGCCAAACTGGTCCGCGCAGTGCCCAACTCTCAGCGAACCGCCCAGCCGGTCAGCGAAACGGATGCCCTTCTGGAAGCTGCGGACGTGGGATTCGCCGCTCGGCAGGAATTCGTCCGGCTGCACCCACCAGGGGCCGATGACGATGCGCCCGGCATGAATCAGTGCCTTCAGGCGGCCCTCGTTCTCCGGGCGAAGGTCCAGGTAGTCGTCGATGACGATGCTCTGGCCGTCCAGGTTGAAACAGCGGTACTCCGGGTGCGCCTCCATGTAATCGAGCAATTCGTCGATCATCTGGACGAGCCGCCAGCGGAACAGCTCATGCGGCTGGTACCACTCGCGGTCCCAGTGGCAGTGTGGCACGACGTACACGGTTCGACTCATGACGGGCTCCAGGGCGATTTCGCGGACGCGCATTGTGTCATGGCCAGGCGCATCGGGCGGCTGCGGGGGGCGGTCTGCGGCGGGTGGGTCAACTGCATGTACAGAGGGGGGAACACGCGAGTCGTCCGCAACCCCTCACCCCGGAAATTTGCGCTTTCGCAAGGCCGGCGGACTAGCGTGGAAGGATGCCGCGGGCGTCCGAGCGCCGGGCAGAAGGAGGCCAGTGATGGCTGAGAACAATTGGCACTGTGACCGTTGCAACCGCGACTTCATGAGCCAGGATCAGTACAACCAGCACAACCGCGAACAGCACGGCAGCCAGCAAGGCGGCCAACAGGGTGGCGGCCAGTACGGCCAGCAGCAACGCCAGTAGGGGCGTGGGAGCGGCGACCTGCCGCTCCCTTCACCCATCTCCCCCGGGCCTCCTATACTGGGCTTGTCCGGGCAACCGGGCCCTGGAGGTTCTCCGTGAAAAAGTTCCTGGGCATTTTCGCCTTGCTCGGCGCGCTTGTTGGCGCGGTCATGTTCTGGCGCCGCCGCGCCGATGACGATGAGTTCCTGGACGAAGAACTCGAATAGCGCGAACTGCTCACTGGCCCTAGCAATATCTCGCTTCTTACCCCTCCGCGCGGTACGATGGCATCGTGCCAATTGAAATCACGTATCTCGGGCGGAACTGTTTTCGGCTCAAGGGCCGCGACGGATCGGTCATCACTGACCCTTGCCCGCCGGACAGCGGCTTCAGCCTCGGCAAGCAGACAGCGGAAATCGTCACCGTCAGCCGGCGCGATGAGCCCGGCTATTCATACAGCGCCGGCATCGGCGGGAACCCGATGGTGCTGGACGCGCCCGGCGAGTACGAAATCGGTGGCATTCTCGTCACCGGAGTCGCGAACAAGCGGAGCGACGGCGCGCGCAACGTGATGTTCATCAGCGAGATTGACGGCATCCGCGTGGGGCACCTCGGCCTCGCCAGCAACGTCTCGTTGGAAGACTTCAAGGGAGTCGATGTGCTGTTGCTCCCGGTTGGCGGAAACAACGCCCTCGCCCCAAACCTGGCGGCAGACCTCATGACCAAGATCGACCCCAGCGTGGTCATCCCGATGAATTACAAGACGGGCGGCGAGCCGTTGCCGCTCGAGCCGCTGGAAGCCTTCCTGAAGGAGACGGGCAGCCGCCCAGAACCTCTCGCGAAGGTGACCGTCAGCCGCTCCAGCCTTCCCCAGGACCTGACCGTGATGGTGCTCGAACCAAGAGCCTGACCACGTTCCGGCGGGTGGATCAGGCGGGTTCGAGCTCGGGCTGGGCGCGTTGTTTGCGCGAACGGCGCACGATCCAGCGGATGACGCCGACGACAAGGCCCACCCCGCCGAACACCCACGACACGATCATGGCCCACTTCATGTATTCCGCGCCGTGGGAAAGGCTGTTCACCCGCGTCGCGGCCGCGCCCCCGCCAATGCCAAGCATGGTCATGTAGTACAGACCGAAACCAACCTTGTACTGCAGCCAGCGCCAGATCCCGAATCCGTACAAACCCACGGTGACGGGGGCGGCCGTCATGAGCGCGTAGAACCCGCCCTGGCGAATGAGATAGAGGGCACGGTCGAACTGGTGCGGCGCCCGGAAGTACGTCGCGCCGATACCGCCCCCGGCTACCAGGAACAGCATGTACTTGACGCGCCACTGGAGCGCCCAGAACTTGCGGAGCGCAACCCGGTAGCTGCCTTTTTCGAACTGCTGCTTGAGGGCGAAGTCCTGCCGCCGCCGCGTTGTCTGGTATTCCGCGTGGCGGATGGCGTCCCGGTTCGCCTGTTGGCGTTGTTGCCAGTTCATTCGCCGCCAGCCTAGCGAATCGGGTTGAACCTGCAAAGGAGTTCGTTCGAGAAGCCCGCCCGCGTGGAAACGCTTCACCCGGATTACGCGGTCTCGGGATCTCAAGGTGCTTCGAGGCGGTGGTTGCTCATGCATCGCAGCGCTTGCTGCCTGCGCGCTTCGGATTTGTGCCCGCGGCGGGCTACAGTGGATCTATGCCCCAGACGCGCCGAAGTGGAGTCCGCATCAGCTACAAGGTCATCGGCAGCGGGCCGCCCATCGTCCTGATCCACGGCTACACGGCAAGCGGGTACTCCAACTGGATCGCGTCCGGCTGGGCGGAATACCTCGCGGGGCGCAACACGCTGCTCATCCCGGACCTGCGAGGCCACGGGCGCAGCGAAAAGCCGTACTCCTCCGGCCGCTACTCGCTGTCGGCCCTGGCTTCCGATGTCCTGGCCGTGATGGAGACGGAGGGCGTCGAGCACTCCGCGCTGGTTGGCTACTCCATGGGCGGGCTCGTCACGATGGAATTGCTGCTCACGCAACCCAACCGCGTCTCGGCTGCGGTCATCGGCGGCATGGGGAGTTACTTCCCCAAGAACCGCGGCCGCTTCAGCCTGGAACGGCAGCACAAGCGCAGCGAGGCGCCGCGCAGGCCCCTGGGCGCGCAGGTCCGCTTCCTCGCCAGCTACATCTCGCGCTTCGATCCCCTCGCGATCGACGCATTCTACCGTGGCGTGTTTAGGAACGGCCGGCCGCTGGATATCGAGGGACTGGCCAAAGTGACCCGGCCGGTGCTTGTGGCCGCGGGCACGCTGGATGTGTTCTACGAACCCGCAAAGTCATTGGCGGGCATCATCCCGGGCGCGAAGTTCGTCCCGCTGCCCTACGAAGGCCACATCAGCGCCGTGCGCAGCCCGCGCTTCAAAGAGGAAGTGGCCAGGTTCCTGGTGGAGGCCGGAGTGGCCGCGCGGTAAGGCGGAACTTCACCCGGCCGGGCAGCGTTATCCTCGAATGATGAAGCGGATGTTCGTGGCCGTTCTCGGTGCCTTCGCCCTCTCCATCGCCGGGTGCAGCGACCGCGGCGAGGAACGGGGCAGAACCTCGGCCGTCTCGCCGACAGTTTCGACCGTACCGGCGACCGCGACGGTTCCAGGGCCGCCGACTCCGACACAAATCCCGACCATCGCGCGCGGCGAGTCGGGCAAGCAAGTGACGGTCCGCTGGCGCTGGGACTCCGGCCTGTTCGACGTGGTCATCTGGGTGCGCGCCAGCGGCTCAAAGGTCGCTGCTTCGTACGGTGGTCTCTACCAGGGGCCGGGGAATTTCGACCCGCGGCCCGGTGGCGTGGCGCTGCTCGACGCGGCGACCGGCACCCAACTGTGGCGTCATGACACGCCGACGCAGGCCTTCCCGGCGGCGTTCGCGGGCGGCGTGGTCGCAGCGGGCACCGGCGACGGCACTGTGCTCGCGTGGGACGAGGTCACCGGCGCGGAACGCTGGCGGCTGCCGTTCGATGGCATCCCCTTCCAGGTGGCCCAGGCCGCGGGCGTGCTCGTGGTCGCCGATGCCGACCCCGAGACCTGGGGCCCGAACGGGTTAGTGGACAAGACGCGCCTCGGCGGCCGCGTCTGGGGCATTGATCCGGCGAGCGGCACCGTGATCTGGAAGGCGACTGTTGGTTCGTTCAACGCGTTCTTCGCGGTCGAGAGCTTGCTGATGGGCGGCTTCGTGGCGGTGTCCTCATCCTCTCCGTCCGGCGGCGGCGACACCGTGATTATCGAACCGCGCACGGGAAAGGAACGCTGGCGTAAGCCGCTCGAAGCATCCTCTCCGCCCGCCGTGGAAGGCAGCCTGCTCGTCGTGCCCGGCGCCTCGCTTCAAGCCTTTGACCTGACCACCGGGGACCCCCGCTGGTCGGCAACCGTGCCGGAGGGAGGCACATCCTTCTTCCCGGGGATCACCGCCAACGCGGTCATCGCCGGGACGAACACGGGCTCGCTCAGCGTCCTCGACGCGCGCAACGGGAACCTCCTGGCGGTGAGCCGTTTCGGGGAATGCGTGTCCCGGGCGACCGAATGGTTTTCCGGACTCGCTTCGGGCTCTGGGCTGCTGTGCGGGTCCCTCGTACGGCTCAACCGCGACACCGCCGGCTGGAAACTGGTCACCATCCTGACGCCGCAGGGGGCAATCGATTCGGCCGCCGGGGCGGGCTCCGGAATCGTGCTGAGCACTGGCATCGGCTCGGCGCCGGAACAGGTGCTCTTCATCGAGCCGTGAACGTGCACGCGGCAACTCGACACCAGATGTCGCGTTTCGGGCAGACTATCCGCGCCCCGTTGGAGGTGGCCCATGGCCCGCTGGTCTGACCTGGAGCGCGAAGCACCCGATATCGCCCGCGACGGACGCGCGCTGATCTACCAGTACGGCGTCGGCCTCGGCTTCCTCGCCACGAAGCGCGGCGACGGCGGGCTGCGCCTGCACCCGTTCTGCCCGATTGTCACAGAGGGCGGCATCTTCGGGCGGATCATCGATTCGCCGAAGCGACGCGACCTGGCGGAGAACGGCGCTTTCGCCATCCACGCCTGCCAGCCGGAAGACCGGGACGACGAGTTCATGGTCGCCGGCCGGCAGGTGCGCATCCTGGACGACGAGGAGGAAATTGAGCGCATCGCCGACGTCTACCATGCGACCGGCGCCGTCAGCAGCGGCGACGAGTGGACGTTCGAGTTCCTCTTCGACCGGGCATGGCTCGCACTCTATGAGAAACGCGAGCCTGGCAAACCCTGGACGCCGCCGCGAAAGTTTCACTGGACTGCGGCAAAGTGAGCTGGCTGCGACTGGCCGAAGAAGCACGGGACATCGCCGGGGCCGGCGCAAGGCTGCTGCGGGAGGGCCAGGGCATCGCCTACCTGGCGACGGTTCGGAAGGACGGCGGGCCGCGGGTCCACCCCGTGGTGCCGGTACTGGCGCCGGGCGGGCTGTACGTCTTCGTGGTGAACCTGGGCTGGAAGTACCACGACCTGAGGCGCGACGGCCGCTACGCGCTGCACAGTTCCGCCGCCCCAGAAGGCGGCGAAGAGTTCTACGTCACCGGCCCCGCCGTCGAAAGCGCCGACCCGGCTGAGCGTGCCGCAGTCCGCGAAGCCAGTGGCGGCCGTCTCGGCGGGCACGATTTCGAGGCACTCTTCCGGCTGGAGGTCGAACGTGCCCTGCACACGGTCTGGGAGGGCTGGGGCACGGCGGACACATGGCCGCGATTCGAAAAGTGGGCCGCCGGCGACCGTCCGAACGCCGGCAGCCCCGGCTAAACGCTTAGACGGCCAGCGCCGCTCGGATGTCCGCGATGTGGGCGGTGATGTCGGTCAGCAGCGGCCCTTGCAGGATTGCCGCGGCCGAGAGTTCGGCGCCCCCGGCGAAGGCCATCTGCTGGCCGCGGCCGAGCGTCTCCGGCGGGATCGCTTTGACCGCTTCGACGGCATCCTGGCCTTCCGACTTCAGCCGGCTGAGCACGGCTGACCGCTCAGCGGCTTCGTTCTCCGGCCGCATGCTCTCGTTGAACGCGTTCAGTCCATCGGCGGTGAAGCCGGCGAGCTGGCCGCGTTCGCCGCGGGCCGTCTGGGCCGCGAAATGCGCGAGGGCGAGGTGGCCAACGGCATGCGCCGCGTTGCCCCCCACCGTCCAGCCGGTGCCGGGGCAGCGCAGGCTCCAGGACCGCTCGTCGATGCCTTCAAGCAGGTAGCGCAGCTCGCAGAGGGTCGCATTCAGTTTGGACGCGAGCTCTTCGCTCGCGGTCAATGGTTCTCGCGGTGGCTGGGCGGCGGCGCCGCTCTCGGCTGCGCCCGCAAGGAACGGCAGGAACAGGTCCCAGCCCTGCGCGTGGCTCTCCGCCTCGTGCGCTTCGAGGCCGCTGTGCACCAGGCGCAGCTTTGTCCCGCCCGCGTGCGGCGTGAGCGTCACTTCCACGCGCGAAGCGCCCGGCGGCGTCTGATCGCCAAGCGTTTCCCAGCCCCAACTGAAGACGATGCGGGAGTGCGGCACCAGCTCCAGGAACGTCCCGCGCATGCGGTCAAAGCCGTTGTAATCCACGCGCAGATCTCCGCCGGGCATCGCCTGAGCCTCGGCCGAACGGCCCATCCACTGGACCATGCGCTCGGGTTCGGTGAAGTAACGCCAGACGGTCTCCGGCGGTGCGGCGATTTGCAGCTCTCGTTCGATTGCCGAGGCGGTTGTGGGTGCCTGGGTCATCGGTGGTCTCCTTTCGACGCTTCCATTTCGGCCGCCGCTTTCAATCGCTCGAGCCCCGTGTCCCAGAGGTCTTCGAGGTAGGCGCGGAGCTCGGCGAGGCCCTCCGGGCGGGCTCGATACAGCCGCCGGGTGCCGTCGCGGCGTTCGCTCACCAGCCCGGCATCGAGCAGGACGCGGAGGTGCTGCGAGATGGCGGGCCGCGTCACCTGCCCTTCGAACCGTCTAGCGATCTCGCCCGCGGGCAGTTCCGATCGCCAGACGATGCGCAGGATCTCGCGACGGCGCGGCTCGGCGATGGCCTGGATGGCGGTTTCCATGAGCGCATAGTGTTAGCCAATACTTACGTAAGTGTCAAC